>DPVD01000141.1:0-7559 GCA_003526745.1 Candidatus Latescibacterota bacterium
GACGGGATTCCTTCTAGACAGGATCGCGCGTCGGACCCGGCCTTCTGACAGGAACGACCAAATTCTGCGTTGCTCCGTATAAATCGGGATCTCCAAGAGCGGACTGGACGGGTCCTCGATGCAGACATCCGAGGTAGAGGCTCGCCAAGGGATCAGGCTGCTCGGCGTATTCTGGTAGTCAAACCTCACCATCCCATCTCGACGCCCACCCCTGAAGACGGAGGAATCGAAGCGGATCCCGTTCTTGATCAGAGCCTGCGTGATGTCGCGCGAGGGATGCATCGACCAGTTCGCGGCCCGGAAGGCGAGACAAGTATAATCGGGATCCACCGGCCGGAGAAGGGTCTCAAGGTAGCCTCGACCTTCCCTCACCAGACGATCGAGGAGGTCGAAGCCCAGGTCCGCGCAGCTGTATTCCGAGTAGTCCTGCACCCATCGTCCTCCCCGGAACTTGGCATTCCTGTAGGAGGGGTGCAGGTGCAGCTGCACGTCGTGACCGGAGGCGATTGTCTCTTTGAGCTGATTCTCGATAGCTCTCCCATGGAAAGGGTCCGAAGAGGTGCCCGCGGCCTCCAGGAATCGCCAGATCTCGACGACATCGGCCATGATGGTGAGCTTTCCGTCCACGGTGTTCAGCATTTCGAGCAGGCGATCCGTGGGACGCACCATCAGGTCTCGCGGAGAGCCCTCGCCGTTACCATGAATCTCGTAGTCTAGTGTCAGGATCAGTTGAATTCTAGCCATGCCCTTCAGCCTTCTCGACGAGGACGTCTCCGATCGCAAGGTAGCGCAGACCGCTCTGCTCGAGCACCTGTAGCGCGTCCTCCGGTGTTTCGACGATCGGGTAGCCGTGCAGGTTAAAAGACGTGTTCAGCACGGCGCCACGACCCGTTCGCTCCTTGAACAATCGGATCAGTCGATGATAGTCCGGGTTGTAGGATTCGCGGACCGCCTGCGGCCTCGCCGTATGATCATACGGATGCGTCGCCCCCTTTAGACTCGCCGGGTCTCTGGTATCGAGGGCCATCATCATATACGGGCTGAAGAAGCGCTTGGGGTTCTCAAGAAGCTCATCCAGATCCTCTTCCAGGACCGAGGGTGCAAAGGGCATCCAGAAATCGCGGGACTTGATCATCTCGTTAATCTCGCGGACCACATCCTCCCGGCAGGGATCCGCTAGAAGCGAGCGGTTCCCGAGTGCGCGAGCTCCAAACTCCGCGCGCCCTTTGAACCGGGCGACCACGTGTCCCTCTGCCAGCAGCGTCGCCACCCGGCTCTCGATATCCGCTTCCTTCGTATGTCTCAGACCTGTCTTCCCGCCTAGAGCGGATTCAATCGAGTCCTCCGAATAGCACGACCCGAGGTAGAGGGATCCGAGCGGTGACAACTCGGAAGGTCCACGCGCCTCATTATGAACCCAATAGGCCGCGCCCATGGCGTTCGATTCGTCGCCACACGAGGGATAGACAAACAGCCTGTCCACTTCGGGCAGCTCGAGGATCGCCTTGTTCAGCTTTACGTTCATGAAGACGCCGCCTCCCAGACAGACATCGTTCACACCGGTCGCCTGGATACAGCTTCTCACCCACTTGGTCACGAGCTCTTCCGTAAACCGCTGAAGCCCGCCGCAGATCGCGTCGAACCGCTTGAGCTCTAGGAGGTCACGCAGGAAATCGTAGGAAAAGTAGGTCTCTGGACACCGACCGGAACGCTGCCATACGAGCGGATCGGACTTCGAAAGCAGGAGTAGCTGACGGAACAGGTCGGCCACGCGTTCCGCCGCTTCCTCGTTCGCATACGGCGCCATCCCCATCAGCTTGTACTCGTGCTCAAGGGGCACCATACCGAGCAGAAACGTCGTGATACCATACAGGTTCCCGATCGAGTCCGCCTCCGGAACCTCCGCGATCCGCTCGATGTTCCCACCCTGCGCGATGTTGACGCTACCACATAGGCCGTCTCCCGCACCGTCATTCGTGAGGACAAGGATCTTTTTGTCGTGATCACCGAACCCGAAGTAGGCGGCCGAGGCGTGTGCCATATGGTGGTCCACAAACTTGACCCTGTTCGCCTCGAACCCCAGATCCGCCATCGCGCGCACCCGCTGCTGCGCGCGGCGGCTCTGATAAACAGTCTTCAGGAACGTGTGTCGAAGCCCCTTCTTGACCGTTGCACCGATCGTCCCCGTCGCGCCGAACTCGCGCAGCATCGCCTGCCGGCTCTTCGGGTAGGGCATGTGGTGCCCGTTCATCGCGACCGTGTCGATGTCCACCGGCAGGAGATCGGTCGTCTCCAGGATTCTTCCGATAGCCTGCACGGGGATCCCCGACCAGTTCTTCTCCCTCACGAGCCGCTCTTCTTGGATGGCAACCCGCAGAACGCCATCATCCAGCAGGCAGGCTGAGGCGTTGTGCCCGTCGTGTATACCTAGAATGCGCACGTTGTTCGATTTCTCTCTGAATTTTCGTCCAAGACCTGCTCATAGACTTGTATAAGACGTCTGCAAGACGCGGCAGCTTCCAATTGCAAGCTCTCCAGCACTGCGGGCCCGTTGTTCGGAACGCACGAATCCGCCTCCTGAGCGAGCCGTGCGAGGTCGTTGCTGTCCCCCGTAGATGACACGAACCCGCCGTCGTAGTCGGCGGTCATTGTCCTCACGTTCCCGACATCCGTCGAAACCACAGGAAGGTTCGATGCCATCGCCTCTTTGACCGCGTTAGGCGATCCTTCGTGATCCGAGGTCATCAGTAAGAAGCGGCTGGCGTTGTAGTAGTCAGGCACGTGTTCTCTGTCCACATTGGCCATCACAAGGGGCGTGTAGCGATCGCCATGTGCCTCCATCTGGTCAAGAACCGTCAAAAACTTATCGTAGCGCTTGACGGGATTGTCGACCCCACCACCGGCCACAAAGAGCACATAGCGCGTCGACGGATCGAGTCCGAGCCTCGTGATGGCATCATCCCGGTCGGACCGTCTGAAGACGGTCGCATCCACGCCGTTCGGCACATACACATACTTCGGGCTGTCGAACTGCGTGTCATTCTTGTAGATCACGCGTCGTGCGAACCGCTCCACAATATATAGGCACAGGCGCTCGATCGGGTGCGCCTGACGTATGTCGCCAAAGGTGGCCGCGATAAAAGGCGCCGGCACGCCGCTCAGGATGTAGGAAATGCTCGAGAAAAGGTGATGACAGTGCACAAGGTCACAGTGACGGCCGAGACGCTGGAGGTCCGGAATGCACGAAGCATACCGCGCAAGTCCCTCTTCGCGCGCGTTTATAAAGTAGAGATCGGATTGAATTCCGAGCCGGCGAAGGCCGTCCACCTGCTCCTTCACAAAGACTCCGAAGGACGGGTTCGACTCGATCGGATAGGCGTTAGTGATGTGGAGTACCTTCACGAAGGGCACCCTGTTACGCGTTCAATCATCGCGGATGCCGCACACACCCACGGCGTGTCGATAGGTGGTCAGATTTCCGAACCTCTGGGACCGGAACCAAGTCTTGACATCCTCCTCCGTGTATCGGAAGTCGTACTTGGGGGACAGCGCATCGAACCATGTCAGCTCGATTTCTTTGAGCGAACGGTATCGCACCGTGTTCTTTCCCCTCACGGTGGTGGGCCGCAACCCGGGAATCGCTCGGATCATGCGATACAGGGACAGAAGAAGGTAGGATGGCGGCGTGACCAACTTGACGACCCGGAGGACGACGGAGAGCGGCAGCCGATCTAGTCTCAACGCATTGAACACATCCTTCGTGAACCTGAATGGGTTCCACACGCGTTCATACACCCAGACATAAAGCCTGCCGCCCCGCCTAACCAAACCTGAAAGCGAGACGAAGGCACGGGGTGGATCGGGTGTATGATGGATGACCCCGTTGCTCCAGACGACATCGAACACGCCGTGCTTGAACGGAAGCTTGAAGATATCCGCCTGGACGATGTGCACGTTGGGCAGGTGGCGACACCGGCGATACGGATACTCGATCGCCGTATTGACATCACAACCGATCACGGCGCGTGTCTGAAATTCGGCGCCGAGGCCTTCCGTCAGCTGACCGCTCCCGCACCCCGCATCGAGGATGGCCGCGCCCCGCAGGCCTTGTTCGTCGATCCCCGTCGCCTCCTTGAGGTATGCTAGATCCTGGGGTTGGGTCCGCCCGAAAACCGTCGTGCCCTCCAGCTCTTGCTCGCCGTGCTTTGCCCATTCGTAGCCGAACGTCTCGGCCGCGCTTCCTTCCTCCTGGTAGTCTACGACCAGCCTGGGGATACCATCGACAATAGGGAAACGGCACCGGCACGCATCGTCCGAACACGACAACGCCCCGGCCATGTATTCCTCGCCCCGAGGTTCCTTCAGATCGTCCACAAGGCTGGCACCACAAGCCGGACACGCCAAAAACTCCAACAGTCCATGTTTCATTCTGTAATCACTCTTCGTTGCATACCTTCCAGCTCTACTAGAAGCGGGCAGATGACCTGCTGACATACAGATCGTGCCAGGTCGCGTAGTTCAAAAGCATCCAGATCACCTGGCTGTAATCCGCCTCACCTTTCTGGTGTCGAGCCACCAGCTGCCGTACAGCCTTCCTGTCAAACGTGTCGGCGGGTAATCCGCCCGGCTCCGACTCGAGATAATCCCCAACCATCTCGTGTAGACCGGTCTTAAACCATTCTCTGAGCGGTACACCGAACCCCTGCTTCTTCTTCTGCACCGTGCTACGTGGAAGATACCCACGGACGGTATCGCGAAGGATCGCTTTTGTCTCCCAGCCCCTGAGCTTCAAAGCCGGCGGAATCGCCAACGCAAATTCAACGAGTCGATGATCGAGGAAAGGAGAGCGGACCTCGAGCGAATGGGCCATGCTCATTCGATCCACTTTTACGAGCATATCTTCGAGTAGCCGGAACCGGATGTCGGCATACGTCGCCTTGTTCACCGCAGGCGCCTCGGAGGACAGCACCTGCCTGATCCCCGAGATCGACGTATCCGGACGTTCCTCATGACCAATCGGTGTCGACAGGAGACCGGATATCAGGTCGTCACTACACAGTGCTTGCTTGCTGAAATACATGTCGGCAAACGCCATTCCGCTGTCGGCGAAGACCTTCTGGACTCTCTGAGCAGCGTAGCGCCGGCCTCTCGGCAGAGCGGACGCTACAGCCCCGGCAGCCGACGGCAGCAGGCCTTGCCCGAGCCAAGCAGGGAGCTGCCGGTAGGACTCCGCAAACCGGATACCTCGATATGAGGAGTAGCCGGCGAAGAGCTCATCACCACCGTCGCCCCCCAGGATGACCCTCACGTGCTCCCCTGCCAGCCGCGAAACGTGGTATGTCGGGAGCGCTGAGGAGTCTCCGAAAGGCTCATCGAACCCGCGGACAAGAGCCACCAGCGTGTCAGCCATCGACGCCTCCAGCTCGGTCTGCGCTACCCGCAGGACGTGGTGCTCCGTCCCGAAGTGTCTAGCCACGGTTTCCGCATCGCCCGATTCGTCCCATTCCCCGCGGTCGAACCCGATCGTAAACGTCTTCAGCGGGTGCAGACCAGCCTGGTGCGCGTAGGCGACGACGGCGCTCGAATCGATACCTCCGCTTAGGAACACACCCAGCGGCACCTCGCTCATCAGACGTGACCGCACTGACTCCAACAGCAGAGCGTCTAGCTCACCCTTCCAGTCGTCGTAAGACCGGTCTGTATCCTCAGTGGGATCGGGTCGCCAGTACTCCTGGATCCGAGACCGCCGGCCCTCGTAGACCATCCAGTGCCCGGCGGGCAGGTTCCGGATCCCACGGTAGATCGTGTGCGGCTCGGGTATCAGGCCATACCGCAAGTAGGGAATCAGGGAGTCTCTATCGGGTTCGGCCAAGTCCGGGTACACTTCGAGGATCGCCTTGATCTCGGAACCGAAAACAAGCGTGTCCGACCGCTCGGCATAGTAGAGAGGCTTCTTGCCAAGACGATCGCGCCCGAGAAAGAGCCGGCGGTTCACCGAATCCCACAGCGCGATCCCGAACATTCCCACGAGATGATCAACGCACGAAGTACCGTACTCTTCGTAGAGATGCACGATCACTTCGACATCCGAACGCGTCTTGAAGACATGGCCCCGCGTTTCCAATTCTTTCCGCAGATCCAGATAGTTGTAGATCTCTCCGTTGCAGACGACGTGGACGGTCTCGGCCTCGTTCGCGATCGGCTGGTGCCCACCCTCGACGTCGATGATGCTGAGTCTGCGGATCCCGATCCCGACTCCTTCTTCGCAAAACGTGCCTTGGTCGTCCGGTCCACGGTGCACAAGTGCGTCCACAGCGCCACGGACCCGGTCGGTGACTTGGGCTTCCGAGAGCGATGGATCGATGAGCCCCGCGATACCACACATAGGTATACGCCCTCTCTAGCTCCCTGCCGATGCCGTGATGTTAGCGATCCATCGTTCGACCAACCCGACCTCGTTCGTAAAGACCTTGAAACCACGCAGACAAATCCTGCGAGATCCCGCATACTGACGGATCCGGACCTTCAGCTCCTTCACCCGACCGATGCGATGCGCGTGGAGCTGGCTTGCACGCCCTTCCCGTGACAGACCGCCGCCCAGCGGCATCCCTGTCTCACCGTCGAAAACGACGAGCTTACGTGTCGTATGATCGGGATACACAGACGGCACGTCGGCAATGACGTCCGTGATCTCAATTGGATCGGGAAAGGTGATCGAAGCCTCTAGGACACTCTGATCCTCAAGATCGTAGTAATAGTCCCAGATTGGGCTCGCATTCATAAGGTTGTTCCGATACAGCAGATCGTTGAATTCGACATAGCTTGAGCGGTAGACCGACACCTGAGGCACCTTCGTATATACGATCGTATCGGCCACACCCGGATGGATCTGCAGACGCCCAAGAGTCGTATGGTCGTCAACGGAGAAGAACCCGTCCGGCCGGGTAAACGGCAAGTTCTCGGAGATGACCGAGACCAGCGCACGGTCCTGATCGCGTGTCGGAATATCCAAAAAGCGATCGCTGATGTGCCGATACAGAGATGCGGCCGAGAGCTCATGCTCTTCCGGTGTGAAGTGCCCGTGCAGGGCACGATACGTCATGTCGAACCAGTATTCGTTCTTTTCGAAGACCGGGGCTAGGTAGATAGCTGATATTTCGTTCTCCGCCAGGAACGCCAACAGCCGCTCCGTGTTGTGTCGACGCTCCGGGTTGTGCGGCGAGACCCTAGAGACCCGGACTTCCTCCTTCATCGGGATCACCTGGACGAGCAGATCCATATCTCGTGCGGCCAGCGTGTTACGGAGATCGACAATAAGCCGCTCCGTAGCTCGCAGGCCGAGCTCGGGACGCTCTGCCATGTTGACGTTCACGGGGATGAGCGTGAACTCCAAGCGTCTGGTCTCGGCCACACCCGCCGACACCAGAGCTTCCTGCACGGGCGGCAGGTTCAACAGTCGGTTCGACATCCTGCGGTAGAAGAAAGATCGGCCGTGCAACCATTCATCCACGCGCTGAATCGTGTTGGGCACCAAATGAACCCAGAGCCCATGCCCCCTC
>DPVD01000141.1:7854-9878 GCA_003526745.1 Candidatus Latescibacterota bacterium
TGCCCCCTCTCAACTTCCCACCCGGCTCGTGCCACCGTGTCGTCGGGTCCGGCAAACGGCTGTCTCAGCCCGTATCGATAGCACTGCCATAACTCGTCGATATCGACAAGATTCTGGTCGAAGTCGTTTCCGGTGTAGAGGTTGAGGACGACCAGATCCGGATCGTATGCAAGACCGTCCGACTTCAGGTAGGCGATCTGGGAGACGTTCGAGGACGCGGTGGTGCCCGAATTCAGGACCTCCGCATCTTCGTAGCCCGGTGTCGCACGCAGAAGGTCTTCGAGTACCCAACTGAACGTTTCCTCGTCGTGCACACCTTGCCCGAAGGTGAACGAATCGCCGAGCATAAGGACGCGATATCCTCGCTTACTCGCACCGTGAACTCTTGACCGGAAACCGTGGCTGTTGATGTGGGTCCGGTAGTTGTGATACTTGGAGGGATCCTCGAGCTTCTGGGGCACATAGCTGTAGCCCGGGTTCAGCGAGAAACCGGCGGTTGGATGGTAATGGTAGAGATACTCGTGAAATGGGATAAGACTCTGGTGCCGATACCAGACCTCACCAACGATACCCGCGAACAAGAGACCCATGAGCAGGCCAAAGACCGTCAGATACGGCGTAAGCTTCTTCAGCGTGTCCGGGTCTGTCTTCAAGACGAGAATGCTCTAGGGAAAAGGTGGCCGGTCCAGGGGCGCCAGAGAAGACGTCCTGGACTCATACCGAAGGAAGAAGGCCAAGGCGGGCCCTCGTGATCGTTGACCGCAGCGAAGGGCGAACATCGGGAGCGCCATCCCACCCATACTGTTCCGCGAGGATCGCCATCAGGTCGGGGTGGAGATCCTTGACCATTCGCAGAAAGAAAGCATCCTGGCGGTATCGTTTCAGGTTTCGAGGAAAGACGGAGGGCTCGCCGGCCACAGGTAGGCCGAATTTTCTCGATATCTCCTGTATGGCTTCGCCCAGGTGCTCGAAATCAAGGAGAAAGCTGATGTCTTTGTTCTGCATCGCAAAATCGCGCAGAAAGGCCTGTTCGATAAGGATTGAAACGATCAGCTTCTCCAGCCGGTTCCTGCAGGGCAGCCTCACCATGGAGTGTTCCTTGTCGATCGACTCCAGCGTTCGTCGTCGGTAGGCATACTGGTCATCGACACCCATAGTGTCCTTGCCGTCGATCAGCCCGCCAGCTCTGTAGAAGGTATACGCCGGCACAAGAGGATCGGAGATACTTAACACAAAGACCGGCTCGCTAGATAGATCCCTGCAGACCTTCGCAAGCGTCGGCGCATTACCTGACAGCCTGACCTCCTTGGTGATCACATTGCGCCCGTAAGTTTGAAACAGGTGATCCAGGTATGCACGCAACTGATTGACCGACTCATCCCTGAGCTCTGAATCGCCAAGTGTGTGGAGCGCAAAGAAGGTCCCGCCACCATGGCTGTACATCGATAGGGACTCCGCATCTGGCTGTCCCCGGAATCGAGCCGATATCGATGAGAACGCTTCCGGCTCATACTGCGCGTGATTGAACCCGATCGGCTCGAACGATGCGTTGTATGAGAAACAGTCGGAGAGAACCCGCTGGGTTGTCGTCGTCCCTGTCCGTGCAAATCCCAAGAGGAAGATCGGACGCGCCGAGGGATCCTGAGGGAATCGTGTGATCGACTCGTACTCGGCCGATCGACTCTTTTGATCGATCACCCCGAGGAGTCTCCACAGCAACCAAGCAGGCGATCGCGAGACCAGTCGGCCGAGCAGACGCCTGAGCCCCCCCACGCCCACAGAAGTCGGTTCTCGCCGAGCACCATTGGTCCGCCTTCCGGCACGGATCCTCTCGAACCCGTCGAAGCTATCGAGAAGCCCGACAAGGGTGACGATGATGATCGCGACGCCGATGAGTAGGATGATCGGGTTAGCGCTCATTGGGTGCGAACTTTCCGAGTTGGCGATGAAGACCCTGTCGTCACGGTGTGGCGAATACCCTTGTAGATGCGATCAGACACCCGCCTTGCTGTACGTGACCCCTC
>DPVD01000443.1:0-2844 GCA_003526745.1 Candidatus Latescibacterota bacterium
TGCTTCTTGATGTGGCCCGTTTTGCGAACCAACTCGAAGACGCGTTAGATCTGCCGATCCGAAAGAGGCATTGCGTAGTGAATTTGCCGGGCGACTTCCTTGAAGCCGGCGCTCGGGTAGAAGCTCTGACCGATGTCGTTTTGATCGAGAGTTTCGATCTTGGCGACCATCATGCCTTGTTCTTCGAAGTAGTCGAAGGCCGCTTGCATGAGGGCCTTACCTATCCCTTTCCCCTGATGGCCAGGAAGGACTGAGATGTTCGGGATCTGGCCGATCAAGGCATCTCTGAAGAGGCGTGTGGTGATATAGCCTATCACGCTGCCCTCGTCCTCGTAGACGAAGATGCCGTCCGAGTTGGCGGCGACGTCGTCGTCCATGTGAGCTGCCTTTCGGGCCTTCCAATTCGTTTCCGCGAACTGACCGAAATTCTTTTCGATGTTGTGGTCGATCGAGACACCCTCAAAGCAGATGACGGTGATATCCTTGATTTGTTCGAGGTCTCTGGGCTCGTATTTTCTGATCATCTTGCGTTCTCTGGACCGTTTCCCACCAGGGAAAGGAGACTAGCAGCAGCCGCTGGCTGGATCCCCGGGTGATTCGTCACATCGGATGAACTGATAGAATAGTGCACCACACAGGGCCCCTGCAACAGGGCCGACGATGTATGCGGAAAGGAGGTCGGTCTGCCCGGAGACGAGCGCGGGGCCGATGCTACGAGCGGGATTCATTGAGGCGCCGCATAGGGGGCCCGCGAACATGGCCTCGAACCAGACGGTGCCGCCGATAGCGAGGCCTGCGAGTTCACCAACTGCGCGGTAGTCGGTCGCAACTGCGACGATCACCATCATGAGGAAGAAGGTCAGGATGAATTCGTATATAACAGCCGTCGTCCATACGCCATCGATCGGCAGCGTTACACCGTAGTTGAGCGGTTTGTCGATAAGGGGCTGCAAGGTAACCCGGTGGATCGAACTCCCGAGAAGAGCCCCGATGCACTGCGCCACGATGTAGGGCAAGATCTGGGCGGGTGGAAAATGACGAGAGATTGCGAAGCCGAGTGTAACAGCAGGGTTGAAGTGCGCGCCGCTGATATGACCCGTCGCATAAATCATTGTCATGACGATTAGGCCGAAGGAGGTTGCGATACCGTAGTTGGTGATTGCGCCGTCCGAGATCTGGTTGATCGCGACAGCGCCGCAACCCCCGAAGACGATGGCGAACGTGCCGATGAACTCGGCGAGACATTTTCTGAAGAGGTTCATGCTATCTGCCGATTCGAGAGGACGGGTGACTCAAAAATAAATTCTAAGATTTTACGGATCTGTGACATCGGTGTGCGATCTGCGATACTGGTCGGCGATCGAGGCGATGGTTGCGCCAATGAATCGCACATCTTCTGATTGCTGCAGCCGCTCCATGCTTTCGAGCAGGCTCAACAAGATCTGTGTCTTCTCTTCCTCAGCGTCAGAAAAGTCCCATACGTTGTGTGTGGCGGCGCAGATTGTCGGGACCTGTTTTTTCTGCTCTGCGAAGCGCTTCACGTGCTTGGATATGATTCCCGTGAGGGTTTGTGTGTCGCCTCGCTCTATCATGAGTTCCTGCGGCAGGTCCCACCCGAATCTATGTGGGAATCGAACTTCCCAGTCAACCGACAGAGGGATCTCCACGAAATCCAGGTCACCTGACAGGGAACGCTGAGCCGCGCTCGCTAGGTGTGCGTCGAGTAGAGGAGGTTGCCAGATCGCAGAGAGAACCGGCTCGTTGCGCCCCGGTGACGATACGCTCCCCTGGGTAAACCCGAGATCGACGAGGATCTGGAAGGTTTCGTCGTTCGCTGAAAGACAGCCCGGACGAAACGTAGCGGGCTTCTTGCCCAGAGCATCCGCCCAAACAGCCAGACCCTCCGTCAGCATCTCACGTTGAACCTTCCCGACATACTGACCCAGCTGACCCAGGCCGCGGGCACGTCCGTCTGAGAAGCTGTCCGGGTGGAAGTGCATGGCCAGCTCATGTCCTCTCGATTCGAGATCGCGTAGCCAACCGCGATGTGCAACGGCCGTTTCCGGACACAGAAAGAGCGTGGCAAGATGACCTGCGGCCTCGAGACGATCGGCAAACCCACGGATAGACCGGGCGCTGAACGCCCAGTCGGAGACTCCCCCTACGCCTGATAGAGAGTCGAGGTTCTCGCAATCCATCGTGAATGACGTCCAGACGTTCAAGTCATAACTCCGATCTGATCGAGAGTGCCTCGATCCCGTAGAAGTATGTTAACGACGCCTCGAGATACCGATGCGGGGTCACGTGTGTGACCGATGGGATGTAGCCGTGTTGGTCCCAGATGCGCTCCGCCCAGGCGACACCTCTGTCCGCAGACTCTAGGTAGGCTGGTTTGTTGAATGACATGTACGCCAATAACATGGCCAAGACATCTTGAAAGATGCCGTGTCCCCACTGTGGCTCGCTGTCATACCGCGGGAAGCGCCAGGCCCCCTCCTCATCCTGAACGTCGACCATCCAGTCGCAAGCCTTCTCGATCATCCCAAGCCACGGGTCCAGATCGAGCGTCTGACGGGAGTCGAGAATCCCAATGATGTTGTAGGAGGACATCTCGGGTTTCTCCGTAGCCTCGATCGTATATAAGCCAGCCTGGTGGACATCGAGAGTCGAGGTAGAAACGTCTGGTTCGTAGTACTCGTACCAAGAGCCTTCCGGAAGTTGGGAACGGGCGACCTCATCGAGGATTTCGTGAGCCTTCTGGAGATAGGATTCATCGGAAGTCCTCTTGTACAGGGTCGCGAGCTCTCGACACGCGCCACCCTGTCTCGCGAACCGATCGGTGAA
>DPVD01000425.1:0-6208 GCA_003526745.1 Candidatus Latescibacterota bacterium
GTGAGGCTTGTCGGGGCCGATAGTGTCGGCGTTTCACCTGCGGCGAGCGTTGTGAAAGTCAGCTCGCTGCTCGTGGCGCCTTGGTTACCGGCGCGATCGATCGACGACACAGTGTAGGTATATGTTGTCGCAGGCGTCAGGTTCGTGAGTGCCACGCTGTGCTCGAGCACATCCTCAGAGTCACCTGTATTGAAATCGAGGCTCCCCGAGGTAGTACCGTAACGGATGGCACTGTCGGACAACTCATTTGTCGTCCAGGTTATCAGAGCTTCTGTATCCGTAGCTGAAGCTGAGATCGACGAAGACGTCGGAGGCGTTGTATCTGGCAGCGACTCCGTCGAAAACTCAAGGACGGAGCTTGTCGCAGGACCGTTGTTGTTCTGGTCTGTCGAGCTGGCTGTGTAGTAGTAGGTGGTGCCTGCAGTCAGGTTTGTCAGTGTGATCGAGTGGTTTGTATTAAAGTCCGACTCGTTTCGCGTTTCGAGGAGTTGATCGGAAGCCGTACCGAAGGCGACCTCTGAATCGGCAGCTTCCGACGTCTCCCAGGATATCGTTGCCTGACGGTCGTTCACGTAGATGACCGTGGGTGCTGTGGAGATCACGGGAGCTGTTAGGTCCTCTCCTGCTTGAGTGGTTCCAAAAACCACAGCACTCTTTGTGGCGCCGTTGCCAGAAGCGTCGGTAGAACCGACCTGATAGGCGTAGGTTTTTCCGATCGCGAGCTTGGTGAGAACCATCCTGTGCGTTGTCTCATTTGTCGTCGAGACCTGCTGGTCCGCCAAGCTGGCCTCAGATGCACCGAAGTCGATCGCGGCGCTCGAGCTTTCGTCCGTTGACCATTCAATGGTGAGACTCTCAGATGTCGATGCGACAACCGTCGGGCCACCTGTGATCACAGGCCATTGCGTGTCGGCCTCGGTTGTTGTTGTGAAGCTACCGAATCCACCTGGTGGCTGAAGCTTTTTCAGCGTTGGGTCACTGCCGCTGACTGTATTGCCAGCCGCGTCGGTCGAACTTACCTGGAAGAGATAACCAAGGCCCGGTGTCAGACCCGTCACTGTGATGACGTGGCGACGCCGAAGCCGGTTTTCCTCATATACAATCTGGGAGGCGGCACCGAAGACAGGAGTCCCATCCACTGCAGCCGCCTCTGACCCAGGTGCTACACCCACCGCGACACGTGAAGTCGCGAGTTCATCTGTGCGCCACTTTAGGACAACCAAGTTGTTCCGGATTTCCGCAAGCGGACCTTCCGTGATGACCGGTGGATTTTCATCTTCGGTCGCCAGAGTTCGGAATTTATGATCCCGACTAAGGCCGACAATCGTTCCACTCGCGTCCGTGGTGACGACGTTGCCAGAGGCATCGGCAGAGCCGACCGCATAGTGATACTTGGTTGCAGCTTCGAGGTCGGTAATGGTCACCGAGTGGAAGCGAACGCCTTCAGCGTCCTCAATCTGCTCGGTATAGTTGGTCGTCGTCCCCCAACTGACACGCGTGTCCGAAGGCTCGTCGGTTCCCCAAACGACAGTGGCCGAACTCGCGGTGATATTTACGACGCTTGGACCTCGGACGATCGTTGGTGCCTCCGTATCCGCGCCGCTACGGGTTGTGAAGGTCTGGAGTGCAGTGGTAGACGAGTTACCCTCTGCGTCGACGGTTTCTATTTGATATTCATACTTCGTTCCTGCCAAGAGTCCCGAGATCGGTACCCCGTGTCGGCGCTTGAACTCTAGATCCTCGATGGCATCGTCAAAGTCGTCCGCGGTCTTCTCGTCACGGATATGAATAGTGGCCGAGTGTGGCTCGTCAGCACCCCAGTTGATGCGTGCGCCATCTTCTGTGATACCGATAGCTACAGGCCGCGAGACGATGACTGGCGGCTTCGTGTCTGCCTGGCCCAGGGTCGCGAATGACAACTGACCCCTGTTGTATGTCGGGCCGTTACCCGAGAGATCTGTCACAGCGATTCTGTAGAAGTAGACGGTTGCGGGGTCTAGGTTGGTCAGGAGCACTTCTTGGTGCTTGGCCGCGGTCGACTGCGTGAAAGACTCCCCCTCGACACCTGATGTGTCCGAGGCGACGGCGATATTGTCCCCGACCTGGACGGTAGCAGTTGCGGGCTCATTGACCTCGAAAACAATCAGGGCTTCCGTATCACTGCGACGAGCCACCATAGGCGGCCTTGTGATCCGTGGCGGAATCGAGTCTTCTTCTCCACGTGTCCGGAATTTAAAATTTGCGCTGGTTGTGCCATTGCCCGAGGCGTCGACCGACTCGACTTGATATGTATAAGTAGTGTCTGCCAACAGGTTGGAGAGAGAGATCTTGTGTTCGCTTACGAGCTCTTCCGATTCGGCCGAGTCAGAGAATGTGCCCTCGAAACCGAAGCGAATTTTGCTGGTGCTCGGTTCAGTGGTAAGCCAGCGGAGCACTGCTGCATTGGATGTTGTGCCCAGGACAGTTGGACGACCGGCTATTCTTGGTGGTAGCTCATCGGCGGCAGCCCGAAGCTTAAACTTTCGGACTTTTGGTGTCGTGGCTGCGTTCCCCAGAGCGTCTGTCGCGCGCGCCGTAAAGAAAATCGTCGCTCCAGGCGTTAATCCCGTGAGCGTGAGCTCGTGAATCTTGGAGTCATCAGAACTGCTGACCGTCTGGTTCAAGTCTGCTTCCGATGTTCCGTAGAGGACGTCGATCGTCGAAAGTTCGTCTGTTTCCACCAGAAACGTGACCGAATTTGTTGTGATACCTAAGGCAGCTGGACCACGCACTATGCGCGGCGGTGCATTATCAGGCTTACGCTTTGTCACAAAGAAGAGTGGCCGTGCCGGGAAGGGATCGGATTCATTCCCTGCGCCGTCGGTGGTTATGACTTGGTAGAAGTAGCGTGTCCCGAGTTGAAGACCTGTCAGACTAACCTGATGAATCCGGAAAGAGGTCGGCTCTGATTGTTCCTGGTTCAAATTTCCTGGATCAGTTCCGTAGATCACTTTGCCAGTACCTGCTCGGTTAGTCGCCCAGCCAATCACTGCTCGCGAATCCGTAACGGTTACAGGTGCAGGCGGCTCACTGACGACCGGTGCATTACTAAGGTTAGACTTCATGTTGATGACGAAGTCTGGGTTGATGGTCGTGGGGGTTTTGGCAGAAATGAAGCTGACCTGGCTGAAGGTCAATGAGGTTCGAGAGAAAGAAGGCTGTGTCTTGAAGATGAACCGACCCATTCCGACCTTGCCGCTTACTGGGGTCGCCGAGGAAAGACGCACGACGACATCATTTCCGCTGACGGCAACGAGCGGTGCTTTAATTCCCCCAGGTGGCGTGATTGCTAGTACGGCGCTGGTTGTGCCGCCTGCCGAGGCTGGCGGAAAGGTAACGTTGAGGACCTCCAACGTGACACCATTGAAGCCCGGATTTAGCTCAATGTTAAGAGTGCCCACATTTTGAAATGGTGCTGAGCTTGGCGCAAAGAGGTTGCCAAGGTTAAACTTGATAGTGTCACCGCTCAACACCGGTTCTGCGAGATTAATGTTGAAGTGTGCTGACGGTGTCGCAGTTAACCCAGCAATCGCAGATGGATCGCTGACTCGGATCACTGCCGACATCCCGTTTGCGCCTTCGTAGCCTTCACCGAAGATCTCGAGCTGCACTGTGGACCCGCCCTCTGCTTTTACCGTCAGAGCTTCTGGCGAGTAGGTGTTATCAGCGGCCTTCTGGATGTCGACACCAACAGTTGTCAGTGCCGAAGCCGATGTGCTGCCTAGATTGCCTGCGGCGCCTGGAACAACAGAGAAAGGTGAATTAGGCACGAAGCCCGTCGCGGTGGCGTCGATTTGTGCTTGGTCGACCGTAACACGGATCTCAACTTCGTCGACGTCGCTGAGACCACCCGCAAATGTCTGAACTCCGAAGCGGCCACTTGGGTTGGCGCGGCCGTTCACGACGTTCTGGTTCCCAGGGTTCCCATTCAAGTCTGCAAAAAATGTCTTCGGAAGAGCTCCCGGGTTGGCGATCGTGATAACCTGTTTCGGGTTGATCGTCTTCTCTGTGCCGAATTTGACGGTGTCCAACGTAATCTGGACGGCTGTGAATGTCGATGAGAGCGTGAACTTCAAGTTGCCCAAAAACTTGAGCGTGTTGTCCGACTCCGTCGGAAGCGCGCCGAAGATTGAGAAGCTTCCGCTGTAACGGCCGTCGCTGATAGCCGGGAGGGCGATCGGATACAGTGAACCGGCCGAGAATGATGGATTCAGGACTGCCGAACCATCATCCGCGGTGAGGATCGCTTCGATTCCCTGGAGGCCGGAGAATCCGGTTCCGAAAATCTCTATCACAACTTCGTCACCCGCCTTTGCCTCAAGTGTGACAACGTCGGACAGAACTTGGTCCCCACTTGAGCCGAGCTGCACATCGGCAACTGCCTGCTGAGCGGACACCGAAGATGTTACGATAAAGGGCAGCATCATCGCGGCCAAAACAACGGGACGCGTCCGGCCCCGAAGCGTGAGGCTACTCGCCCACTTGGAAATCATAGTTCGTCCTCCAAAAAACTTGTGATGGTCGACACGGGCCGACTCGGCAGTCTCGTTCTGAGACGAAAAAGGGTTCACGTTCAATTCCAGAAAAGAGAAGCTCATTGCAGTGTGCTATGAGCCTCTTAGTATACAAGCTACTTCTTGTCCTTGTGATGGCAAGGCGTCACACTGCCATCTCCTCCTCCTTGGCGGCCGGAACTTTCTCGAGCCCGAAAAATCGCACATATTCGGTGCTCGGCCGAGATTTGAACTCTTCGAGATCGATGATATCGGCCCCCGTTTCCACGGGAGGGGCCCACCGCGGGACCTGTTCTGCGGAGAATATGCCCGTCACGGGTCGGCCCATCGATAAGGCCAAATGGAAAATATCTGTATTTCCGGAGATTACCCGGTCGCAAGCCTCTAGCAGAGCAACTAGCCGAGGCAGGTCTTCGTTCTGGAAGATCAGGGCTTTAAGACCAAGGGCTTCCTTGATCTGGTTCGCTTCCTTGCGCTCCTCATAGTTGAAAAAGATCAAGATCCGGGTGTCTGGCTCGGCCGTCACGGTCTTGGCGATCGAAAGGAAGTGCTTGGCTGACAGGGTTTCTCCTCGGGCCGTGCTGATGTCGAGCCCGACCAGTCTCTCGTCCTCTTTGTTCCCAACGAGGAATCGATCGCGAATCCTGCGGGCTCCATCTTCCGATACAGACCAAGAGACGCTTTCCTTCGATTCGGGAATCCCCAGGATGTCGAGCAGCAGGGACAGCCTGTCTGGTTCGTATGTCGCTTCCTTCTTCGGGACGATACGGACGTTAAAGAACGTCATCTCGCGCGATTGAAAGCCGACGCGGACGCGAGCCCTGCTCTTGTAGCAGTAATAGGCCGGACAGAAATCGTCGATGTTGCTGAAGCAGAAAGCCAGGTCGTAGTCCCGCTTGATGAGCTGCCCAATGACGTCCCTGCGCTTCGGTCCGAAGGGCAGGACGAAGTTCTCGTACTGGATCGTTTGGTCGATGACCGGGAGCTCGCGCGCGATGAACTCCTTCTTCCGGTGGACCAGCAGGTCGAGAGATGCAGACGGGTATTGCTCCCTGATGGCCAAAAATTTGGATGCTCCGATGAATATCCCGCCCGGCTGGTTGTCGGGAATCAAGAGGATTCTCTTGGGATCACGCAGGGCATCGGCGATGGAGAAGGCCGGAGAATTATCGGCGCTGTTTTTGGGCGACGCGATCTGGATAGCGAGCGGCTGGAGGATGGATTTCTGAATCCAGCCCGGGACAGTCAAAACCATCTCAGTCCTTCCATAGCTTAGATTCGAGTCGGACACCCTTCGACATCTTCTTGTAGGATTTTCTGTTGTAGCGAAGCTGTCTGTCGGTCACTCCCACGTTGAACAGGATATTGTAGATGTTCAGCGAAACCTTTGAGTTCGGCTGCTCAAGAAGGAAGGGCCGCATGTTTTCGCACGCATCGACAACCCGCTCGTCATACTCGATGTGTCCAAGATATTCCATCTCCACGCTCAGGTATTCCCTAACGAGGTAGACGAAGCGCTCGGCGTCCTCGAGCTGACTCTTCTTTCTAACCTTATTCATAATGAGTTTGGGTTTAAAATCATCCACGAGTGTCTGAGCCTTGTCGCCGAACTCGGACACGTGGTTCCCGAGCATCTCGATCAGGTTGCGGATTTT
>DPVD01000425.1:6568-30688 GCA_003526745.1 Candidatus Latescibacterota bacterium
GTGTTTCGGCCGAAGTTCTGGAGCAGTCGGCGATAGACGGCGTTTTTGACGAAGGCGTAGGCATCGATCTTCGCCTGATGCTCAGGGTTGCAAACGATCACGCCCTCGTTCGAGATGACGAAGAAGTCGAGTGTGTTGTAAGCGGTTCCTGCTCCGAGGTCGACGAGGATGAAGTCCGCGTCGAGGCTGTTAATGTGGCGCTTGAGCTTTTCCTTCCGCTGGTGCGGGAGGTTGGCTAGGCCGATAAGCTCACTGCCGCCGCAGATGATGCTGAGGTTTGCGCTTGGTGTCGGGAGGATGACCTCTTCGAGAGACTCGACACGTCCGCTCAGGAAGTCGTTGAGGTTTCGCTTTGGGACGGGCATTCCGAAAGAGAGATGGAGGTCCGCCCCGCCCAGGTCTGCGTCGATCAGGATGACCTTGTATCCAAGTATGGCGAGACCGACGCCGAGGTTGGAGGTCAGGACGGTTTTACCAGTCCCTCCCTTGCCTCCCGCGACAGCCCAGATACGCTTCTCCAGACTGAAGTTTTCCAGGAGAATCGTAGAGGAACCTTTAGGGTCTGATCCAAACATTCAAGGTATGGTCAACTGCCCGTTCCGGTGGGGAGAATGGCACCTCAAAGCGACGGTAACGTAATGTAATATAGCGGGTTTGTCAAACAGATCACCCACCATCCCGAAGGGCTCTAGAGGGGAAATTTGGCTTGATTCCGCCGGGGCTCGCCACTATTATTCTTGGGTTTGAAACGGCGGAAGGTCCGTAGCGCAGGGTCCTCCGGCTTCCCCTTCAAGGACAATCGTATGCCCCAAATTGATGATGGCTCCGGTGACCTGTATGAGCAGGTTCTGGAGTACGCGAAACGAGAGATGGACGAGGCAGCCCACAAGATGGAGGATATCAAGCAGTCTCTTCAGCTTCTGGAAGCCCGAGTAGAAGCAGCGAAAGCGGTCTATCAAGCCGTCGCTTCGCGCCTGAACCTCGAAGATGAGTCTGGTGGCGTAGTGTATGAGACTTCATTCCCCGATGTTCCTGCCCAGGCGCCCGAGCCGCCTCCGGTTTCGGCATCAGCGCCGCCCCACCAGACCGCTGCGCCAGTTTCCGAGGCGTCGTTGGCTGCCAGTTCCGCTCCGACATCCAAAGTAGAAGTTTCTGTCGAGGAATCGGTTAGCGAGATTGATGCTCCCGATGTCTCAGCCTTTGTAGCCTTGAGTTCTTCAGAGCCAACAGGTCCTGCTCCCGTCCCCGGAAGCGCCGTTGTGTCTGCGGTTGCGGCATCGGACGGGGACGAATCTTTCAATGTGCAGCTCATCCGCCAGCACTTGGAGCAGAAGGCAAAGCAGCAGGATGAGGCTTCGGCCCCCCTGTCTGCTCCCGAGGCATCTGGTTCTGCTCCCGGCGCGGCGAAGCTCGCCTTGCCGCCGGAGGAGGCTTTGGCTGGTCTTTCCGAGGCCGATCGCGAGCTGATTGGCGCGTATCTAAGGTCGAAACAGAACTGACGCCGGCTCCCTTGCGGTAAAGGCCTGATCACGCTATTCTCATCTAGTAAGCGACTTGTATGGAGAACAGGGATGATTAGCTTAGTCCCTGTTCTTTCTGTTTTGCGAGCACTTCCACCCGGACCGAGACGACCACTTGAGCGTGATTGTTGAAAAGCAACCTCCAAAGATGACGCCGCAAGAGCGTTGTCTGTATGTCGATGGGCTTACGCCCAAGGGTGGCCTCTACACCGATGCGCAGCGGCCCATCCACCCTGATGCTAACAGCAGCTGGCAGGTCGGTCCGGATCCCTGGCGTCTCCCGAAGCCAGTTCTGAAGCATCTCGAGGATCTGGGTCATCATCTTCTGGCCTTTTACAAGGCGTACAACCTTCTTTACAACCACAGCCGGCGCGGCATCCAACCAGAATGGGTCGCGGCCTACCTCGACCAGGGGAAGCCGGAGTCGGTAGTAGCCCTCGGTCGGATGAACAGGACCAAGCAGCACCTGCCGCTCGTGATTCGGCCTGATCTGATCCCGACCCGTGAAGGAATGATCGCAACTGAGCTGGATTCGGTGCCGGGCGGGATCGGTTTCACTGCAAGCCTGGGTCAGCGATACGGTTCGCTGGGCGAGCCGATCGTGGGCGGTCGGGATGGGATGGTCGAAGGGTTCGATGCTGCGTTGAGGTTTTTCGCCGGTGTGGACGATCCCGTTATCGGAGTTGTGATATCGGAGGAGTCGGCAAGCTGGCGGCCTGAGATGGCTTGGGTTGCCGAGCGGCTCATCGAGAGGGGTCTCGAGGCGTATGTTGTAGCTCCGAAAGAAGTTGTGTTCTCCGAAGACGGGCTGTATGTGCAGGGCGAGGACGGCTTACGAAGGATTGACGTGGTCTACCGTTTCTTCGAGATGTTCGACCTGAAGAACATCCCGAAGATGGAGTTGATTCTGTATGCTGCGAAGAAGAACTTGGTAAAGGTAACGCCGCCGCTGAAGAGCTACCTCGAAGAGAAGATGATGATGGCGCTTTACCAGCATCCGATCCTGTCGGACTTTTGGGCCCAGCAGCTTAGTCAGGAGACCCGAGACTTTCTAGATGCGACTTTTCCGAAGACGTGGATTGTCGACCCGGCTCCCCTGCCGCCACACGCAACCATTCACGGTTTGCAGGTCCGTGATCGCGTGTTTTCGGACTGGCGGCAGCTCGGGTCTCTCGGCCAGAAGGATCGTCAGATGGTCCTGAAGCCGTCCGGGTTCTCGGAACTCGCTTGGGGAAGCCGCGGTGTCGTGATCGGACACGACGAGTCGGAACAGGATTGGCAGCACTCGATCGAGGCAGCACTCCGCCTCTACGACAATAACCCACATATCCTGCAGGTCTTTCACAACGGATCGACCTTCCCGGTGCAACACTACGATTTCGAGACCGGTCAAATGAAGATGTTCAAAGGTCGTGTCCGTCTGCAGCCCTACTACTTCGTGGTCGACGATATCCCTGTCCTGTCCGGTGTGCAGGCAACTATCTGCCCGTCTGACAAGAAGCTGCTGCACGGGATGGTCGACGCTGTTGTCCTGCCGGGTGGCCCCGCTCCGGAGTCTGCTTGATCGTGTCTCCTGAACAGAAACTCGCCCGTTTGGAGGAGATCCTCTCAGATCTCGGGAATGCTGTCGTTGCGTTTTCGGGCGGGGTCGACAGCACGTTCTTGGCGGCAGCAGCGAAACGCGTTCTCGGAGACCGGGCGATCGCTGTGACGGCGATCTCGGCAAGCTATCCAGATGGAGAGATCGACCGAGCGACGGCGATCGCGGAAGAGATCGGGATACTGCTTGAGACGGTCCACACGAAGGAGCTGGACAACCCGGACTACGTGCAGAACGATCCGAATCGGTGCTTTCACTGCAAGTCCGCGCTCGCTGACAAGCTGGAAGAGGTCGTCGGAGCGTTCGGCGGGAAATACGACAACCTGATATATGGTGCAATCGCCGACGACATCGGGGACTATAGGCCAGGGATGGCTGCGGCAGAATCTAGAGGAATACAGGCGCCGTTGATCGAGGCCGAGTTTACGAAACAGGATGTGCGTGCTGTTTCGAAGGCGTGGGGACTGTCAACGTGGAATGACCCCGCGGCGGCCTGTCTCTCGTCGCGAATTCCTTATGGGACGCCGGTCACGGTCGAAGCACTCCGCATGATCGACCAAGCGGAAACTTTTCTGAAGACGCTCGGTTTCGTGCAGGTTCGCGTCCGGCACCACGAGGAGATTGCGCGAATCGAGGTTCTGCCTGCGGACATTTCCCGCTTCTTCGAACAGAACATCTACGAGAAGGCTGCCGAGGCTCTAAAGAGCATCGGGTATCGCTACGTGACACTGGATCTCGAAGGATACCGGACGGGAAGCCTGAACGAGGCACTTCTGTCTATCCAGGAGCCTTGATGGGTTTGCTTGAGATCAAGAAGCTGGGTTGCGAGACCTTGAAGACCGTTGCCGACCCGGTCGCAGATGTCTCGGATGATGTGCGCCGGCTGGTCGATGACATGTTCGAGACGATGTATGCGGCCGAGGGTATCGGGCTTGCAGCGCCACAGGTAGGTGTAAGTCAACGCATTGTAGTTCTTGACGTAAGTCCGAGCGAGCCAAGATTCCAACCCCGCGCCCTAATCAACCCGCGTTATATATGGACAGCGGGCGAGGTGGTGGGCGAAGAAGGGTGTCTGAGCCTCCCTGGAATCGCAGGGGATGTGAAGCGGGCTGCGCAGGTGCGGATCGAGGCGCTAGATCGAGCCGGCGACCAGCAGATGATGGAGTTCGACGGGATGGCAGCCCGTGCGGCGCAGCATGAGATCGATCATCTGGACGGTGTCCTAGTGCTCGAGCACTTCAGCGCAATTCGCAGAAGCCTCCTTCGCAACCAGCTTAAAAAGCTAAGGAGAGAGGGCCTGAAGCAGGGGTCCGGGCTGGTCACTGTTACTGTGGAAGCCTTGGAGTCCTAGTGGAGGGCGGTGTCGATCTCCATCTGCACTCGACCTGTTCGGACGGTTCCTCCTCCCCGGAAGAGGTGGTCGAGCGTGCGTCGGGGCTGGGGCTGCGAGCGATCAGCCTAACCGATCACGACTCAATGGGAGGTGTGGCGGCGGCAAAAGCGGCCGGGGAGGTCCACGGGATCGATGTGGTCCCGGGGTCAGAGCTTAGTGCAAAGTTCGACGGCTGCGATGTCCATATTCTCGCCTATTTCGTGGATACCGACAACGAGCGGCTGATCGAGTCGCTCGCTCTGTATCGGGACGCGCGGCGGAATCGAGCTGAGCGTATTGTTGGCCGACTCAACCGACTGGGTATCCGCGTGATGTTCGAGCAGGTTCTGGCGAAAGCAGATGGTGCGGCGATTGGCAGACCCCACGTGGCGGATGTGCTTGTGGAGGAAGGCTTCTGCTTTTCGCCCAACGAGGCTTTTCAGAAATATCTGGGATACGGCAAGGCTGCGTATGAAGAGAAATACGTGATGCCCCCGTCCCAAGCGATCGAGGTGATCCACGCGGCTGGGGGTATTGCTGTGATTGCGCATCCAATCCTGTATCGGGACGATTCGATGCTCCCGGCTCTCGTGGAGCAGGGGATAGATGGTATCGAAGTCTGGCATATCAAGCAGCGAGGGATTGACGCTGTCCGCTACGCTGCTTTCGCGGATGACAACGGCCTCCTGAAGTCGGGCGGGTCCGATTGTCACGGCGACGGTCGAGGGGAAGCGATAATGGGGAAGGTGGATGTGCCTTTCTCGGTGTATGAAGACCTCAAAGAGGGGCGCGATGCCCGTCACCGTCCTATAGGTTGAACTGGAATCGGTAGAGACTGAATTTTATGAACGTTCGCGTTTTATTGTTCGCCCAGTGTGCGGATATCGTCGGGAGCAGAGAGATCGACCGGGAGGTGGAAGACGGGAGCACGGTAAATGATCTCGTCAAGGGCCTGGTCGGGCAGTATCCTAGGCTTTCGGGGCTGGACAGGAGCGTCATGCTCTCGGTAAATCAGGAATACGTGGAGCGGGAGCATGTCCTGGCCGAGGGGGATGAAGTTGCCATGATTACGCCGGTTAGTGGCGGCTAGAAGCCAAAATGCAAAACGGCAAATCCAAAATGGAACGGCTGGTCGATGGGTGATCTCTACAAGATTACAAACGACAAGATCGAACCCAATGCTTTGCACGATGTGGTGCTCGAGAACTCCGATGGCGCGGTGGCGTCGTTTGCAGGGGTCGTGCGAGACAACACACGGGGGCGGGCGACTCAGTATCTCGAATATGACGTGTATATGGAGATGGCGGAGAAGGAGATGCGGGCGATCGGGGACGAAATCAAGTCGCGGTGGGAGGTGGATGCGGTGGCGATAATCCACGGACACGGTCGGGTGGAGATCGGTGATATCAGCGTACTGGTCGCGGTTTCGTCACCCCACCGGAAAGCTGCGCTTGAGGCGTGTCATTACGCGATCGATCGACTCAAGGAGACCGTCCCCATTTGGAAGAAGGAAGTCTGGATTGACGGCGAGGCCTGGATAGATGGTGACCCCTCTTCGTCACCGCCTGAAGCAATGGTTGAGTAACTAGGAGAACCCCTCCCTGGATGCCCTGATGCCCAACGGGTTCAGCTGGGTCGGAGCCGGCAAGGTCGGTGGGATGCGCCGACCCGGATCCCACCAAGCGCTGGATGCAGATCTCAAAGAACTCAAAGCCATGGGTGTTGCCGCGATCGTCAGCCTGACGGAGATCTCACTCGACCGCGAGGCGCTTGATGCTGCGGAGATTATCCACATCCACATTCCGATCCCTGATTTTCAACCACCGACTCTTTCCGACATCCGCGAGACCATCTCGTTTATCCAGTCCTGTCTGTCCCAAGAGAAGCCGGTAGCCGTGCACTGTTTGGCCGGTCTGGGGCGAACTGGCACAATTCTCGCCTGCTGGCTTGTGAGCGACGGACTCGATCCTGAATCCGCGATCTACCGTGTGAGATCTTTTCGACCCGGGTCGGTCGAGACGCTGGAACAGGAGCGGAGCGTATACGCCTTTGCCGATTACTTGGCGGAGGTGTCCAAGTGACAGAGATTGGCTGGATCGTCCTGATTCAGCTCGCCCTGACCAAGACCGTACCCCTCCTTCTGGCTGCCACCGGTGGCCTTCTTTCCGAAAAATCAGGCGTTATAAATATCGCTCTCGAAGGCACGATGTTGTTCGGAGCACTTGGGAGCATTGCGGGGGCGCACTGGCTGGAATCTTCTTGGGCCGGAATGCTTGCGGGCGCCCTTTCTGGTGCCTTTCTAGCATCGGTGCACGCAGTCTGCTCAATCAGGTATGGTGCCGACCAGATCGTCAGTGGCACGGCCGTCAACCTCCTAGCCCTTGGTGGCACGGGGTACTTAGTGTATACGGTCTTTGGAACGCACGGGAGCAGCGCTTCAGTGACAAAACTGCCGCTTATTGGCACCGGGAGCATTGCCTTTCACCCGACGGTCTATCTTGCTTTCGTCCTTCTTCTTATTGTGTCGCTCGTTCTGGATCGGACCGTGTGGGGTCTCAGGCTTCGTGCAGCGGGTGAAAAGCCGGAGGCCTTGATCACGGCGGGTGTCTCTGTCGCGAACGTGAGATACGTTGCGGTCGTCCTTGGCGGCGCGCTCGCAGGTATCGCAGGCTCCCATCTAGCCCTTGCAGACTTGAGTCAGTTTGTGGAAAGGATGACAGCCGGTCGCGGGTTTATTGCTCTGGCGGCACTAATATTCGGAAAATGGAAGCCATCGGGAATACTGTGGGCCTGCCTGTTCTTCGGTTGTGCGGAGGCCTTGGCCGACGGGTTCCACGGATTCCAACCGAAGCTTCCACCCCAACTCTTCCTCGCTTTGCCCTTTGTTCTGACGATGGTGGTTCTGGCGGGCTTTGTGGGTCGATCGAAACCGCCCGCTGCGCTTGGCACGCCTGTGGATCCGAGGCTGTAGCCAAGCTAACAGACACGAGCATACCCTCGCGAACCGTTCGTAAAGTTCACAATGAAGCTAGGCAGAGTCCAGGGTTCAAGAAGTCGAGCGTAGAAACATTGAAGCAGAAAATAGGAGAGAGCTTTGAAATACAGAATGCTCGGGCGGACCGGGATGAGCGTGAGCGAGATCGGGCTTGGAACGTGGTCCTTCGCCTCTCGCGCATACGGGGATGTGGATCAGAAGGATGCGGAAGCGGTTGTGCAGACGGCGCTCGATGGCGGGATCACGTTGTTCGACACGGCCCCGCTCTATGGGACCTCCGACGAGGATGGCATCTCGGAGCGAATTCTGGGTGGTGCGCTCGGGACAAGGCGTGATGAGATTCTGATCTCAACGAAGTTCGGTCGAGGTTCGTCCTTTCGCAATACGGCGTTCGACGCGGATGGCGTTGTCGCCTCCGTCGAAGCAAGCCTGGGGAGACTATCGACCGATCGGATCGATGTGCTGTTCTTTCACTCACCCTTCGGTGCTGACGAAATAGAGGATGATGTCTGGCAAGCGCTGTCAGATCTGAAGCAGCAAGGTAAGATCCGCTCTGTTGGACATTCAATCTCGAAGTTCTCGGACACGGAAGCAATGGCGCGCTCGTGGTTCGCCGATCGGTCGATTGATGTCGTGCAGGTGGTCTACAGCCTGATGAATCGAGAGTCGACTGACCTAATCCGCGACCTTGGTCAGGCCGGAGCGGGTGTGTTTGCGAGAGAATCGCTCGGGAACGGGTTTCTGTCTGGGGCGATCACGAGGGAAACAGTGTTCCCTCAGAACAACCTGAACAAGCGACACGATCAGGACGAGATGGAAACTCGGATCAAGTATGTGAATTCGCTGCGATTCCTGATCCGGGATGACATTCTAACGATGCCGCAAGCAGCGTTCAGATGGGTTCTTGACAACCCGGATGTGTCGCTGGTCCTGAGCGGGGCTTTAAACATGGTCGAGTTGGAAGACGTGCTAAACGTTCCAAACCTGTCTTCGTTCTCGGACCAGGAGATGCTCCAGACACGCACCCTCCATAACCAAGATTTTGCAGCGGCCTAAAGGTGCTATAGGTCCATTGCGGCGCCCGAGGACTGGGCCGGGATCTGATCGATCTTCAGGCAGGTGGTGGCCGCCAGCGACGTGTGTGTTCGGGCTCGGAACTGCAGAAGACAATATCCGGACGCGTGGCAACCTATGTAGTCGTGAATGCGGATTGAATCGTCGGTGACTATGACACAGTCATACGTTTGGTGCCCTGCAGGGTTCCCCAACTTAACTGCGAGCCTCCACGAGTCACAATCTGCGCCCGGAACGCTCGGGTGATCAAAGACCGCCAACTCCGCACAGATCGAGTTCGCGGCGATGACAGATAAGAGGAGTTGTGATGTATCTAACACAAAACGTTAAACAGCGACTCGTTGTACTCACGGATATCTCGAATGAACCGGATGATGAACAATCCCTTGTTCGTCTGCTGATGTACTCTACGGATGTCGACATCGAAGGGCTCGTTGCGACGACGTCGGTGCACCTGAAGGGCGCAGTTCGTCCGGATCTTATTCGACGCCAGATCGAAGCCTATGCAAACATTATCCCGAACCTTCGTGTACACCACAGCGATTATCCGGACGCCAATGCGCTTTCGGCTGTGGTCGGAGAAGGCCCAGTTGGACTAGGGATGGCCGGGGTCGGTGACGACGGCGATACGAGCGGCAGCGGTATTCTAATTGCGGCCGTGGATCGTGATGACCCACGTCCCGTGTGGGTGACGCTGTGGGGGGGCGCGAACTGTCTCGCACAGGCACTTTGGACTGTGAAGAAAACACGATCGGAGCAGAAGGTTGACGCGTTTGTTCGGAAGATACGTGTCTATGCTATTTCGGATCAGGATGACGCTGCGATGTGGATTCGAGAGACCTTTCCCGATCTGTACTACGTCGTGAGCCCAAAGCCATACTCTAAATCAACGTGGTACGGCATAAAGGGAGTGGGCGTCATACCCGGCGCGGACGATAGCAAAATCGAGCTGTCGTCGCGCAGGTCACCGAATCGAGAGCGGCTCACCGGAATTATCGACCCGGACCATCCAGGCACGAAGTGGGTGATCGAGCACATCAGGACCGGTCACGGCCCATTAGGAGAGTTATACCCCGAAACGAAGCACGCGATGGAGGGTGACACACCCTCGTTTCTCGGTCTATTCCAGAATGGACTGAATTTCTGGGAGAACCCGAAATATGGCGGTTGGGGCGGAAGGTATGAGCTGTATCAACCGACGAATCCGGATCTCGTGTTCTACAACAAGCGGTATCCAGACTATGGATACACGGGAGAAACGAGACCAATCTGGACCGACGTAGATGACACCTTTACCGGAGTCGATGGACAATCATACACGGACAACAGGGGATCGATTGCCCGATGGCGGGATGCCTTTCAGGAGGACTTTGCCGCACGGATGGACTGGTGTATTACTGATCAATTTGAGGAGGCGAACCACAGTCCGGTAGCAGCCTTCAGGGGACAGGCCGGTCGCGAAACAGTCCACCTCGATGCACGCCCAGGAGAGCAGGTCAAGCTTTCAGCGTCTGGATCCTCCGACCCTGATGGGGACGAACTCTCGTTCCGATGGTCTGTGTATCCGGAAGCCGGGACGATCGAGGGGGGAGGGGCGATCGAAGGCAAAGAGGCAGAGGAAGCGATACTGGTGGTCCCGGAGGAGGTATCGGGTGAGATCCACGTGATTCTGGAGGTTGCTGATGCGGGGCATCACCCAATGAGAGCATACAGAAGGATCATCGCGCACGTGTCTTAGGTATTTTCGCTATTGTGCTGGACGAAACGTCACCGTGCTGATCACGGTGACGTTAGAGTGGGAGGCGTCTCTGACGCTGAGGTTTTCGATACCATGAAGATCACCAACCTGACCATCGAAACGCGTAAAGTCGACCCCAAACCGAACCCCCAAGCCGACGCCCTCCAGGAATTGCCCGGTTCTGGTAGCGTCACCGTACGCGTCGAAGTCGAAGACGGGACGGTTGGTGAAGGAGGTGCCTCGTTCGGTAGAATCGCAGGGGGACCGGATGCCCTTGCGGCGGTCATCGAACACGAGCTGAAACCGATTGCAGTCGGCAGTGACGTGCGATATGTGGCCGGGATCCACCGGGCCATGCTCGTCGAGACCGAGTATCACGGCTCAGCTGGATTGGGCATGTTCGGCATCGCGGCGGTGGATACGGCGCTGTGGGATTGTCTGGGGAAGTCGCTGGGAGTCCCTTGCTGGCAGTTGTGGGGGCGCATGAACGACCGGATCCGCGCCTACGCCATGGTGGGGTGGCTGAACTTTGACGACGGTGAGGTGCAGGAGGTCTGTGCCCGTGCGGTTGGGCAGGGCTTCAAGGCGGTCAAGATTAAGGTTGGCTACGAGACGCTGAAGCAGGATATCGCGCGGGTCGAGATGGTGCGGAAAGCGGTTGGTGACGACGTCGGGATTATGGTGGATGCGAACCAGTCGTTGACCGCGGCCGAAGCCGTCCGTCGTGGGCGTGCTTTTGAGGCGATGGGATGTGTGTGGTGGGAAGAGCCGATCGCTGCCGATGACATCGACGGGTATGCCGAACTGACACGGTCGCTCGATATACCGGTGGCCACGGGAGAGAATCTGTATACGGCAGCCGATTTCGCGCGGTTCCTGAAGCGCGAGGCGGTCGACATCGTGCAGCCGGACTTGAGGAGAGGTGGTGGTCCGACGGCGCTGCTTCAGGTCGGACGTATGGCGGAGGCGTTCCGTAGGCCGTATGCGTCGCACGGTGGTGGGCCCGTCCAACTGAACGTGATGGCCTGTCTCGGCAATGCGATGTATCTCGAAACCGGGATGATTCCGGAAGGGTCTCCGATGAGGTTGGATGGGGATGGGTTTGTAAATGTACCTGAAGGGACGGGGTTTTCGTGGGAGTAACGAGCGGAGAGAGTAGGCATCAGGCACCAGGTGGTGGGCGAAGAGCGAAGAACTCAGAGAAGAATGGGCGTGGGTTTGCTCTGTGCTGTCTGCCCAGAACCAGATCATCGATTCGTAACGTTTCTCTATAGAGCCGGGCAACCTTGAGGAGCGAAGGTCATGCAGCCTGAGTTTACGATCAACCATCTGGCTGTCCTCGTATGCGTGGTTGCGGCGATGCCCTTAGAGTTCCTGTGGTTCGGTCCGTTGTCCGGGAAGGCAACGAAGCAGGCGCATCGTTACGCCGGGTAATGGCTGCGTCGATGTGCCCGCTCTTGATACTACTGATTCTATTGAAGAGTTGTTTACTTTGCTGCCTCCAGCGCTTGATCCAAGTTCGCTACAGACCGAGGAATGCCTTTACACGAGGGTGGTCTAGAGCATCGGTGTTAAGAATGTGGTCGGGTTGGCGACCTTCGATCGTGTCGGTGACCTGCTGGATGCAACAGGCGTCGAGACGCTCGACGGAAGCGGTGGTGATCCCGCCGTTGTGGTTGGTGCAGATAATGCGTGGGTTGCCCTCGTGGACCGCGCGGCTTTCGTTGACCGGATCGTCGACGACGTAGTAGAAGAGCTTGTTCTCGCGGATCGCACGATTAACATCCTCGTCGTTGACGAGGTTGCCACGTGAGGGGTTGATCAGAGATGCGTGCGGCTGCATTCTTGTTAGAAGGTCGTAGTCGACGATTGTGTCCTCACCGGAGATGTGGATAGACACAGCGTCGCACTGTTCAAACAAGATGGCCGGATCGTCGACCGCTTCGGCGCCATACTCTGCTGCGAGGTCTCTGATGTCCGGCCGGATGTCGTAGACGAGTAGTCGACCCGACTCACCAAGCAACGGTTTGGCACGCTTGGCCGTATGCTGGCCGATCCTGCCGAAGCCATAGAGCCCGAACGTCGATCCTTCCGCGTCATAGGTCTTGATCAGCGAAAAGTCGCCACCGTGCGACATGTGGTTGAGCGTGTAGGTGCGCTTGAGCACGGCCATCCACTGAGCGATCGCATACTCTGCAACCGTGTTCATATGGACGGGTGAAGTTGTGATCAGGACACCTGCCTTGTTTGCCCCGGGCTGATTAACGTTCTCGAATCCAACACCCCATCTCGCGATGATTCTCAGATCGTTCGCCTGTTCGTAGAATGCATCGTGTATTGGCTTTGAGTTCGCGATCACGGCTAGCGTGCCCCTGGCGTCTACTTCGGTCAGATCACCTGGGTAGAACTCCACATTCCCGAAACGCTCGAGAGAGGCCAGACCCTCTGACCGTGTGTCCGACTTGAAGTCGTCTGCATTGAGGGAAGGGCTGACAAGAATTCTCATGTATTTACCTGTGGGGTCGTTGTTGATGATACGAGAGGGATAAAGATGAGACTGCTTAGAACGAATGTAAACAGTCTGTTCGGCCTTGCGTAATCTGCGAACACGACCCACGGGCCTTTACGGCAGCTGAAACGACAGGACAGACCAGCGCATGTCGCTATCTGAGAAAAGCAAAGCTCTCAAGGGTGTTGCCGTGGCTGAAGCTAGGAGGCTAGGGCATCGGTATGTGGGAACCGAACATCTGCTGCTCGCAGTTTGTCTTGCGGACGACACAAGGGTGCGGAATGCGTTGCTGAGTTTGGATCTGGATCCTGACGATCTTCGGAGCCAGGTCGATGCCTTTCTGATCTCGTCCACAAAGCTGGAGAGCAACGAGGTCATTCCTGTTAGTCCGAGAGCGCTGAAGGCACTAGACAACGCCGCGCTTGAGGCAGAGGAGGCTGATGCAGGGAAGGCTGAGCCCGAGCATGTATTGCTCGCGCTGATGCAGGATGGTGAGGGGGTTGCGTCGAGAGTGCTGGAGGTGTTCGGGATTGACTATGCGTCGATAAGAACGGCGTTGAGAGGCAGCGGGTAGCCCGTAGCCAGTAACTGGTAAAGGTAGGTGCGAGTAGGTTGGCGGCGGAGTTCGGGTTTGTGGGTAGTCGGTCGGGCTTCGGAGAAGCCGATGCCTCGTTCAGGTCGAGGAAATGGTAGTTTTTCAGCATCGCCTTGTCCTCAAGATGTTCGACTTCCTGGGATGCCCGCCTCTGGAATCCAGGAGGCTCTGAACTCATTGGGATGAAAAAGGGCCCGGGTTCTTCGAAGCGCTATTGGCTCACGATGAGGAGCGGATTTGATAGGCCGCCATCTCGTTTATGACGGGGGGCCGGGAGGCGTTGCGTGACCCCTACTGGACTCTGCGTTGAAGGGAGTTTGCTTTTCAGACGGCTTTGGATTCGATCCAGGCGTTGGTAATCTCCATTCCGAATCCCGGAGCGTCACTGGGTATTAGGTAGCCGTCTGTGATGACTGGCGTGCCTGGAATCTGGACCATCTCTTCAAGAGCCACACCAGGCGGCGAGACACCCTCTGAGCGTTCGCCCCAGGTGACGGCGGGCATCGCGAAGGCAAGATGCTGGCCGAAAGGGTAGTTCATGCTCGCGTGCGGGATGACCTGAATCCCCGCTGCCTCGGCGATTGCGCAAATTTTCTGGCCGGCCGTGATGCCGCCACACCACAGCACATCCGGTTGAAAAATGTCGACAAGCTTTCTGCGGGCGGCGGAGGCGAAGCTGTTGGTGAAATACCAGTGCTCGCCGCTCGCGAGCGTATGCCACGGGACTCGCTGGCGGACATCGTAGTAGCCCTCCCAATCGTCAGGAAGCAGATACTCCTCCATCCATTTCAGGTTGTACGGTCGCATCGTCTCGGCGAGCCGTACGGCCGTCTCTACATCTGAAGACATCCAGCAGTCCAGCATCAGCTCCCGGTCGGGACCGACGATCTCGCGCTTTTCGGCGACCATTTCTTCGTTCTTTTTGATGCCCTCCAGACCCTCTTCGGGTCCGTATGCCGTGAACGCCTTTGCGCCTTTGAAACCCAGCTCCATATACCAAGCGGTGTCCGAGCCAGTAGCGTAGCAAGGGATCTTATCCTTCTGCGGACCGCCCAGCAGCTCGTAGACAGGCTTGCCTAAAACCTTCCCCTTTAGGTCCCAGAGCGCTAGGTCGACCGCGCTTATCGCGTGGCTCGTCAGGCCGCCCATCCCATATGGTGCGGACATTCGGACCATCATATCCCACAGCCGATCCGTAGCCAGACAGGACTCGCCAACCAACGCAGGTGCAAAGTGGTCGTTGATGATGCTGACGACAGGTGCGCCGTTCAGGGATACTCCGAACCCGAAGTTGCCGTCTTCCGCTTCGACAATGACAGCGGGGCGGTTCCAGGTCGGCGGCACGGTCCAGTCGCTGTCTCGCTTGAAGCGTTCGTAACGAAAAATGGGGCGGGCTATGTTGCCCGCGTGCTTTGAAGGTTTAATCTGACGGGGCTTAGTCGTAGGGATGGGTTTGGTGTTGATCTCAAGGGCCCGGATAGAGGTGATGTTCATAAGGAAACCCTAAAGGTGAGTGGGGCAACGGGTTGGCTGTCGGGATAGTGGCATAAATTGGGCATTTGTGTCTCCGATGAAACATTGAAAGCGCAAACTACTAAGGACATTAAGGCTTTTCCTGAACGCAAGCCGAGGGAACACGGAGAGCAGTAAGCTAGGGAGAATGACGGTTTGAAAAGGGGTTGGGGAATGGGTATCATAGCCCGGGAATACGACCGGCAGCCGAAGGCTGCCTGACACGTGCAAGAGAAAACCTAAATGGCTGAGAAGAAAGTGAAAAAGAAGCTGTTTCTGCTGGACGGTATGGCCCTCGCGTATCGCTCGCATTTCGCGCTGACAAACAATCCGCGAATGACAACGACCGGGATGAATACGTCAATGGTGTTCGTATTCACGAATACGCTGCTTGAGATCTTGAACAAGGAGCAGCCGACACATCTGGCAGTCGTGTTCGACACAGACAAACCGACATTTCGTGACGAGATCTACTCCGAATACAAGGCCGGACGCGAATCGATGCCCGAGGATATTCGTGAAGGAATCCCGTATCTGGATCGTGTGCTCGCCGGCTTCAAGGTGCCCGTGATTCGTGTCGACGGGTTCGAGGCGGATGACGTGATCGGGACACTGGCAGGCGAGGCGGAAAAAGACGGGTTTACCACTTACATGGTGACACCTGACAAAGACTTCGCTCAGCTGGTGAGCGACAACATCAAGATCTTCAAGCCGGGGCGACAGGGGGGTGATCCTGAGATCTTGGGTGTTGAAGAAGTCCTTGAGAGCTGGGGTGTGGCAGAGGTTGATCAGGTTGTCGATGTGCTAGGCCTGATGGGTGATACGAGTGATAATGTGCCCGGAATCCCGGGGATCGGTCCCAAGACAGCGCAGAAGCTGATAGACAAATTCGGGTCGGTCGAGGTGGTCGTTGACAGTGCTGACCAGCTAAAGGGCAAGCAGAAGGAGAACGTTGAGACTTATCGCGATCAGGCGCTGATGTCGAAACAGCTCGTGATCATCAACACGAATGTGCCGCTCGAGATCATGCCCGAAGATCTGAAGATCCAGGAACGGGACGAGGATGCGCTGAAGGAAGTGTTCAACGAACTTGAATTTCGCGTGCTGGCGGAACGGCTGTTCGGTGGCGGGACAACGGCTCCGTTAACAGGACCGCAGCAGTTGTTGGTATTCAACGGTGAAGCCTCACACGAGCCTGTGGATCCGTCGAGCCTGAAGACGCTCGATTCGGTCGAGCACGCCTATGCGATCGCCGATACAGACGAATCGATCGATGCGCTTGTGAAGGAGCTGGCGAGTCTGAATGAGATCTGCCTGGATCTGGAGACGTCACATCTCAGCGCGAAGGATTCAGAGATTGTCGGTGTTGCCGTGTCTGCGAAGCCACACACGGGAACGTATGTCCCGATTCGTGAAGATGAAGACGGCCTCGCAAGACTCGAGAAACTGCGTGGTGTGATCGAGAACGATGCGATTGGCCTGATCGGGCACAACGTGAAGTACGATCTTTCGGTTCTCAAGTGGCACGGGGTCGAGTGGAGCGGCCCGATTTACGACACGATGCTCGCTGCCTATCTCACCCTTCCTGGTGCCCGGTTGCGGCTCGATTCGCTTGCGGAACAGATGCTCGAGTACCGGCCGAAGCCGATCTCGGATCTAATCGGTGAGCGGGGCAAAGACCAAAAGAGTATGCGGGACGTGCCCGTCGAAGACGTTGCCGAGTATGCAGTCGAGGATGCCGATGTGACACTTCAGCTCTGGGAGAAGCTCAAGCCTAAGATAGCGGAGATGGGTCAGACCGAGGTGTTTGAAGCTGTCGAGAGCCCGTTGCTTCCCGTTCTCGTGGATATGGAGTATGAAGGCATCCGGCTCGACACGAATGTGCTGGCTGAGATCTCCGAGAGCCTTCAGGTAGAGATCGACAAGACACGGGACCGCATCTATGAGCTGGCTGGGGAGGAGTTCAACCTGAACTCACCAAAGCAGCTGGGCGAGATCTTCTTCGAGAAGCTGCGGCTCGACCCCAACGCGAAACGTACTCGGAAGAGCAAGCAGTATCAGACGAACGAACGGATCCTTACCCGCCTGGCCAATCGTCACGAGATTGCAGAGAAGGTGCTTCACTATCGTGAAAGCACGAAGCTCAAGTCCACGTATCTCGATATGCTGCCTGGGACGGTGTTCGAGAAGACGGGTCGTGTGCACACGAACTACGAGCAGGCAGTGACGGCCACGGGACGGATGCAGTCGAGTAACCCGAACTTGCAGAACATTCCGGTAAGGAGCGATCAGGGCCGTGAGATTCGGAAAGCCTTTGTTCCGCGAGACGATAACCACACGCTGCTCGCGGCGGACTATTCGCAGATCGAGCTGCGGATCGTGGCGGATATCAGCGGTGATGAGACGATGAAAGGGGCCTTCGAACGTGGTGACGACATCCACGAGATGACGTCGATGAAGGTGTTCGATGTGGCTGCCGAAGATGTCACGGCAGAGATGAGACGACGAGCAAAGACGGTGAACTTCGGGATCGTCTACGGCATCTCGGCTTTCGGGTTGTCTGATCGATTGGACATTCCACGCGCTCAGGCCCTCGACTTGATCGAGTCGTACTTCACGCAGTATCCCGCTATTCGTGACTACATGGAGCAGACCGTCGAGTTCTGTCGCGAGAACGGCTATGTGGAGACGGTGACCGGCCGACGAAGGTATCTGCGAGACATCAACTCGCGCAATGGGACACTTCGAAGTGCGGCCGAACGCAATGCGATTAACTCGCCGATCCAGGGATCGGCCGCGGATATGATCAAGATCGCGATGGCAAAGATTCAGGAGCGAATGCGGGAAGAGGATCTGAAGTCGCGAATGCTGCTTCAGGTACACGATGAGCTGGTGTTCGATATGCACAAGGACGAGGCGGATATGCTGCCGCCTCTTGTCGAAGAGGAGATGATGACGGCGATCCCCTTGAGCTTGCCGATTGTGGTGGAGTTGGGGATGGGGGACAATTGGCTAGTGGCACACTGACCCTTCCACCTTCCCCTCATCAAGTTAAGAGCATCCCAGTTTGCTGAGCGCGTATGAATAAGACGCGGTTGAGTCTTTATTACCTGATCGGGTATACGATCTTTGGGGGTGCGGCGGTTCCCTTTCTCCCAAAGACGATGGTCGGCCTGATGTTCGTAGCGCCGATCAAGGAAAGCGTTTATCGGAAGGACGAGACGGATCGGGATCTGAGCGACCGGTTCACGGGAGCAGATCCGACTATTTCGTTGATGGTAGCGAGTGAGCCAGACACTTACAGACGGTCGGTGGTCGCCAAGAGCAGGCACCGAGCGGCCGCGACTGCCAATATCCCGTTCAGAACCATCGGGGGGCAAATGAGCGACCGCGAGACTCAAGTAGACGAACTTAAGCAGAAGGTCGCCAGCTTCATTCGCGACCGCGCTTGGGAACGGTACCATAGTCCGAAGAACTTGGCGATGTCGATCTCGATCGAGGCGGCGGAGATAATGGAGCACTTCCAGTGGCTGACGGTCGAGGAGGCGATCGAAGCCATGCGTAATCCATCCATCCGAGGTGAGGTCGAGGACGAGATCGCCGACGTAATGATCTATTGCCTGAGCTTGGCGAACCAGACCGGGATCGACGTGAGCGAGGCGATCCGGAAGAAATTAGAGAAGAACGAAGGCAGATTTCCGGTGGACAGGATTGAAGGTTTCGGTGTCGAAGACGAAACCGTTTCCGAATCCGACGAGTGATCGAATGCGTGTCCTGATCACGGGTGGGTGCGGGTTTGTGGGCAGCCAGGTTGCTCGTGAGGCTGCGGGGCGTGGACACGATGTCACCACGGCAGATCTGGACCACGTCAGCCCGGACGTCGATCTGGATATCCGCGATGCCGCGCAGGTGGATGAGGCGGTTCACGGGCCTGATGTCGTCGTTCACTGTGCTGCGATCGTCGGACCCGGCCCGGCACGTGAGAACCCCGGGCTGGCGGTCGACATCAACATCCGCGGCACTGCGAACGTCCTCGAAGCTGCTCGTCGCCACGGAGCACGGGTCGTCTATCTATCGACGGCCACGCTCTACGGGATGCGACCTGACCTGAAGCCCCTGCACGAGTCTGACCTGCCCTCACCTGTCAGTCACTACGATGCTACCAAATACGCTGCGGAGGTGCTCTGCCGGTCTTATCGGTTGGACTTCGACGTGGACGTCATCTGTATAAGAACAGGATTCGTGTATGGCCCCGGACACAGCACTGGCGAATACTTCGTTGAGTCCGCGGTTAAAGGCGTTCCGGTACGTGTCGGCACGGGCGGAGATGGGCCGTGCGACTTCACTTATGTGAAAGACCTGGCTAATGGGCTGGTCTCCGCCGCAGAGCAAGCGCGTCTTCCTGAGCCTGTATACAATGTAACGAGTGGCATTAACCGAACGCGCAGTGCGTTCGCAAAGGCGGTCAGAGATACTATCCCCGACGCTGACATCGAGATCGGCCAGGGCATCCATCCCGCCATGCACCTGAGAGGTCCGTGTCTAGTCGACTTGGCGAAACGGGACTTCGGCTACGTACCAGCCTACACGATCGAAGACGGGATTAGGGATTGGATTGCAGCTATCTCAGGTTTCCCCATCTTCACGTCGAGGGATAGACGATGACTATTCCTCGAACGAATGGACACCAGACACTTACCAGGTGAGCCGTTGTGATCACCACCTCGTTCACGCAGGTGGCCGAGGGCTATGCCGAATACCGTCCTGGCTTTCCGGACACCCTCAACGACCACCTGATCGAACTCTGCCCACCAGACATCGATAGGCTGGCAGTGGAGGCTGGCTGTGTGACGGGGAACGTGACACGCTGGCTTAACGAGACGTACGCTCAGGCCATACGCGCGGATTCGTAGCAGTACGGAGGCGCTACCTTAAGTGTTTCGTGCAGATTCGGGGTAGCCGCCGGCAAGCCTTCGACTTAGCTCAGGACAGGCTCCTGGGCTATATGATGTAACCCCTTTGGGGTTGTCTCTATATCTCTCACGCCTGATTGCCTCTTCCAAGCCCACCACTTTTTCTTGCCTGTCCCTCTGTTCTCCATCGATTGTCTGGTCGAGATCTAGCGGTAACGTCTCAACGCATCGAGTAATACATTAGATGCATTCGATACCCATCTCGCTAATTTCTCCAGGTGACTATCTATGCTCGATCGACCCAATCTCGTGTATGTGTTTCCCGATGAGTATCGCCCGCAAGCCGTCGGCGTGGCAAACGAGGATCCTGTCATCACCCCGAACCTGGATACGTTTGCCGGTGAGAGTCTGGTGTTTACGGATGCGGTCAGCAACCGCCCAGTGTGCAGCCCGTATCGAGCGATGCTGTTCTCTGGCAAGTATCCGCACGCGAGCGGGGTGCTCGGAAACGTGAACTCGTCGACCGTGAAGTATGAGAATTATCTACGCGAGGATGAACGCTGTTTCTCCGATGTGCTCCACGACGCGGGATACTCTCAAGGGTATATCGGGAAATTGCACTTGGATCCGCCGAACGAAGAGGCGCATTACACCGAGGGCCCGCGTGGTGACGGTCGTGTGTGGGACTCGTATACGCCTCCCGGACCACGCAGACACGGGTTCGATTTTTGGCACTCGTATGGGTGTTGTGACTGGCACAACCAGCCGCACTACTGGCACGGGGATGCTCGAATCGATCAGCGTCTCGAAGTACACGAGTGGTCGACGAAGCACGAGACGGATGTGGCAGTTGACTATATCGAGAACCGAACCGGCTGGCGGGATCCGGACAAGCCGTTCTCGCTGTTCGTGTCGTATAACCCGCCCCATATGCCTTTCGATCAAGTACCGGACGAATACATCAAGCGATACGGGGACGCGACGCACGAGGAGTTGCTGACCCGACCGAACGTGGCAGCCGATGAGCGTGGTGATCGGGCTCGCCGTGATGTGAAGAACTACTTCGCGATGGTGACGGGGGTGGATGAGCACTTCGCTCGAATCCTGAAGGCGCTGGACGAACAGGACCTCAAGGAGAATACGATCGTGGTGTTCACGTCCGACCACGGCGAAATGATGGGGAGCCACGGGTTGATGGGGAAGAGCGTGTGGTATGAAGAATCGATGAAAATTCCGCTGATGGTTCGGTGGCCGGGACACATCGATCCTGGTACCGATGATCTGCTAATCGGGACGGCGGACCTGACTGCGACACTTCTGTCACTGACAGGACACAAGAATCAGATCCCCGAAGCGATGCAGGGGAATGACTACGCTGTTGGAATACTAGGTGGGGAGATGGAACGGCCGTCTTCGGCATTGTATCTCGACACGAATCCCGGTTGGCCTGAAGGGGGGAAACGGGGGGTGCGGACGCATCGATATACGTATGTGGTCGAGCGATCTCGGGAAGGGGATGAGTGCGAAATTCTGCACGACAATCAGGAGGACCCATATCAGCTTGCGAATGTGGCTGGGGATCGGGAGAATGTGGTGTCAGACCTGAAGGGGGAGATGGAGGGGTGGCTGCGCGAGACGGGAGATGCTTGGATTGAAGACTGAGGATAGCAGATTGACACCGGTCATCCTGAGTGCCGCAGTAGGCAGCCAGAAGAGGCCCGCATTGGCGGACCAGAAAGCGCGGTGGATCGCAGGCGACCGCCCAATCCGTATCCCGAGCGAGCCCTCATCCGGGCCTTTAAGTCCGTGAGCCGTCTCGTCGAGTGCGTGCCCAACTTCAGTGAGGGACGCGAACAGAAGACGGTCGATGCGATCGTAGGAGCGATAGACCGCGAGTCGGGTGTGCGGGTGCTGCACGTCGATTCGGGGAAGGCGGCAAACAGGATGGTGGTAACGTTCGTCGGTGAAGCTGACGCTGTTGAGAGGGCGGCGTTTTACGGTATCGAGACAGCTAGTGAACTGATCAACATGCGGACCCATCGCGGGGCGCATCCCAGGCTCGGGGCGACAGATGTGTGCCCTTTTGTGCCGATCGGCGAGAAACCTATCCAGGACTGTATAGACATCGCCGAACGGCTTGGCGAGCGGGTCGGCAGTCAACTGGGGATTCCCGTGTACCTTTATGCAGAAGCCGCTCGTGCTGGCACCAGGCAGAGCTTGTCTGTGATACGGCAGGGCGAGTACGAGGGACTTGAAGTGAAGCTGGCTGATCCCGCGAATGCGCCGGATTTTGGGGATCCGGTGTTTAACGCGCAGTCAGGAGCGACATCGATCGGGGCGAGGCGGTTTCTGATAGCGTGGAATGTGAACCTGGATACGAAGGATGTGTCGATCGCGAGACGGATCGCACGGAAACTCAGGTCTTCAGGAGAACGGCAACCGGATGGGTCACGTAAGCCAGGTAGATTCCGGGCGCTTCAAGGCGACGGCTGGTATATCGACGAGTTCGATCGGGCACAGGTCACGTTCAACATCCTCGACTACCATGCGACACCGATCGCGCGAGTGTATGAAGCCTGTCGTGAGGAAGCGGCTGAGCTGGGCGTCAGCGTGACAGGAAGTGAGTTGGTCGGGTTGATACCAGGTGATGCGCTTGTCGATGCAGGGCGATTTTATGCGAGCCTGAAGGATGATGACTCAAGAGATGTGATCAAGCTAGCGGTCAAGGAATTGGGGCTGGGGGAGATACATCCGTTTGTGCCGGAGAGGCGGGTCATCGAGATGGCATATGGGGATTGAAAATCGAAGACTGAGGATTTAAAACCTAAAATTCGGACGAATTGCAGATCCCGCAGGGATCTGTCGCTTCACTCAGGATGACTAGCCAATGAACATTCCGACATACAAGTCGATAGGGGTCAGACCTCTAATCAACTGTCGTGGGACCTACACCATTATCAGCGGGTCCGTTTCGCTGCCGGAGGTGAAGGCGGCCATTGATGAAGCCTCGAAACGATACGTGCACCTAGATGAACTGATGGAGAAAGTGGGCGAACGGATCGCCGAGATCATGCAGTGCGAGTTCGGGCTGGTGACAAACGGATGCGCGGCGGCGATCTGTCAGGTGACGAGCGCCTGTATGGCGGGGGATGATCCGGAGAGGATCAAGCAGCTGCCGGATACAACGGGATTAAAGAACGAGGTATTACTTCAGAAGAAGCATCAGCACGTCTACAATCACGCGATTCGGATGACGGGTGCGCAGATCATCGAGGTGAATAGCCTCGAGGAAATGAAGTCGGCTGTCTGTGACCGTACGGCTATGCTGGCTGTCTTTGGTGACGCAGCGGAACGCGGAGATGTGTCCGTCGAGCAGATGGTCGAGATCGGCAAGCGGGAGGGTGTGCCCGTGTTTGTAGACGCCGCAGCTGAGCGGCCGGACGTGCCTAACGCGTATCTCGAAGCCGGTGCGGATGTGGTGGCGTATAGTGGAGGAAAGTGCCTGCGTGGACCACAGGCATCGGGTCTTGTGCTGGGACGACGCGACTTGCTCTGGTCAGCGTTCCTCCATGGTGCACCGCATCACTCGATCGGTCGGCCTATGAAGGCCGGCAAGGAAGAGGTGATGGGGCTTCTGGCGGCTGTCGAGATGTGGGTGAACCGAGACCACGATGCCGAATGGGCAGAATGGGAGTCGTGGCTGGACGAGATCTGGAAGGCGGTCGATCACATCCCGACCATTACACGAGAGGTTCAGATGCCTGGGCGGTCGAATGTTGCGCCTATTCTGAGGGTCGGCTGGGACGAGACGCGTTTGGAGCTGAAGCCAGAACAAGCGAAGCGCGCGCTGTCCAATGGGGAACCCCGGATCGAGGTCTTTGCGCACGAGACAGGTGTGGAGTTCATGCCTTATATGATGGAACCCGGTGAAGCCCCGCTCGTCGCTAGACGGCTTCACGAGGTCCTGCAGTCGGGTAAATGACGACGTTTAGAAGTCGTGGATGAAGAAGACGGTTAGCCACTCTTCGGCGTCACTCGGGGCAAGCGCCAAACACAGAGGACAGAGTGCAGGAAAGAGGCGAAGATTTGCGAAGGGACGGATCGAGACAATGACGACGTGACTCCCCTGCCCGCGGCACCCTGACTCTCTGCATCTTGTCACCTGCTCGAAAGAATCATTCATCCGTAAGTGGACCAGAGGATCGTATGAGGCGCGCAATCAAGATTGCTACAAACAGCACTCCAATCGTGCATTCAAGTATTGCCAGCGAACGCGTCGCATCCTCCCGACA
>DPVD01000425.1:31014-38661 GCA_003526745.1 Candidatus Latescibacterota bacterium
CTCCCGACAGATTGCTTCGCCGGTCAGCCAGAGATACCTTGGTCAGAATTCTAAGAAGAGGTCGAATGAAACGTACGGGTGGACAGATCCTGGTTGATGTACTCGACACGTATGGGGTTACGACGATCTTCGGGATACCGGGGATCCATACCTTGTCCGTTTACGACGAGCTCTACAGGCATCCTCGAATCCATCACGTTGTTACGCGCCACGAGCAGGGCGCGGGATACATGGCGGACGGCTATGCACGTGTGACAGGTTGCGTTGGCGTCGTCCTTACAACCACGGGACCAGCCGCAGTGAACGCGCTGACCCCGATCGGAGAGGCGAATGCGGAATCCTCGCCCGTCCTGTTGATCGCGAGCGGTCCCGACGCGGACATGACTCCGGACTCCGGGTATCTACACGAGATGCGTGATCAGTTCCAGACGCTTGTCAGTGTGACCGGCCAGGGAAAGCGTGCCACGTCGGGAGATGAAATCGTGAGCGCTGTCGAGGAGGCGATGGCGTTTCCGGGACGTCGTCGCCCGCGCCCGTACGCCTTGGAGATACCGATCGAAGTCCTGAAGGACACCTACGACACCGACTCTACTTTAGCCGAGACGTATCCACCGGTCGTCCCAGAAGAAGATGCGATCGACCGCGCTGCTGACATCCTGTTTGGAGCGGAGAGACCACTTCTGTTTGTCGGCGGCGGAGCTCAGAATGCATCTAGGGAAGTGCTCAAGCTGGCCGAACGACTTGATGCGAAGGTCGGTGCTTCGGGGAATGGACTGGGTGTGGTGCCGGCTGATCATCCTCGGTTTGTGGGAACGAACGAGGCTCCAGGGTGGTGGGTGAATCGGGCGGATGTGATCGTGGCCATCGGCACTCGGTTCGACGCTCGGACACGTCGGTGGATCGGATCGCCTGATGCTCAGCTAATTCACATCGATCTTGATCCGAACGTGATAGGTCGAAAGCTGGAAACGGACGTCGCGCTCGTGGGCGATGCCAGTTCGACGCTTTCAATACTTGCTTCGAAGATTAAGCAACAGGGTTCCGACTGGCCAGAACGCGAGCAAGACGGCGAAGAACAAATCGACGACAAACGTGCGACGGCGATCCTTGGTGCAATCAGGGATGTGCTCGCTCGCGACGCCGTCCTGTTCAACGATATGACCCTGATCTGCTATCAGGCGCGACGATTTTTCGATGTCTATGAACCGAGGACGTTCCATTCGCCCATCACCTACGGGTCGCTCGGATTCTCCGTGCCAGCGGCAATCGGCGCTAAGATTGCCGACCGGTCACGCCAGGTGGTTGCCCTCTGCGGGGATGGCGGGTTCATGTTCACTGCTCAGGAATTACTGACCGCGAAACAGGAAGCGCTTGGTCTCCCAATCGTGGTTTTCAACGACAACTGCTACTCGGCGATCAAGCGGGCGCAGGACCGTGAGTATGAAGGCCGGAATTTTGCGGTCCATCTCGATAACCCCGACTTCCAACTGTTCGCGCAGAGCTTCGGAATCCCGAGCGAACGTATGGTCGATTGTGAAGCCCTGCGAAAGGGTATTCGCGCTGCTCTCGACAGATCGACGCCGACACTCCTTGAAGTCGATCTCGAGGGCTTCGTCGGATGACAATTGTAGCCCCTGAAGCCTCGTCACCGGTTAGAGCACGAAGACGAGGCTGTTTCTAGCCATCGCACAAATTCGGGCAATTTCGTCGCCGTGCTCTGCGCAGTGACGTTCTGGCACTGATGTGACATTTGCACGTATAGCCCCAAACCAGATGCTACAGACATTAACACGAGAACCGAGGCGACAAAATGAGCAAAGGTAGAGTTTACGAGGATCCGGTGTTCGATTATGAGGATTCGTGCAGCGGCCGAAAGGTGATTCGTCTTACGGATTATCTGGGGCACTCAAACCATTTCTACTTCACGGATCCGTGCTGGTTCAACAACGACCGATCGTTCGTTTTCACGTCGCAGCGGGAGAACGAAGGTAACATGTTCCGCTACGATCTGGACAATCACAAAATCACGCAGATGACGGATCTAAAGTCGAAAGGTCGTCCGGGCGGATGCGTGAGCGAGGTGAACAACGCGATTTACTATTTCGTGGGTCGTCAGTTGATCGAACTCAAAATCGACAGCTTGGAAGAACGTGTCGTTTCAGAGGTGGGTACGCCTTACAGTCCAGGCGGCCGAGCCAATCCGACGGCCGACGGGAAGTATGTGTGTTCGATCGTGGCGGAGCCGTTTCCGGACACCGGTAAAAAATCGATTTCGTATTCCTACTCGTCGTTTGTGCAGAACTTCGAGCGCAAACCACACTCGCAGATCTTCAAGGTGAACCTTGAGAACGGTGATTGGGATGTGATCCACGAAGACCATCGGAGTATGGGTCACATCAACACGTCGCCAACGCAGCCGGAAATCATGACCTTTTGTCACGAGGGACCGTGGCACTGGATCGACCAGCGGATCTGGGGACTGAACATCCATACCAAAGAGGCCTGGAAGATTCGCGAACAGCAGGGCGACTATAGCATAGGACACGAATACTGGTTCGCGGACGGCGAGCGCATCGGGTATCACGGACGCCCGAGGGACAACAATGGCGAGCACGTGTTCGGTCATATCAAGTGGAACAACGAGGATCACGTGGAGGTCCGTTTCCCGTTCCACTCGACGCATTTCCAGAGCTTCGATCACACGATGATGGTTGGAGATGGGACGAATTGTTTTGCGTCGGATGCTAAACCGTATATCCAGCTATTTCGATGGGACGGAGAGCAGTATGTGGGGCCAAAGATTCTTTCCTACCATCGGAGCACGTTCAACGATCAGTATGCCCACTGTCATCCCCGGTTTACGCCTGACGGGAAATATGTCCTATACAGCACAGATCTTACGTCGTATGCGAACATGTATCTCGTCGAGGTCGGCGAGTTCGATACGTTGCCGGATTTGACGGAGGATTATGTGGCGCCGCACCAGAGACGGTAGAGAAGCATAAATGCAAAATTTGAAACACCTGTTACCCGAATGATCGGTTGGAGCGAAGGCGGATTATATATAGGTGGGCGTCGAGAAGGTGATGCGGGCGCAGCTCAGCTGGCCCTTACCCGAAATGCTGTCCGCGAAAAGACGGCGGACAGCATTTTATACTTTCCCACTGAGCAGGAGCGGAGTTCGAGTAGCGGATGAATATCAAAAGCCTAGAAGCGTTTCCCATTGACCTGTCGCCTAAGGCTCAGAGACCTGTGTACCAGAGCAACGGTCGACAGCCGGCGAGCCCGATGGCGCGGTATCCGAAGTATCAAGGGAAGCGGTCGTCGTGGATGGCTTCGTGGCCGTTGGTGGGGTGCGTGGTGATGGCGGAGGACGGGACGTTCGGGTTAGGGGTAGGCGGACACAGCGGGCCGGTGTGCTCGGTGATCAACGAGCATTTTGCGCAGCATATAGTTGGGAAGAACAGTTTCGCTACCGAGCGACATTTCGATGTAATGATGCGGATCAGCTCAACCTACGGTAGCGTCGGGCTGGCGAGCTATGCCATCAGCGCTGTGGACCTAGCACTCTGGGACCTGAAGGGGAAGCTGCTCGAGAGACCCGTCTACGAATTGCTTGGGGGTCCTCAAAAGGAACGGATCTCGTGTTACGCAACAGGGTTCGATGTGACATGGTATCAGGAACTCGGATTCAAAGCTTTCAAGCTGCCGATGACGCAAGGACCGGTCGACGGGATCAGCGGATTGAACGTTGCTGAACAGCTGGTGGCCGATGCTCGTGATCAAGTCGGTGACTCCGCAGACCTGATGCTCGACTGCTGGCTGGCTCTCGATGTGGACTATACGGTCAAGCTGGCGGAACGGCTCAGACCTTACAGTCTCCGGTGGATCGAGGATTACCTGATGCCGGAAGAGATGACAGGGTTTGCCGACGTTCGAAAGAGGCTTCCTTGGCAGGGCCTTGCCACGGGGGAGCATTGGTATCTGCCACCGACCTTTTCGGTCGCCGCGGAGAACCGACTCGTTGACATTTTTCAACCGGATACACTGTGGTGCGGCGGGTTGACCTCGCAACTGCGGATCGCCCGGATCGCAGAGTCGAACGGGATCGATGTGATCCCGCACGGTGGGATGAACTGGCCCTACGGACAGCATCTGATCTACGCATCCACGGCGATGTCGTGGGGAGAACGGTCCGATGGTGTCGCAGCACAGGGTGTGCCGCTGAAGGATATGGTCAGGCTACCTGGCACCGCAGTCATCGAAGATGGCTATCTGGTGCCGAGTGATGCGCCTGGGTTCGGGATTGAAGTCGATCTTGCGTGGATTCAGAAGCGAAGGAAAACGGTTTCGGAAATAAAAGTCTGGGGCATGTGATGAGATCAACGCTGAACGAAGAAGTGATGAAGGTCGAGCCCTGGTTCTTTTTGCACGTGTGTGACCTTCAGCCCGGATCGAAGCGATCGTTTCGATTCAATCCGGCCCAGCATGAAAATGGCATGGCGGCGTACCGGATGCTGGGAGAGATCTCGAATGCGGATCTGTTGCTCGTGGGCGGGGATCTGACGCGGGACGGGTCGATCCACGACTTCGAGTTCGAAGAGGCAAAAGCCAAACTCGATGCTCTGCCGTATCCCTACCATGCCATCCCTGGAAACATGGATACAGGCAACAAACACACAGCCGTGCTCGGTGCGACGGGTCGCGACGATCCCAGGCTAAACGTTTCCGCTGGGCCGCTCGACAGGTTCGCGAAGTTCTTCGGCGATTTCCCGTGGTCTTTCAAGCACAAGAACGTCCGGTTCAGCGGCTTCTACGCTGCACTCGCAGGATCGGGTTTGCCACACGAGGATAGGATGTGGAACTGGCTCGAGAATGAGTTGCCGAGTCTGGAGTCAACTGATCACCACGTGATGAACACGCATTACACACTGTTTGTGGATGATCTGAACGAACCGAACTGGGACATCACGAAGGAGGAGGAGTATCAGAAGTGGTACTTCTCGATTGACCAGCCGCACCGGTCACGAATGTTCGAAGCCTTCAAGAAATCGAACGTCGAAATTGTGACGAGTGGCCATATCCACTGCCGACGACCCGGACAGGTTGTCGATGGGATTCGATTCTATAGATGCGCGGGAATCGCGATGCGGCAATGGCCGAATGCGTGGCCCGATGCTGAGCCGTCTCTAGGGTTCTACCGATTCGATGTGGCGGTGGACGGCATTAAGGAGACGTTTATTCCTCTTGATTACGAGTCAACTGCGGAAGGCGCGTATGGGAAAGGAGGTCATCCGCGGCCGGAGGAGAGAGACTATTCGTTGGCGATGGAGGCACCGCCGCCACCTTTCCGTCCGTCAGTCTGAGCGGGCTAGCAGGAGACCCTCCGCCCGAAAAGAGAAGTATGAGCGATGTGAGTCCAGGGTTAAGAAGGTAAAACCCTCGACGCTCTGCATCCATCACTCTGAACTCAATTATGCTTCTGGATGGTTGGGTCCGATCCAAATAGTCTCGGGGTTCTCGACGGGCTCGATGTCCAAGTTGACGACGATCGGTTCCTGACCGCTCCGAACAAGGACGCACGACAGTTCCTGATCCGGACTCGCGTTGATCTCTTGATGCGGCACATATGGTGGCACGTAGATGAAGTCACCTGCCTCCGCCTCCGCTAGATACTCCAGCTTCTCACCCCACCGCATCCTGGCTCGCCCACTGACGATGTAGATGACGCTCTCGATCTCACCGTGATGGTGCGCTCCTGTCTTGGCATCCGGATGGATGTTTACCGTACCAGCCCAGAGCTTGTTCGCCCCGGCCATCGCGTGGTTGATCGCCGCCGCCCTGTTCATTCCCGGCGTCTGTGGTGTATTGGTATCCTTGTCACCTGCCTTGATGACACGGACGCCGTTTTTTTCCCAATTCATAGAATACCTGAAGCAATCACGATGGTGGACCCAAAGAACACTTGGGTTTTTGCTACTAGCCGGAATATCGAGGAGAGATTCAGCTTCTCAGGATTCCGCAGGGTCAATGATCGATGTGATCTTCTTGGGCGGTCCCTTTCCTTGTATGGAGACTGCATCGAGCGGACTTGAGGGGTATTCTCCGTGGCGAACGTCCTCTCAAGCGATACCGAGTTTCTGCTCCAGCCTTGTTAGGTAGGCAGACTTGAGGGCTCGGCTAAGAATGCTCTGCTGTCCTCTTAGGTCGCGGCAGATCTCCAAGATCAGGGGACCGAGTCTCTTTGACGAGAGCCGTTCGGCGATCCGGTCGATGTAGGCGAACACGCGATCGACATTTGACTGCCAGTTACCGAATGTTCCCTCGATCTCCTGCTGGATGCGCTGGATCTCATGATCGACGTCCACCTTCCAACTCACGTGGCCTGAGAGCCGCCTGAAAGCGGAGCTTTCGCCGAGACGATTCCCCTCGACCAAGAGAGTGAAGACGGCCGCTTCGAGGAGCGCGCGTTGATCGTTTGCGGTCGCTTCTGTGAACGATCGATACTTCCGACGGGTTCTGAACAAGATGCCTCGGAGGAGTTAGTTTATCGGGGGACCATCAAGCTTAGTCCAATCCCTCACCCTTTGCAAGTTAGCGAGCACATAAGGACTCAGGACGACAAGGTGATGTGGGACAATCTTCGCTGTCTTAATCGGGCGTGACTGTTCTACCGATCCCGATACAAACGGGTGATGCACAGGACCACGGCGGCCGGAGGTGGGTCGGCCGCGTCTGGTGCATAGCAGGTGACCTATCGGAGTGCACTGCCTTGACTTATGGATGATCTGTAGCCATAAGTGTAGATATTCACTTACGTATGGCACTGAACCCTCTCAAACCCTTCCAGCAGTATCTCAGAACCTACCGCTATATGGTTCTCCTCGGCTTGGTGTTTCTGCTGGCCGTCCAGTTGATTCAGACCGCGATTCCCCTAGTCCTCAAGTTCGCGATCGACGATAGCAAGGCGTATTTGGACGCACGGAAGCTTGATCAGGCGCTTCCGCCGACGTGGACAGGTACGCCAACCGGTGATCTTGCCGCGTACGGGCTGATTGTGGCGGTATTGGGTATCCTGCAGTGGTTCCTGAATTTCGGTATGCGCTGGAACTTCACGGCCCTGTCTAGGTATGTCGAACGGGACATCCGGGCGAAATATGTTCGGCACCTCGTGACCCTTCCGCTTTCCTTCTTCAGCACTGCCCCGGTGGGCGATCTGATGGCTCGGGCGACGAACGATGTCGAAGCGATTCAGCGGTTCCTCCACCATGCCTTCCGCATGTCGCTGATGGGCATTCTGACGTTCTTCTTGAGTCTCGCTCTGATGTGCACAATCGACTGGTATCTCGCCGTTTTGTCTCTGATTCCGATGCCTGTGATGGTCCTAACGGCTAGGATGATGGCGGGGCGAATGAGGCGCGGATACCGGAACGTGCAGGAGCAGTTCGGTGTGATGAGCAGCCGCATACAGGAAAACCTTTCCGGGATGCGCATAGTCAAGGCGTTTGCCAGAAGTCACTTGGAGATCAGCAAGTTCTCAGACCTGAATGAGGAGTATGTAGAGAGAAACCGTCGGCTAATCAAGCTGCGGAGTCTGTTCTACCCGTTCACCTTTCTGCTGAACGGTGTGTCGATGGTGGTTATCCT
>DPVD01000208.1:0-4882 GCA_003526745.1 Candidatus Latescibacterota bacterium
CGACCAGTCGTCCAGACCAAGACGAGCGCCGTCCTCCTCCCGATTCACATACCAGTAGGGATGCACGCAGAACAACCAGTTTCGTGGCGAAGTATCTCGCCAGATCACGGCGAACGAGTGTGCGTGTCTCAGCGTGGGCTCTTCGATATCCGTACAACGGATACCTGCCCCAATCGCATACTGCTCGTGAACATAGGTGCTCCGCATGACGGACCGTGGGTTCGGCTTCACGCGTTCGGGAGGGTTTAAAAGTCCATGTGCGTTCGCGTATGCCGGCCCCATAACCTCGCGATTCCCGCACGCACTCAGCGTCCGATATGGCAGTGGAACCTGTTTTATAGCTATTCGCCGGATCACGGGATTCGGCAGGTAGGTTGACGCAGCATGAAGGACCAGCGGGCTCTGGTTCCACGAGTCGTTCACAGTGACGGCTTCGACAGTCGGATCACAGTGACCAGCTTCCCAATAGAGCCACGCCGTCCACTGCGTGTTGGACCGAACTGTGCTCAACTGGTAGCTGTCGGTCATCAAACCCTTCGCGCGTGCAGCGGGCGGGATGATGATACCCTGATGGCTGTTTAGAGCCAGATCGGCAAGCATCGTGTCGAGAATCGAGTTCGCGTACAGACGAGCACGTTCGTCCTCAGCGAACTCTGCGATATTCACCCAAGGAGCTGTATTCACGGCGTGGTAGATCGGAGACAGGAACTCGACCATCGACGTGTGGATCAGCGAACGACCGTATGCGCGGAAGTACTCGAGACACACATCGGCCAGTTCGCGGCCAGAAAGCCCGTGATGGAACGTAGCATCAGGGAAAGACTCGCCAAACAGGTAACCGGCTGTCCTCCGCATAGCGATGTGGTTCTCCGTGCCTCCCGTCAGCCACCCATCGTATGTCGTGACCTCGTCGAAGATCTGATCGCAAATCGACTCCGGCAGAATTTCATGAAACTGGCACCAGATCCTGGACAGTGCGCTCTTCCCGAAAGTGTCACCCTTGCGTCTGAAGCGCAGTCCGACCGGTATGTAGGCCAACGCCTTCGGGTCTTCAGGATCGAGCATCAATCGACTGATACACACCCGAAAAGCCTGTTTCGGGTTCGGTCCTCGTTCATTAAACGGGACGTTTGCCGAAGCCTCGACAACAACAACCTTCCGCCGCTCGATCGCCTCGTCCGAAATAGACTCTATAGCGTCTGAGTCCGGCGAGACCGGACTCGAGTCAGTCTCCCTTACACACTTCACAAGATCCGAAAACGTCAGATTCTCCTGATTCATCCTACTTCTTCCTCGGTTCGTCTTTGTTCACTAAAAGTTCGTCGTTCGGAAGCATATAGCGGCTCACACACGACTTCGGCTATTTTCGAATGAAGATCTGTTCGTGGAAGACCGGCCGACCCCATCTACGGAAGATGTCAGTGACTTAGTTGGCTTCTTCTCCTCAGGATTCAAAGTTTAAGAAATCCGGAGGAAACAGATCAGGTTTAAATCTTCTTCCTTCTACCATTTGAGCCCCACCCCCTCCTTAAACCACTTCTTCAACTTCGGGTCACAAAAACTTCCATCTCCACGTCTTCGCACCTTCGTATTATCCTTTCCTTCCTCTGTCCTTCGGCTAGATTACCCCAGATGCCTTCGTACCTAGTCGCCCTTTCCTTCGCAGGAACAGCTTCGTAATTCAAAGGGTTTCCTATGCCCAAAACCAGAATCGGTATCATCGGCTGCGGTGGAATGGCCAAGTCACACGCTTCCCGCTTCGAGGACGTTCTTGACCGGATCGAAGTCACTGCAGTTGTCGACATCGATCGAGGCAAGGCGCAGGCTGTCGCCGACATCATCAAGGGCGTTCCCGTCGTCGAAACGGACTACAAAGACATCTTCGACCACATTGATGCGGCCCTAATCGTCGTCCCCCACCATCTACACCATCCCGTCGCAATGGACTGTCTCCGAGCGGGCAAACACGTGCTCGTCGAGAAGCCGATGGCCCTGAACGCGACGGAGTGCGTTGAAATGATCCAGGAAGCGGAGAAGCAAGATCGTATTCTGATGGTCGCTTACTGCATGCGGTTCCATCCACTGGTGGCGAGTATGAAGGAGCTGATCGAGCAGAAGACGTATGGCGAAGTGTTCCAACTGTCGATCTGGACCGAGCAGCTCACCCGCCGTGACGAAGGACACTGGTCGCGGAGTGCGGCGACTCTTGGAGGAGGCCAGTTCTTCAGTCACGGGTGTCACTATGTCGACCTCCTACTATGGATTCTCGGGAGACCTGTTCGAGGGAACCACTACGGGACGAACAAGTGCACGCCCTGGATGGAGAGGGAAGGAACAAGCAACGCCACGATCGAGTTTGAGAATGGTGTCCTGGGATACCATTTTGGGACGTGGGGTGCGCGAGGAACAAGGCTAAAGTATTCGTTCCACGCGCACTGCGAGGACGGCATGATCGAAATCGATTTACGTGCTGGACAGCTAATCGCGCATACTCGTGCGGAAGAACACGACTCGGGGAAGCTGATTGCCCGTCAGCAGGAGGAGGTCCTTCTGGCAGTGGAACACGCCAAGCATACCGAGCTCGAAATGGCGCACTTTATCGACTGCATCGAGTCTGGAACTCAGCCAATGACAGATGGGCCGGGAAGCCTGGAGGGTCTCCAGGTAATCTGGAAGCTGTATGAAGCCGAGGAAAAGAAATGCGTTGCCGATCTGCGAGGGATGGGTCTCGGAACCTGGCGCCCGACGGATAAGTTCACGCGCATAGGGTAGCGCCGGCCTTCTTTGCCTGCTTGTCGCTCTCTTTTCGAGTTCAGCCTTCTTTCTAACCACCCCCAAGCGCACCATCGCAATTCTCTGATCGAGACTCGTCACTGACTCATTCAGGCATCTCACGATCGAGCGGGTCTCGTTGGGCCTACTGGACGAACGCGTAATCTTCCTCCCTATAGCACATCCACTCTCGAGAAGTCGCCCAAGCGCTTTCCGAAACTTTCTTCATCACCATCCCCTGTTGATTCGAATGTAGCTCTCGGTTTGCTTCTAGCACTTTGGCCTTTTGACTTCAAGAGCTCGCTTTCTCCACCACATCCAGCATCGCTTCACCATACTTCGCCAGCTTCGCAGGGCCGATCCCGTGTACCTGGACGAGAGCTTCCTCCTGCTTCGGTCGTAGCATCGCAACCTCTCGCAGTGTCCGGTCGCTCCCGACCACGTAAGGTGGGACCTTCTCCTTACGTGCGGTCTCGACTCGCCAGGCCCTCAGGGCTTCAAAAACACATCGTCCAACCTCATCCAAATCCACGCTTGTTGCAGCCGGTCGACTCGACTTTCGCGATCCCGTCACCCGCACTTTGGCCTTTTTGTCCGGGGGCAGGAGAATCCTAGCCGAACGTCTTTCATGAATCACATCCTGACCTTCCTCCGTCAGCATCACGACAGGACGTTGCCCCCCACTGAAGTCGACCCATCCCGCCGTCACACATCGGCGCAGCAGCGTAAGCAGCCAGTCTTCGTTGTGTTCGGAAAGTGTACCGTATGTGGGTGTCTGATCCAGAGCGGACCAGTTAAGCCGATCGTCTTCTGTTCCTTTCAGAAGCTTCGCTGCGGCCTGGATTCCGAACTTGCCGTGGACACGCGCGACGCCACATAGCGCCTTTCGCACGATCGTACTCGCCTCTTCTGACGTCTTCAGTTCTCCCTCTTCCAAGGTCAAGCAGACATCGCATCGCCCGCAGCCCGATAGCGTCTCCTCCTCGTCGTCGAAATACCGGAGGATCGCGTCGTGCCTACAACTGCCGCCTTCAGCCCAGCGCATCAACTCGAGAAAAAGGTTCCATTTGTGCCGGATCGTCGACTCGTCTGGCCGCCGTCCGTCCATGTCGCTCTCGATCAGGTTGCGTCGTAGCGCCAAGTCCCCCGGGGAGACAAGAAGCATGCACGCCGCCTCGGATCCGTCCCGGCCGGCACGACCGGCCTCCTGGTAATAGGCCTCGACTGAGCTTGGCGGAGCCAGATGCGCAATACAACGGACATCGTGGCGATCGATTCCCATCCCGAACGCATTGGTGGCCACCACCACCTCCACATCACCATCCATGAACGCATTCTGGACACGATCCCGCTCGCGCGGCTGCATGCCCGCGTGATAGGGTTGCGCAAGCCAACCGGCATCGCTAAGTCGCTCGGCCTCCTGATCCGTCCGTTTCCGCGTCGGGCTGTACACGATCGCCGTACCCGTCGCCTGACCCGGCTTGCCGAGCCACTCTTTGAGGAACAGGTCAACGTGAGTCTTGCCCTCGGCGCGGCTCTGAATCTCACGCACACGGAGTGCCAGGTTCGGCCGGGCGAAGCCTCGGACCATCTGCGGTGTTTCTACGGGAAGCCCGAGCCGTTCGAGAATCTCGTCACGCACGACCGGTGTCGCCGTAGCCGTGCACGCCAACACACGAGCATCGGCCAGAGACTCGATCAAATCACCAATCCGCATGTAGTCCGGCCGGAAATCGTGTCCCCATTCGCTGATACAGTGTGCTTCATCGACAGCGACGAGCGGGCAGTTCAGCCGGCCGACCATACCGCGGAAGCCGTCGAACGTCAGGCGTTCCGGGGCCACGTAGATCAGCTTGTAGATGCCACGAGATGCTTCCGCCATGCGACGACGCATTTCGTCACTGGTGAGCGTACCGGCCAGATAGGTCGCAGGAATACCTCGCTCCTCCAGCGCCTGAACCTGATCGTGCATCAGGGCAATCAGTGGCGAAACGACCAGCGTCGTCCCGGGCAGAATCGCAGCAGGAAGCTGATATGTCAGACTCTTTCCGCCACCTGTCGGTGCCACGAGCAACAACCGCCGCGATTCGAGAAGTGTATCGATGGCCTC
>DPVD01000247.1:0-5953 GCA_003526745.1 Candidatus Latescibacterota bacterium
AACCGTCTCGTATTTCTTTTCGAACACATCGATCTGCTGTTCGTAGTCGTGTACAGTGTAGATGTCCGTGCGAACGTGGACATAGCCGCTTGCGTCGTTCACTGGCCGCGTTGGGTCGAGTCGCTTGGTCAACGCGTACGTTTCATCAACGGTACGCCGATGCGCTTCGAACGCATTTCTTGCGTTTCCGATCGTCTCATTGAAGGGGGTCCAGGCCACGATCGACGGGTGGTTCCGATCGCGCATCACTATCTCTGACCATTCCTGTTGCTGGTTATAGTTTGCCTGAGGCTGAGACATGTCGAGACCCCAGTCGTAGAACTCACCCCAGGTCAGGTAGCCGAGCTTGTCCGCCCAGTAGTGGAACCGCTCCTCGAAGACCTTCTGGTGCAGCCTTGCACCATTGAATCCGACATCCATCGACAGCTGGATGTCCTTCTTGAGTGCCTCGTCGGATGGCGCCGTCCAGATTCCGTCTGAATAGAAACCCTGGTCTAGGACGAAACGCACGAAGAACGACTCGTTGTTGAAGAAGAAGCGGTTGCCCTCGATGTGAAACTTTCGGAGCCCAGCGTAGGTGTGGATGGAGTCGATGACTTGCCCATCCGCTTCTAGCTCAAGACGGATGTCATAGAGATGCGGATCCTCAAGCGTCCAAGGCTTTGCATCTTTCAGCCTCAGAGAGAACGTCCCGCCGTTTAGGGCGGGCGCCTCGGCACCTCCGGCTTCGTTGGCTCCGTCCAGTAGTACGGCTCTGATGGTTGTGTTTCGGGCGTCTTGGCTGAGCGACGGGGTCAGGATGAATCTGGAACCGTCTAGGTCCGGAACGATCCTCAGCGAGTGTAGGTTGATTTCAGGAACGGACTCTAACCAAACAGTTTGCCAGATGCCGGTAGTTCTGGTGTAGTGACAGCCTCTCGAGTTCAGGTCCTTGCACTGTTTGCCGCCTGGTTGTATACCCGAACGCAGATCGTCTTGGGTACAGACGACGATAAGGTTCTCGCCATCGCTCAGCGCGGGAGTTATGTCGAAAGTGAAGGATGCACTACCCCCGTAATGCCGTCCAACGGGTATTCCGTTTATCCACACACGTGTGTCATAGTCGGAGGCACCGAAATGGATGACTGTGGGTTTTCCCGCCCATTCTAATGGGACGGTAAAGGATCGAGCATACCAGCACGCTGGAATGAAATCGGTATGACCAATCCCTGACAACACGCTCTCCGGGCAGAAGGGGACCGTGATTTTCTGGTCGAAGCTTGGATCAGAATGCCATCCTGCTTGTTCTCCGCTTTTCCCGAAGTCGAATGCAAAGTTCCATTCGCCATTCAGGTTGATCCACGAGTCGCGGACGAACTGGGGTCGTGGATATTCAGGGCGTGGCGTGGCGGATGTCATAGTTTCTCCGGGTGTTGCGGTCTATTTGAGCGAGCTATCCTGAGCGAAGCCGAAGGACGGTCTACGCCTAACCGTGTACAAGAAAATGGGGGAAGTAGAGACTAGGCATGGTATTCGTTTAAGGTACAGTGCGTTGACTCCTCTTAGCGTGACCCGTGTTCGTCAGCAGATGATAGGGTGCTAACAATACCTCTTTGGTACAAGCCAGTATCACGAGCCGCTGTTTAGGAAGGGATGCGGATGCCCGGTGTATATTCGTTCGCCTCTGACCAGTATCTTCTCCGGGTCGTCCTTCAGCACATCGTGCGAATCGTGGGCGCGGTAGCCGATGGTCATGCTCCTGCGTGACTGTCCTGTTCTGTTGACATCGGAGCCGTGGAAGCAGCAGTCGTTGAAGAGGAGAACGCCACCCTTTGGCATCGGAACTGGTAAGGCACGCCGATACTCCTTGGATGACGCCCAATCTCCACTAGGCCGTCGTTTTCTGCTGAACGGCCGTACGTGGCTGCCCGGAACGATATGGACACAGCCGTTATCCATAGTCGACTCTTCGAGGTAGATCAGCGCAGTGATCAGAGTTGGTTCCCAGGGTTCTTCACCAGAATGCCAAGGGACCGGGCAAGAGCCTGGGGGTCTGACCATAATGTGGTTGTGTTTGTTCGTCAGCATTTCGATGTTCGGTCCGATATAGCCTTCTATCGCATCCAGTATGGCAGGGTAGGTAGCGGCTTCAAGGTAGACGGGGTCACGATCTAGGATTTTGGAAAGTCGCCTGACGGATGCCGCTTTGCGTTCCTCTTTGTTCTCCCACACGATCGGCTCGATCATTTTCTGAACCTGTGTGGTCGTTACCTCGTTCAGACGATCAATCAGGTCTTCAGGCAGTGTATCGGGGAGAAGGTAGTAGCCGCTGTATTTGAAATACCAGATGTCTTCTTCTGAGAGCACACGTCTTGGCGAACCGTCTGTGTGGATCATATAGCGTCGAAAGTCCTTTCGATGAGCTTCTGGAAGTCGATCCAGGATGCGACGGTTGCGTGGGGCTTGGGGTTCTTAGGAGGCTGGTCTTCCGTATCGTAGTAGATCGCGGCTGCACCGGCGGTCATCGCGCCCTCGACGTCATAGTAACGGGAATTCCCGACATGCCAGCTGTTGACGATCTCGACCCCCAAGAGCGATGCCGAAGCGCGGTACAGGAAGGGATGCGGTTTACGCAGCCCGTAGTCGGCGCTGGAGATTATGACCGCAAAGTATTCGGCCAGACCATGTCGCTCGAGTTCGTGACTCAGCACTTCGCCGCGGAAGCCGGAGTTGCTGACCACGGCGAGCGGGATGTCACGGGCGGCAAGACCGTCGAGTACGGTCGTGATGCCGGGCTCGATCGAGAATCGCATGCTGGCGTCCCAGAATGCGAGCTCTAGGTCTTCCGGGCTGATGTCGAAGTGGACGCCGAGGGTGTCGTAGATCAGCCGCTGCCTCTGAATCACGGGAATCTCGAAGAGGCTTGATTCACGGCGTTCCTGGATCTGATAATCGAGCTCTTGGACGATTTCCATCACATCCTGTACAGTGCAATCGTTCGATACCTCGGCAAGCTCTAGACAGCGATTGATCCCCGCCTTGAGGTCGAATTCGACAGTGGAAAGGATGGTCCCACCGAAATCAACTGTCACCGCCTGAGGCGGCGACAGTTGATCGGGAGCCTTGGTCGAGACCTCGCGGAGTGCCTTCTGAACGGCGTCTTCGATCTCAGATGTCGAGACGTGAGGATCTTCGACCAGCTGGCGGATCTCTTCAGAGATCGATTTAGAGGTGATCGCTTCGGTCAGCAGTTCGATGCATCGCTCGCACACGCGAGGTGAGTGATTGGTTACGTTTATGCAGTGTTGTACACCCTCGCTCGGGCGTCGACCGCAATAGACACAGCGCTGTGGCGATGTCGTGACCATCCAGCCGGACACGGTATCACCATCCAGTACATCCTGACAGATCCGGACGCAGTTTGTGCAGATCGATGCCTCCTGATCCTCGAACAATCTCGCGACATCTTCAGCGGCTCTCTTACAGTATGCGCAGTAGCCGTGGCTCATCTATTTCTCCAATGCGGTGGAGGGTCGGCGTTTTTGATAAGCGTAAGCGCGCCGATTGTGCGAGGGCAGTAGTTCGGCGCAAAGGCCTTTGTCGACGGAGGCGGCAGAAAAGATATCTGCGAAGGCCTTCGTGACGGATGAGCTGCCTGCGCTCGTGTGTCGGGATGATAATTGTTATCATAAATTCGGGGGTGTTCGGTTGGTCGATTCCGCAATGAAAAGCAGACCGCAGTAAGGTGTCAAGTTATTTACATCTAAGGACTTAGCGCTGTCTATTTGTTCGCGGATCTGTATGTCCTGGGTATAACGAAAATCGGAATTTGCTAACCGTCAGACTCGAGTTATACACTAGGTCCGACAGTCCCGAGCCCAATCAGAGAGAGGTCTCTATGAACGCAGCTGTTCTGGTCGAACCCGGTCGAAGAATGGAAGTCGAGGATATCGATCTCGCTTCTCCTCAGGAAGGAGAGGTGGTGGTGGGGATGACAGCTAGTGGTGTGTGCCACAGCTGTCTTCACACGTATGACGGTAGCTGGACTGGTTTTCCCATGCCGATCGTACTCGGAGATGAGGGTGCCGGAGTCGTCGAGGATGTGGGACCCGGTGTCCAGAGTCTTAAGCCCGGGGATCACGTGATTCTTTCTTGGGCACCCTCATGTGGACAATGTCATTACTGCGTGACCGGGCGTTCTCAGCTCTGCGAAAAGACCGTGCCCGTGCGCGGTGCTTTGTTCGATGGAACAACAAGGATGTCGATGAACGGGAAACCGGTTTATCACTACGGGCACGTCGCATCCTACGCGTCACACTCTGTTGTGCCGGCTTCCTGCGCGATCCCGATCCGTGACGATATAGATCTCAAGAAAGCGGCTCTGATCGGGTGCTCGGTGATGACGGGTGTCGGTGCCGTTCTGAACACCGCCAACGTGCAGGCAGGTGAGACGATGGCTGTGTTCGGAGTCGGAGGGATCGGTCTGAATTGCATCCAAGGCGGCGCGTTGGTCGCAGCGAATCCGATCATTGCTGTCGACGTGAACCCATCGAAGTTCGAGTATGCAAAGCAGCTTGGGGCAACACACTGTATCGACGCGAGTCAGGGCGATCCGGTCGAGGCGATTAAGGACATCACCGGTCGCGGTGCTGACTACGCGTTTATCGCGGTCGGTGTGGCCGAGGTGATCAAGCAGGCGTGGGAGTGTCTCGCACCAGCAGGTACAAGCGTCATTATCGGGCTTCCGCCTACTGGATCGACGGTTACTTTCGACACAGGCAGCCTGCAGTCGAACGAGAAGGTGATGCGCGGGTGCAAGTATGGGAGCGCACGGGTGCGGGACGATTTTCCTCGGATGATTGAGCTCTACAGGTCTGGAAAGCTGAAGATCGATGAACTGATCTCGAAGGAATACGGGATCGAGCAGTCGAATGAGGCCTTTGACGATCTCGCAGCCGGTGAACTGGCTCGAGGCATGATCGTCTTCTAGCTATGAAGGTGCTGGTTACCGGCTTTGAGCCGTGGGATAAATGGGACCGAAACCCTTCCGGTGAAGTGGCTGAGGAGCTCGACGGTCAGAGTGTCTGCGGTGCACAGGTTGTGTCTGCGGTGCTGCCTGTCGTGTATGGCGAAGATACACGGATAGTTCTGCCGCTGATCGACAACCACCGTCCGAATGTCGTGCTCTCGCTGGGGTTAGGAGGTTCGACCTGTCTCAACATTGAGCGTGTGGCGATCAACCTCAAGCAGGACGATCGGCCGATTGTGGCAGATGGGCCGGCAGCTTACTTCGCGACGATTCCGACCCGGCGAATCTGCGAGGCGATTCAGGCGGCCGGTGTCCCCGCCCGGCTGTCCTACCACGCAGGAACTTTTCTCTGCAACCACATCATGTACAGCGTGTTGCATCACTCGTATTTGGACGGTCGCGATCCTATCTGCGGTTTTATCCACGTTCCCCCGACACCCGACCTGGTGGGCGCCGAAGGAGGGTCTTCTTCCAGCATGAGCCTGCAAAAGATCCAAGAAGGGGTTGTTCTTGCGATTGAAAACCTCATAACTCAACAAAAATAAAGTTAGGTTGAAAACTGTCGGACATTTCCGAGGGACATTAGTGAGGAAATGGCTCGCATTTCTGACCACCCTCTGTTTCACAGTTTTATCGCCAACTAGATCTGTACTGGTCGTGACTGAGGAGGCGCACAACAAAATCGATATCTCTCCTCTTGGGCCGATGCGAGCGTGGCATCTTAAGATCAACCCGACCATGCCGTAGGGATGTTCGGAGGCGCGATATTTATCAGGTGGGAGCGTCAGTCGAGCATGCGAACACCAGAAATTACCAGTTCGGTGGCTCGTTCGTTATGGGCAACAAGCTACACAGCCGGACAAACTGACATCAGGTCGTGCTCCCGAACGACGGCGCTGACGTCCCAGTATTCGTATGTGCATCTATTTGCAGTTGGTGACAACC
>DPVD01000003.1:0-3992 GCA_003526745.1 Candidatus Latescibacterota bacterium
GACAGTTTCGGGCTCCCGGCAGAACAGTATGCGGTTGAGCACAACATCCATCCGCAGGCCTATACCGAAGACAACATCCAGGTGATCACCGAGCAGTTCCAGTATCTCGGTTTGGGATACGACTGGGATCGCGAGCTAGCTACATCGCGTCCTGATTACTACAAGTGGACCCAGTGGATCTTCCTACAGTTGTTCGAAGCCTGGTTCGACGCCGACTTTGAGTGGCAAGATGAAGTGGGGGTGATCCAGAAAGGGAAGGCACGTCCGATCGCCGAACTCGTCTCGGCCTTTGAATTGGGGCGTGAATTGACGGATACGGACTTCGCCGCAATCGCGGTTGAAGATTCGGTAGAATGGGGTGACCTGAACGAGGCGCAGATACATCGCGTCCTGAACAACTATCGTCTTGTTTATGAAGAAGAGGCTATAGTCAACTGGTGTCCGCGCTTGGGAACCGTGCTTGCCAACGAGGAAGTGACGCACGACGGGCTGAGTGAGCGGGGCGATTACCCAGTGTATCGGCGACCACTTCGGCAGTGGATCATGCGTATTACGGCCTACGCAGACAGGCTGCTTGCGGATCTGAACGCCGGGGGTATGCCCGACGGGAAGGGTGGTAACTTTGCACTGGACTGGCCGGATGCCTTGCGGCGGATGCAGACCAACTGGATCGGTCGGAGTGAGGGGGCCGAAGTGGACTTTGGCGTGCTGAGTCCCAACAGCGACGATGTTCATGGGTCCCTTCGCATCTTCACGACCCGACCCGACACCCTCTTCGGGGCGACATTCATGGTGCTGGCCCCAGCGCATCCGTTGCTGGATCCAAACTCAGACAGCTACAACGTGCCGGATTCGTGGCCGGAAGGCACCCCGGACAGTTGGAAGGGCGACGATCCGGAGAACGAAATTGGGCCTGCATTGGCTGAATACTCTCGCGAAACGGAGCGTGCCGAGTTAGCGAAGGAGCGGGAGGAGAAGGAGAAGACGGGCGTGTTTGCGGGCTTCTACTGCGTGAATCCCGTGAATGGCGCGAAATTGCCTGCTTTCTCAGCAGATTATGTGTCGATGGACTACGGCTCGGGCGCCATCATGGCCGTACCTGCGCACGACGACCGAGACTACGCGTTTGCCGAGAAGTTCGGGCTCGACATAATCGAGGTTGTCCAGGCACCCGAAGGTGCGGGTGAGAAATGCTACACCGGTGACGGGTTTTCTGTTCGGTCACCTGAGGCCGGGGATGGGGACTATGCCATCACGGGCCTGGAGACGCCGGTGGCAAAACGGAAGATCATTGCAGATCTGGTTTCGACGGGCAAGGGAGAGGCGGCCGTCAACTACAAGCTGAGGGACTGGGTCTTCTCGCGGCAGCACTACTGGGGCGAACCCTTCCCTCTCGCTCATGCACCGGATGGACGAACCGTGACCGTCGACATTCCCGTGTTGCTGCCTGAGATGGAGGATTTCCATCCAGAAACATCGGACTCGCCGGATGCGCCGATCCGTCCACCCCTCGGAAGAGCGGGAGACGACTGGCGAATGGTCGATGTGAATGGAGACGTCTACGAGCGTGAGTTGAATTCAATGCCGCAGTGGGCGGGCTCCTGCTGGTACTATCTCCGCTTCATGGATCCGCAGAACGGGGACGTTTTCTGTGGAGACGACCAGCAGAAGTATTTCGGTCCGGTGGATTTGTATGTGGGTGGCGCGGAACACGCAGTACTGCACCTGCTCTACTCGCGCTTCTGGCACAAGGTGCTGTATGACTTGGGGCACGTCGCTACGCCAGAACCATTTAAGAAGCTCTACAACCAGGGCATGGTGACGGCGGATGCCTATGCGGACTCGCGAGGTGTGTATGTCGACATTCGCGAGGTGGATGTCAGGGACGGCGAGGGATACGACCGTGGGAGTGGCGAGAAACTGACAAGGATTCCCGGCAAGATGGGGAAGCGATACAAGAATGGGTTACCACCCGAAGAGGTCGGTTATGAGCACGGAGTCGATGCACTGCGTCTCTACGAGGTCTACATGGGCCCGCTCGATGCAACCGCGCCTTGGAGCATGGATGGCATTCGGGGCATGCAGCGCTTTCTGCAACGTGCCTGGCGCAACCTGGTGACAGAGGATCGCAAACCCAAAGTCGGTGGCTCGCTGTTACCCGAAATCGAACAGCTTATGCACCAGACGATCATCAGGGTGACGGATCATCTGGAAGGACTGCGCTTCAACACGGCGATAGCCGCGCTGATTGAGCTGAACAACAAGATCACAGGCATGGAGACCCTTCCGGAAGAGCTTTATCGAAACTACGTGATCATGTTGTCTCCTTTTGCCCCTCACCTGTGCGAAGAGATCTGGGAGATGTTGGGGGAGGCGCCTACCATCTGTTATGTGCCTTGGCCTGAGGCGAAAGAAGAGCTTGCTGCGGTCGACACAATCGAGATGCCCGTTCAGGTGAACGGGAAGATGCGCGCGAAGTTTACGGTCGCTCCAGATGCGTCGCAGCAGGAGGTCCAGAAGCTCGCGCTGCAGCAGGAGAACGTGGTTCGCCATCTTGGCGGGAATGAGCCGCGGAAAGTGATTGTAGTCCCGGGGCGCATGGTAAACGTCATCGTCTGACGAGGCCAAGAGACGCGCTGATCGAGTATCGATCGGACGGACGCTCAAAGGGAAGAAGATCGGTATCGACGTTTAAGTCTTTGAGCTCCGCAAGGGACTGTCCACGCTGCTTCCAGATTCTGACTTCTGCGTGTATAGCCAAACGCCGATCGATTCGTGCAACTGGGCCTGTCGGCACTCACTAACGCTTTGGGCGACTGTAGAAGGGCCGCTGCACGACACTCGCCGCCATCGCACGGTCCCGAACCTGGATCCAGAGCTATGTGCCAATGCTGGTGTGCGAGGGGTCGACGTAGCCCATACCGATGTTCTTGTTTAGCCAAGGCGCCAGTGATCCGCTCGTGACCACGCCGATCGACTCGCCCGAACTCGATTGGATCGGATAGCCCTGTCGGGGGATTGCGCGGTCCACCATCTCGATCATAATCAGCGATTTCTGCGGTCCTTCTGCTCGCTGCTGTGTAATTGCTTCAGCACCGACGTAGGACCCGGATGCGGCTACGGCGAAACCTAATCTAGCCTCCAAGGGCGTCGTATCGTCATCCAGCTCATGACCATACAGGGCCAATGACGCCTCCAAGCGCAACGTATCTCTTGCCCCGAGTCCGCAGGGACTGACAGAATTATCGTCCAGGAGGGCGTTCCAGATGCCCTGAACGGAATCTGAAGGGGCAAAAATTTCAAGCCCATTCTCGCCCGTGTATCCCGAGGCTGCAATCCAGACGTCAATCTGATCGAATCGAGCCTGCTGGATGGTGTGGAACGGCATATGGGATGGCGCGACGTCCACATGTGGACTGATCACATCAAAAGCAGCCGGGCCCTGAAGAGCCAACAAAGCCCAATCTTGGCTCTCATCGACAATATCTGCGCAGGGGAATTGCCTTGCGACAGTTTGGATGTGATCCCAATCCTTTTGTATGTTCGCCGCATTCACAACAACCAAGAAGTCGTCAAGGGTGCGACGGTAGACCATCGTATCATCCACAATCCCGCCGGATGCATTTAGAATGAAAGAGTAATGACAGAACCCAACAGCTAGGCTGTTCACATCGTTGGTCGTAAGATGCTGAAGAAGATCGACCGATTGTTCTCCCCGGAACACGAATTCACCCATGTGACTCACATCGAAAAGGCCAGCCTCAGTCCTGACGGCGCGATGTTCACTCTTGATAGAGGAGTACTGAACAGGCATCTCCCAGCTCGCAAAGGGCACCATTCGCCCGCCGAGAGCGAGGTGTGCCTCGTACAGTGGTGTCCGGTATGATTGTTCAGACGTCATTAAAAAATATTGAAGTCGGAGTTGGGGATTGAAGGAAACTACTCCCGGCAAAGACACTAACCTTCTCGGGTTTACATAATGTATCTTATGC
>DPVD01000054.1:0-1038 GCA_003526745.1 Candidatus Latescibacterota bacterium
CCATCCGTCCGCTCCGCGGGTCCGCACCGGCGTCGATCTTCACACCCTTTACCACGACGAGCCCCCTGTCCATATTCGGGTCGGGAAGCTTGTCCCGGTCACCTTTCATGAACAGGTGGATGCCGTATGTGATCGTTCCGACTCCGAGCCCGAGCATGATCGCTGCCTTGGTGTCGTTCTCCCGGCTTTCGTCATAAAGCTCGCGGGCGAGCGTCGAGCTCCCCGCCGCCTTATACAACTCAAAGGCCTCGTCCCCGTCCACCCGCGCCTTGTTCGCTTCTATAAGGAAATACGTCCCCAGACCGGCAGACACCAAACCGTAGAACTTGTTTGAGAAGAGAATATCCGTCTTCTGCGCAACGGTCTGACTTGAGCAGATAAGGCAACCGATCAAACTGGCGAACAATGTTTTGCGTAGCATCCCTTCCTCCTTTGCCGCACGCTACTGGCTGATGGCTTCCGCGAGCGGCATCCCTAATAGCTCTTCGAGCGTAGCGATCTGTATCTGATAGTCGTACCGGGCGCGCACTAGGTCCGACCGCGCCGAGAACAATTGGAGCTGTGCCTGCTGACGGTTGAGGAACGTCCCTGCACCAAAGTTGTATGCCTCATCCTGAAGCCTGAAGTCCTGCTCTTGAGCAACAACATTGGCCTCGTTCGCCTCTATACTGCGTCGAAGCTGCTGCAGCCTGAGCAGCGTGCGCCGCAACTCCAGACCGAGCTGTCGCTTCGACTGCTCGTAGATCTCCATCTGTTGGAGATACTGGATCCGTTGCCGCTTTGCCGTCGTCGTCGTCCCCATGTTGAAGATGGGCAGGTTGGCCGAAACCGACACTGTGTATCGATAATTCTTCAGGAACAGATCCTCGATCCCTCGGAAGTCCTCGTCACCCGACAGGTTCCAGTTATAGCTGCCCGTAAGACGGAATGTCGGGAATCTTTGACGAAACCGAGTCGCACGCAGATTGTCTTTTGCACCAAGCATCGCATACCGGTCGGAGGTCAGCTCGGGTCGTTCGCTCGACAGATCGAGTGCCT
>DPVD01000054.1:1295-11554 GCA_003526745.1 Candidatus Latescibacterota bacterium
TTTAATAGTAGACCGGTCGGGGTCAGCTCGGGTCGTTCGCTCGCCAGATCGAGTGCCTTCTCGAACGTCAAGGGGACCTGTATGATCAGGATCTCGACTTCCTTCGGGATGATCCGAAGGTCCGCCGCCATGCCAAGCGTGAAGGACAGGTTCGAACGCGCGATCTCGACATCGTTCTCCCGCAGAATCAGAGTTGCACGGTTGCGCTCCAAATCAGCCTTCGCGCTGAACACCTCCGAAATCGGTGAAGACCCTATCTCGTTCAGCGTCTCTGCTCGGCGCAAGCTCTCCTCCGAAACCCTTACCTGCTCCCTCTGGACCTCGAGCAGACTCATCGCCTGCAGCAGCGAGTAGTAGTCGCGCTTGGCTTCGAACACGACGAGATCCTCGCTGGCCTCGAGGTCAAAACGTGTCGAATGATAGTTTTTCTTGGCAGCGGACAGATTAGCCAAGTTCGCGGCATCGAACAGGGACATCGAGATCGATGCGCCCACGCTTTGCCCTGTACTCGTCGTACTCTCGCCGACCGACTGGACCAGTGCGCCAGTTGCTTCATCAATAAACGAAGCGTTGCGGGGGCCGTTCACCGTGTTCGAACTCGACCAGTTGGTGCTCACGGTCGGCAGAAAGTTCGCACGCGAAGCATCCACATCCGCATCACGAAGGTCCCGCGCCAGCTTACCCTGAAGCACCCGTGTACTCCGATCACGCGCGATCTTCACGCACTCATCGAGCGACAGTGTGATCTCCCTTGGCTCTTCTTGGCCGCAAACACTGCCCGCAAGAAGCGCAGCACTCATTGCCCATTTCAACGTTCTCTTCATCCTAACTCCTGATGTGACACGACGACTTGCGGATCACGACCTCTCGTTAGACGACAGGAACCAAAAAAAGTTACTGTCTCGCTCCCAACTCCGTCAAGCATCCCTGGTTTTTCAACTAATTGCTTCGATCTAGAACCGAGTAGACGGTCGGTATGGTCACGAGCGTGAGCAGCGTGGAACTCATCAGCCCGGCGACCACAGTGATTGCCATGGGTGTCCTGATTTCAGCGCCATCGCCCAGTCCCAAAGCCATCGGGAGTAGCCCCAGAACAGTTGTTGCAGTGGTCATCAGGATCGGCCGCAGTCGGATCGATCCCGCCTGAACGATTGCCTCGACCTTCTCGAGCCCCTCGCGCCGCAATTGATTAATATAATCGACGAGCACGATTGCATTGTTCACCACGATCCCGGCAAGCATTATCATCCCGAGGAACACAACGACGCTCAGTGGCACTCCGGTCAGGAACAACACGACGATCACACCAATAAGGGCGAGCGGAATCGTGAACATGATTACAAGCGGGTGGACGAACGACTCGAACTGTGACGCCATCACGATGTAGACCAAGAAGATGGCCAAGGCAAGCGCGAAGCTCAGGCTATCAAGCGAGGTCGCCATCTCCTTGTTCTGACCACCGATCACGAAACTCACATCGGCCGGGATATCAATACCCTCGAGGGCCTTCTGGATATAGGCTGTCGCCGTTCCGAGATCGAGCCCGGACACGTTCGCCGAGATCAGAACCGCTCGCTGCTGGTCGATCCGGCGAATCTCGCTCGGGCCTTCGTGCACCTGGATGTCGGCGACCGAAGCCAGCCGGATCGGAACCTGTCGAGACCCGGGATTAACGACGAGTCGTTTCAGGTCGTCCACACCCGCCCGATCCGCCTCATCCACACGCACAAGCACATCGATCCGTCGGTCCCCTTTCCGGAACCGTGTCACCACGTCACCCTGAACCTTCTCCCGAACAAGGGTCGCCACACTCCGGATGTTCAGATTGTACTTCGCCATCACATCCCGATCGTAGATGATCTGAACCTCAGGGCTTCCTCTCTGCAGGCTCGACTGGACGTCGTAAAGGCCCGGCACGTCGGCCAAACGTGTCTCCACGTCGTTCCCCAGCCGCTGAAGCTCAGACAGATCGTAGCCGCAGATCTCAAGCTCGATCGGTGTCTTGAAAGTAAACAGCGCAGGTCGCGAGAAGTCAGTTTTGACCTGAGGCAGATCCTTCAACCTTGCCCGAACCCGATCCATCAGCGCGTTCTCACGCCCCGCAAGGACGCTCTTGCCAGTGATTCCACCCCAGATTCGACCGGGCAGCGTTAGCACGCTCCTCGAAAAAGCGACGGCCGCGTTCCGCTCTTCCTGCACCTCTTCAGAAAGAACGATCGTAATGGTAGCAGTGTGCTCACCCTGGTCGGCGGACGAGATCTCGGTCTTGTCCACGCCGACAGAAGTCGACATCTGCTTGACCTCGGGCTCAAGCAGCACACGCTGTTCGATATCCCCGACCATCTGGTCTGTCGACTCAAGAGGGGTACCAACAGGCAGAGAAAGCTCAAGATCAAACTCACCTTGATGTACCTGTGGGATCAGCTCAGATCCTAGCATCGGAACGAGGTAGATCATAGTGAGCGCGAACGGAACGACGGCCAAACCGATCGCGGTCAGTCGATTCGCCAGAGCGGCCCTGAGCACGACCGGGTAGACTCGCGTGATCCTCTCGAACGTATGCTCAAACAGAAACAGGATCGGTGCAATGATTGGTAGAACCAGCGCTGCTGACAGTATCAACCCAACCATACCGGCCATAAAAAGAAGGAGCAGGATGTGGATAAGCGCTTTTCCCACCAGCGCCATGATCGTGAAGATCGTGAACCGAAGGATCATGTAGATCGGCCCAATCGGGACGAGCAGCAGAACACCAAACGTACCGAGCAGTCCCGGTAAGACCTTCACGATACGTCGGATCCAACCGCCCGGCACGATCCATTTCAGTGGTTTCAGGATCGAGCGAATCACCCACTTGAATACGCGAGGGAGATCCTCTCCAAGACTTCGGACCGTCGAAAAGAAAAGAAGATCTTCCCAGACCGTTTGGACTAAAGCCCGACCACGCAGGTCCCGATCCTCTGCGAAATCGCGTATACCCATCCAGAGGTCTGGCGCGAACTTCTTCCGGATTCGCTGGACCAGCGCGGCTATCGGGTAGAACAGCAGCGCTCCGAGGATCAGAACGATCGCCTTGAACGCCGTGATCAACAAACTGGAAACCACCCACAGGACTCGAAACACGAACTCGCCGACCAGCCATCCGACATACATCGGGACCTTCAAGTAATCCCGCAGGTCGCCCTGATCGGATGTCACGTGACTCGCGAAGGCCTTGATCAGCTCAATCGACCTAAACCGCATGATCCCGGACGCAACCACCCGAGAAACGCTGACCCCTGCGCCTCCAGAAGTATTGGTCTTCTGGGACGCATCCAAGAGACGGATGTTCCGCGATGCCAGCATGGGGATCACGAACAGGGCGACACCCAACGATGCCAGAAGGCTAAACACGACCGTCAGCGCCATATCGCCAAAGATTTGGCCAGCCACGCCCTCGACAAACACGATCGGGAAGAACACGGCTACCGTCGTAAGCGTCGATGCGAAAACGGCGCCGCCCACATCACCGGTACCGCGCACAGTCGCGGCAACGATGTCATCACCTTCCTCGCGACACCGATAGATGCTTTCAAGAACCACAATGGAGTTGTCGACTAGCATCCCGATCCCCAGTGCTAGACCGCCCAAGGACATAACGTTCAGCGACACCTTGAAGACGTTCATCGGGGCGAACGTGGCGATGATCGACACCGGGATCGCGACACCCACGATCGACGTATGCACGGGATTCCGCAGGAACACATACAACACCAGAACTGCAAGCAGACCACCTAGCAACGCCGTCTGTTTCACTTCGTCGACGGAATTCTTGATGAAGCGGCTCTGATCGGAAAGCAGCTCGAGGTTGATGCCTTCGGGCAACGAGTAGGAGACGAACCCAGTCATCTCTTTCATCTGAACGAACTGCCGGACCTGCGCACGACGGTCGCGGGACTTAGCCTTCTCGATCTCTCCAGCCTTCAACTTCTTCACATACTCGAGCTGCTCGGGCGTCCCGAACAGCCTGTCTCTCACCCGTTTCGCCGTTGCAACGATGTTGGCGTCGGCCTCCTTGAAGATCTCGATCTCCACGCTCTCGACGCCGTTCACGCGCGTAACGACTTCCCGCTCCTTGTTCGCACGAATCACGCTACCCACGTCTTTTATACGGATCTCGACTCCGTTCCGCTCGCCCACCACAAGACTCGCAATATCTTCCAAAGTCTGGAACTCGTTCAACGTCCTGACCAGATACTGAGTCTGCCCGTCCAGGAGGCTTCCGCCAGCGAGATTGACGTTCTCTTCCCTCAGACGATCGTTTATCGTCTTGATCCCCAGCCCCATGACGGCCAGCTGTCTCTCGCTGATCTCAACCCGGATCTCCTCCTCGAGCCCACCCGACACCCTTGCCGCTGCGACGCCCTTGAGCGCCTCGAGCTCCTGCTTGATCTCCTCTTCCGCGATCAGCCGGAGCCCAAACAGGTCGAGGTTGCCGTAAAACCCGACCCGAATTATAGGATCCTGTGTCGGGTCGTATCGAAGAATAAGCGGGCGATTCACTCCCCTGGGAAGCTGAAGTCGGTCCAAGTTCTCGCGAACGGTCTGGACGGCATCGTTCATGTCTGTACCCCACCCAAACTCAAGGATCACATCCGAGATTCCGGCTCGTGATATCGACGTGATCCCGACGAGATTGCTCACGACACCGAGCCGCTGCTCGATAGGCCTCGAGATCAGATTCTCGACTTCCTCTGGTGCCGTGTCCGGATAGTCCGTTCGGATGGTGAGCGTCGGATACGAGATATCCGGCATCATGTTTAGAGGGAGCTGCTGGTAGGAGACATACCCGAAAACGACGATGGCCAAGACGACCATGGAAATCGCAACTGGGCGTCGAGTCGTAATCTCGAAGGTTCTCTTGATTTGGGTGCCGACGCGCTGTGCCGCCGAGGGCAGACCTTCCGACATCGACACAAACTCCTGTCACGGTGTGACGGGCTAATCCCTCTTTCGGGATACCAAAAGGAAGGGGTACGAGAAGAGTGGCTTGCTCTCGCACGCCCCTAGATAAGGGCCTGCTGAGACATCAGGATCAAGAGGTCTGCTGCCCCTCCTCGTTTGTAGAATCCTGTTTGGCTGGGATCCGCAGTCCTGGCCCGTCGATCACGCGAACCTTGGCTTTGTTTCTCAAGCCGTTCTGACCGACGACGACGATCCGATCGCCCTTCTTCGTACCCTCGAGGACCTCGAGGAGCTCGCTGTTCTCGAACCCGATTTCCAAGCGAACGCGTGTCGCTGTGCTGTCGCTGACGACGAACACGTGCGGAAAACCGTCGTCGTAAACGATCGCCTTCTTCGGCACAAGCACGGCCATTTCGTGTGTGGCAGTCACGATGTGTGCCGTGATGAACATACCTGGACGAAGGCGATAGCCTGCAGCGTCCAGCTCGAGCGTCACCTTGACTGTTCCGCTTCCCGGGTCAACGACCGGGCTGATCCGCTCAACGTGACCCGTGAAGGTCTCGCCCGGGAGAAAGCCCGTCCTCACCTCTGCGGTCTGTCCCTTCGAGATGTATCGCATGTCCCGACCCGGGACGTGAACCTGCGCAATAAGGTTCTTCAAATCAACAAGGCTGTAGAGCTTCGATGACGGCGCTATGCGGTCACCTAGCTTGACCATTCTCTCGGCGATCACACCTTCCGCGGGTGAGCGAACGGCTGCGTGGTCCAAAGACAGCTTCGAACGCTCCCATCGGATCCTAGCCTCTTCGACGCTGAACTTCCTCTGCTCGTAGTCTTCTCGAGACAGCAGGTTGCTATCGAACAAACCCTGAGACCGCTTGAAGCTGTTGACGAGCTTCTGGTAGTTCACGCGGGCCTCTTCGGCGCCGAGCCGGAGTTCGTCCTCGACCATGCGCACGAGGATCTGCCCTTCCGTAACGTGATCTCCCTCCTCGACCAGAACTTCGGACACTAGCCCGCTCATCTGCGCATACACGTCGATCGCTTCTTCAGCTTCGATCGTCGACGTATGCTGGACGTAATCGGAGATCGGGCCGACCCCAACCTGGGAGACCTTCACGGGAACGCCCTCTTCGACCTTCTTCTTGTCTCCGTCCTTCTCTACCTTTGTTGAGTCAGCCTCCCCTGTCTTATTGTCGTCGCTATCGGCCTCGCCCTTCCCACAAGCTTCGAAGGCGAACAGACAGAACGCCAGCAACAGGAGGCGAATGCCCCAATCAAAGTCAGCCGTGTGCGGACGTATTCTCATCGAGTCTCCAGATATCGGCTGCCACAATTCCGGACCTTAATCGCCTGCGCCGCGTGAGCGCAATTCAAAGACTTCGACCCCGCTTATGGTCGGCTTATTTCGCCAAAATGACGACGAAGTGGAATCGGGTGAGGGCCGAACACCCGTCATGCTGGCGTAACCACTTAATTAATAGGGAAATACCTCGATTTCTTACGGATGGCTATTCAAAAATGTAACCTGTCTGGTAGTATAACTCAAGCTATTTGTAGCCAACCGTTTGCCCCACAGTCACTAATGTAACTGCGAAAAGAAAAAGGCCCTGTCTCCAGTAAGACGAGGGCCCAGCATATTTGCGGTCAACAGATTCAGGGTTCAGCCGGTCGCAGCATACTTGAGTACAAGCCGAGGACGGTTGTCGTCGAACTCGAGAACAACGGTCTCTAGGACCTGAGGATACCGTTCCTTGAGCACATAAAACGTATCCTTAAGGAGTTGAACCTTCCGATCTGGCTGCATATCGTCCCATCGAGAGGATCTCACTCGAATCTTACGAATTCGAGCCGCCTCGGCCACAAAACCGGTCTTCTCTTCTAGCCTGGTGAGCTCCACCTCCACCCCTAGGTAAATCTCCGGGCTAAGATCCCGAACATCACGAGTCAACGTTCGAGCCTCCTGCGGCGCGTCCGACCTCGCCGCAGGTTCCGACACAACCAGCGCTTCCTTCACAATGTCGTGCCATCCATCGCGCAGGTCATCTTCCGGTCCAACCGCGAAGGTCTCTGTCCCAGACTCGGCCACCCACATCCCTTGCCCACCATAAAGAACACCGGCTCCAACATTCGCCTGACCCTGATAGACGGCCAGTCGAGTCTTCTTTCGATCCGATCTCATCGAAAGCGTCGCTTGATCGAAGGAAGCCCGGATGTGCTCCGTCGACAGCCTGAATGCGTGCTCTCCGATCACCTTTGCCCAGACCGCACCCTGATTGACGCGCGCTCCGACAAGCACTAAACGGTTCCCAGCCACCGCGCCGTCAAGCGCTACGACGGATTCACTTTCGACTCTGAGGACGCACTTAGGGTTTCCCCAGCTTATCTCACTCCGACCGGTTTTCAAGCTACGGAGGGAATCCGTCGGCCCCACCCGATCGCCCACATACAGGGGTTCCCAGTTCCCGCCCGACCTACGCACCTGTGCGCTCCCCTCCGCAAAGGTAACCAGCCCCCGCTCCGGCAGGAGCCGAGGGGTAGCGTCACCGGTAAGGGTGTCCGGGTTGCTGTGCGCGAAACCGAGAACGCAAAGCAGCAGGAGTCCGCAGGCTGCGGGTATATAGAGTCTAGGTCGTGTCATGGCCGATAGAGGGCAGAGAGGTTGTTCTCTACTCCATTTATCGGCGCCCGCGCTAAATCTCTTTAGCGTTTACGACCCTGTGGGCACGCGTCTCGACGTTCCGTGAATCGCAAACCAAATACACGCTATAGAGCCGATATTGTCTTTGCACGCAGAAAGCACACATATCATCGAGTACCGCCTCAAGAACTTTGCTCCCCCATCCCTATCGCCGATCTTCCTTCGCAAAGATGCCGAACTCGGCGATTTACACGTTTCGTCTTGACCCACGGAGTCAGACCAGTGCCTCTAGAAACTCGCCGTTGGTGTCCACGAGACGTATTGCCCAGTGGCTGTCGAGGAGGGTGCGATAGTGATCAAGCACGGGTTCCGAAGCGTGAACGTAGTCCAGTCACACGGTTTAGGTCTTCACCGGTACACAGGAAAGGCGTCTCCAAAAAGAGACGCCCGGTGGTCGTTCCTTTTACCAACCTGTTACCTGAGCCGAGAGAGTAGCCTTCCAGCCACATCGTCATAGGTCTGCGTTACCGGCTCCCCCTCGTCGACCAGCGGGGTGCCGCTATCGCTCGCCTCCCGCAAGCGAAGGCTGAGGGGAATGGCGCCTAGAAGGGGAAGCTCGAAGCGTTTCGCCACATCGCTTCCGCCGCCTTCGGCGAAGATATGGTGTCGCTTGTCGCAGGACGGGCAAACATAGTAGCTCATGTTCTCGAGGATTCCGAGGACGGGAACGTCGACCTCCTCGAACATCCGGATTCCGCGTCTGACATCTTCTAGTGCGATCTCCTGCGGCGTAGTCACGATCACGGCTCCTGAAATCGCGACGGTCTGGGTGAGGGTCAACTGGACGTCACCCGTGCCGGGAGGCAGATCGATCAGCAGACAGTCGAGTGGTGCCCAAGCCACATCGTGCAGAAACTGTGTCAGCATTTTAGCGAGCATCGGGCCGCGCCAGACAATCGGCACGCCGTCTCCGGCGATCAGGCCGAGCGAAATGAACTTGACGCCGTGTCGTTCGACAGGGATCATCCCGCGCGTCTCATCCATTTCGGGCTGTGCCTTTCGTCCCATCATCACCGGGATATTCGGCCCGTAGATGTCCGCGTCGAGCAGCCCGACAGACTTGCCGGTCCTCGCCAAGGCGAGGGCAAGATTGACGGCCGTCGTGGACTTGCCTACGCCACCCTTGCCGCTGGCGATCGCCACGACGTGGTTCACGCCGGGTAGGGGTCCGGGTTTGGGTATCGGTGCTTGTGCGTTCAAAATCGTGGTCCTCGAAACAGTTAGGGCCAAATATATTCGGGGTGTCAAACCCAGTCAATGATCCTGCCTTGCAGAGGTCCACACTCCTTGTCTTCGAGTAGCACTAGACGAAGTCCAGACCGTATCGAAAAACCACCTATTGCCGGGAAACCGTTGGAACCACAGATAGGCAAAGCTAGAAACGAATACCCTAACCCTAGGTAAATTGACCAGTAAGCCAAGCGTCTACGCCTCGGACCAAGCACTTTGCCGCTCGTGGGTCCTACGAGGCACGAAAGCCCCAAAGCACGAGCTAGAACAGAAAATGCCGGGCCCGAAGCCTCGAACCCGACACAACCCTTCCAACGCTGTTGGCGTGTTTAAGGCTGATGTTCCCTCACGCACTCGGCAAGCAACGGGATCCCTCCACGGATCTCATCTAGCGATGCGTAGCCGAAGGCCAACCGCAGATACGGCACGTCCTCCCCATACACGTGAAAAGCCTTGCCTGTCGCATAGTCGATGCCGCGGGACTCTGCAGTCTGCTCACAGGTTACTACATCGGTCGCGTTGGGAAGCTTCACCCAGATGAACAACCCGCCCTTCGGCTCGCTGTTCCATTCGAAAACGTCACGACTTTCAGCCAGAAGCTCCATCATCAGATCGCGCTTCTTCTTGACAACCGTGTTGATCGTCTTCAGATGTTCGTTCAGCGACTCCCTAAAGAACTCGCAGATAATCGCGGCGTTTAGCGTGCTGGGTCCGCCGTCTCGCCGCAACGACAGGATCTCGGAGAAGTGAGGTTCCGGCCCCGTAAAGCAGCCAAGCCTTACACCAGGCCCGAGAATTTTCGAGAACGACTCGATATGCAGGACCGTTGCCTCGTGATCAAGCGTTATCAGCGCAGGAACATGGTCGTCGTCGTAGACCGTGTCCGCGTAGCAATGATCCTCGACGATGGGGATACCGTGCTCGTTTGCGATGTCCAGAAGCTCACGACGCCGTTCGATCGGCATGATCGATCCTGTCGGGTTCTGATACGTTACAAGGGCATAGATGAATTTCGGTTTTTTTCCTTCCTTCGTACAGGTCTCGATCTTCTCGACGAGCGAATCCATCTTCATTCCGTGTTCGTCGATCTCCACCCCAACCAGCTTTGCCCCTTCCTTGTTGTAGGCGCCGATCGTACCCGAGTAGCTGAACTCTTCCAGCAAAATCACGTCACCCGGTTTCTCAACGAAGTACTGAGCCATCAGTGTGACCGCCTGCATCGATCCCGTCGTCAATGCCGTACGCTCTACCGGCATGGCCATACCTTCACGCCGCTCGAAACGGCCTGCCATGACCTTGCGCATAGGCTCGTAGCCCAACGTTCCGGGATACTTGGCCAGTTCGTCACCCAGCTCAGGAACGACTCGTGCAGCGGCATCCGCTA
>DPVD01000054.1:11834-17421 GCA_003526745.1 Candidatus Latescibacterota bacterium
CAGGAACAACTCGTGCAGCGGCATCCGCCAACGCCCGAGCGGGGAAAGAGGCAGGGTCCGGCCTGCCACTACCGAAGGGATAGGTCTTCACGCTTCTACCAGGGACTAGTAGCCCTTCTCCTTTGCCTTCATCCTAGGGTCATACATCGAGAGCAGCTTGTCGTCTTCAATCTTGACAGCTCGAACCATCGCCGATGCCGCGCCCTGTCGAAGCTCAATCCCGATCTCTGACAGGTAATCGGGCGCCGTGTCTCCAAACTCTTCCTCGATCCGAGCCCACTCGTTCCCCTCGCTGTGTACCCGGGGGGCACCCATGGACCACTCGAAGTCCTCGCCCAGCAGGAAGTGTCGCGCGAGGACTTGGAACACAGACGACATTATCCGCGTCCCTCCGGAACCACCGATGGTCAGGAAAGGCCTGCCGGCGTCAAGGAGAATGGCCGGCGTCATGTTCACGATTGGCGACTTCCCTGGTCCGACCGAGTTTTTCAGACCAGGTCCCGGATCGAAGCGGGACATCCCGGAATTCAGGAGCAAACCCATCCGCGGAATCGTCGCGAACGACCCGAAGGCCGGACCGTGAGTCAGCGTCATCGAAACCATAGTACGGTCTGAATCGACGGCCGAGATGTGTGTCGTCCCACCCGCATACATCGGTCGCAGAAGGGCCTGTCCTCGTGTACCCTCGGCGATGTGGTTGGCAATCTCCGTGCCCGACGCCCCGACCGAAATGTCGGAGAGGATCGTGTCGACAGGAACGGACATCTTGGACGGATCACCAAAATGGCGATACCGGTCCATCCAAGCAGACCGTATCACCTCCAGCAGACCGTGAGATAATCTGGCCGAGTCTCGAGCCCAAAGGTCGAGTTCAGCGTGCTCGCCTGTCTTGCACATCTGGATCAGGCTGATCCCGCTGCTACACAGGGGTGACGAAAGCATCTCGTAACCGGCAAAGATCGAATTCACTGGCTCGACCAGCCTTGCCTCATACTCAGCAAGATCCTCCTTCTCGAGGATACCGCCACCTTCCTGAACATACCGTACGATGCGATCTGCGACACGGCCCTGGTAGAACTCCTTAGCACCTTTGCCCGCGACCTGGGTGAGCATCTTGCCAAGGTCCTTGTTGATAACCTTGTCACCAGGCTTGGGTAGCTCATCGCCTACGAGCAACAGCTTAGCCGTGTCCGGGAACTGGCGAATCGTATCCTCGTGTGCAGCTATATGGCTCGCATAGTTGGCCGTGACTTTGAATCCCTTATCACACGCCTTGATAGCCGGGGCAAGAGCATCCGCAAGCGATATAGTCCCGAACTTCTTGAGCGCGAGTTCCATACCTGCGAGCGTGCCAGGGACGGACACAGCTTTGAATCCGATCTCGTTCTCTCGATCCCTTGTCCGAGCGCCGAACCGGCCGTCGCCCCCAGAAATCGTATACATCTTCGGGTCAGCTGCTTTCGGGGCCTTAGTGTGAAAATCGACGCAGTGCGTTTCGCCGTCCTTGTGAACGAGCAGCCAGCCACCGTAGCCTCCAAAACCGTTTGCCCAAGGGGCCAGGATAGCCCCCAGGCAGGCCGAAGTAACAGCTGCATCGACGGCGTTACCACCCTTCTTCAGGACGCTGACGCCCGCACTGTCGGACTCGGGCTGGCCGACAACGGTGCCCGATTCAAAAATGGCCAAGCTGTTCCCCCTCTCGATCTGGGCAAAACGACAAAGAGCCTCCACCTACTGCGTAGAGGCTCTCCCGCAAGAATCAGATAAATAAGTATGGTGCATCTTCGATTGGCAAATCATCTCCTCAGGTCAACGTGAGGACTATTAATAAAGAGGCGGACAAAAACGCGTCAAGATTTTTCTACCCGTTCGGCAGGCCGGGGTTCTCATAGTCCAGCACCACCTTGATCGCACCGTCCTTTCGGTCAACGAAGAACTCGTAGCCCTTCTGGATCTCGGAAAACGGGAGTGTGTGCGTGACTATGGGCGACACGTCTATCCTGCCCTGAGCGATCAGGTCACGGGCCAGGGAGAAGTTGGGCACCACATCGGGGCCAACCGAGCTGATCAGACTGAGATTCTGCCGAAAGAACTCCTGATACGCGAACCCCTCATAGTTCGCGTGATCGGGGACACCAAAGCAGAGGATCGTCCCGAGCCGTCGGACATACGCCATACAATCGTTGACCGTGGCCATCTGATGGCCGACCACCTCGACACAGATATCCGCCATCTTGCCGTTCGTGATCTCCCGGATCTTCTCGACAGGGTTCTCGTTCGCCACGTTCACGGTATGCGTCGCGTGCATCTGCCGGGACACTTCCAGCCGGTCGTCCAGCTTGTCTAGAGCGATTATCGATCGGGCTCCCAAGTTCGCGATCATGTGCGTGAACAAAAGTCCCATAGGGCCCTGCCCCGCGACCACGATGTCCAAGTCAAGCAGGTTGCCGAGCTTATGACACGCCCAGACGACCGTTCCAAGGGGCTGTGTCATCAGAATCTCTTCCTTCGGTACCTTCTCCTTGGGCAGATGGATCGCCCGATCGGCTGCGGCCACCATATACTCGACAAGCCCGTCGTGCTCGCTCGGCAGCGCTAGTACGAAATCCCCCTCCCTGAACCGAGGCGAAGTGGACTCGACAACAGTACCGAGACACTCGTGAATCGACTGCCCAACACTCAATGGATACGGGTCAGTATCGTAGTCAATAAACGGAATCGAACGACGCTTTTCCGGGTTACGGTGCGCCTCGTCCAGGACCTCGTTCAGGTCGTAGTCGAACAGGGGTGAGTCCGACCCGCACAGGCAGCCCCGCTCCATCTTGATCTTGACCTGACCCTCTGCGGTCAGTGTGGGTTCGTCCGTTTCGACCAATCGGATCAGTCGTTGAGCGACGATCTGCGCTGCAAACATCAATTCCTCCAGCTAGGATCCAACCTTCAAAGGCGGTCAATATATAGGCGGGTTGCCCGCCGGTCAACGAAGCCCGATTCGTTGACCGACAGTAAGAACAAAGGTTCCGCCGCCAAAGTCCGTCCCGACAGTTCAGTACCAAATCAAGATTTCCACCTGTATGTCTCCTCGCAGTATGCCGTCTGTTGAATGTTGCACCTCACGGCAATGGACATAGCAGGCAATCTTTACGTGACCGACAAAAACAATAAGTGTATCAGGAAACTCTCGTCGGGTGAGGGGACTAGAGGGGATCCTAGCCCCGGTACAGGTCAAAACACGTGCGTCAAACTTCGACGGCGCGATCGGCTTTGAAAGCTACTTCCAGTTCTCTCAGTTATTCGTAACCACGATCGAGTAGGTCTTGGCAGGAAGATCAGTCTAAAAATGGGCGTGTACGGTCTTCGCATCCGTCTTGCCCTTGTGCCCCGTTTGACAGCCAACACCTGTTTTCTGATCTTTTCGACAGATGAAAAGACGATATATCACCCTCATCGCTGTCGTGATGCTCGCACCGATCGCACTAGCCCAAGAAGAGGAGGCCGATTCGCAGCCACCGGCTGTTGGTCCGGTGCGTCTGGATCTGAACACGAGGTTCGGCGACCAAGGGCAACGGGCGACCTTCTCGAAACCCGAATCGGGTGGCTCTCTCACCGTAGATGTGGCCGTGAGCGAGGGCGGCGAAAAACGGTCAGGCTTCGATCTTGTTGTCCTGTATGATGCGTCACAAGCCGCTCTGGAGATGGCTGAGGCCGTCGACCTGTTCGAGGGCGCCTTTCTGATGTCGACACAGTCGTCAGGCCGGCTCGGGCTGACAGGACTTCTGCTCGAGACACAGACATCCGACAGGGCAGGCAGCGTCGCCCGGATCACCTTCACGATCCTGGATACCGTGGAGTCGCAGATTGCTCTCGAGTCGGCCATGCTCGGGACGGCCCTCAAGATCGATACGCTCCAGATCGGAACCGAATCCGCCGTCGTCACCATCGGAACCGAACTCCCAACGGCTGTGCTCGACAAGCCCGACTTCGATGGTGACGGATCCGTCGGTTTCTTAGACTTTATCATCTTCGCGGGTGGATTCGGCGCATCTGCCGGCGAACAGAGCTTCAATGCCGCTCTGGATCTCGATCAGAGTGGCGATGTCGGGTTCTCTGACTTTCTGATCTTCGCTCAGGCGTTCGGTACATGAAGAAAGGCCCCGACGCAGTGCGTCGAAGCTCCTGTCTCCGGTTAACTGTCTCTTATTCTTCCGCTGAAAGCATCTCGATAAGCGCCTCAACCGTCCGATTCTGATCCTGGTCCTCGGGCGTCTCGTCCGCCACACTCGACCCACCGACGAGACGGAAAACTTCCGCTGCACCCCTGAACATGTAAGGCGTCAACCCTGCCTCATCGAAGGTCTTTGCGATCTCCTCCATCTCGCCGATCCACCTGCGTGACTTGGACGGCACCCCATTCAGACCCGAAAGGGACGTGAGGCGGGCCCGCTGGCTCATCTCGAACTCGGCGATTAGAGCGTCGTACAGGTTGAGCCGTTTTGCGACAATCAGCAGGTTCAGCATCAGGGCCGAGGTCCCCTTAGTCGATGCGGCATAGCACATCTTGAGACCGCTTGCCTGCCCAATCTCGTCCCCGATCACGCGCACATCCAGACCATACTGGTTCAGCTCTACAAACGGATCCGCGTGGGGACCGGACGCGTAGAACCGCGTATTCGGGCTCTCCCCTATCGGCGGTCCCCCGATAATACCGGCATCGATCGGGTTTCCTCCCGCAGACTTGATCGTCTCCGCTATCGTCTTCGCCGTACTCGGCGCGATCGCGTTACAGTCGGTGTAAGGGATACCCTTCCCTATCTGTTCGATCGCTGCAGCCACCCGGCTTGCTGCTCGAGACGACTCCGACGGCACCAAAATCGAAATGACGAGGTCGCTTGTCTTCACGAGCGACTCGAAGCTGTCGACCGCATCGATCCCGGCCGCCTCAGCCAAACCCTTTGTGCGCGCACTTCGACCTTCGAGACAGGTCACCACACGTCCTCCGTGGTCAGCGATACGCTTCCCCACTGCGCTACCCATGTCGCCCGGGCTTAACAGACCAACTACAAGGCTCATACACCCCTCCTTAGAACCGGTCACCCCACCACGTGTGGGGATTGTCTTTCGGGAACAGAGAGGCGATCAGCGAGGTGTGTTTCGCCGGGACCGCCTCCTTCCATCGGAGATCAGTCAGCTATATGGCCGTCTCTTCACGCTTCAGATCACCGTCACGTAAAATGGGCTGACCCACCCTTTTGCCCCGTCGGTCTGAGTCACACGTATCCAGTAGGGATGCGTTCCTTTCGGGGCATTGTCGTCCTTGAACTTCATCCGGGCCTCGCGCCCGACACCGATCGGGGCCATCTCGAAGACCACCTTCATGTCGACACCCCCGGCATCGACGGTGACCGGTCCCACCTTCAGCGTCTCAAGAGACACGGTCCGCTGAAGAATATCTGTAGTAAACACGATGCGAGTCTCCTTAGATCCCTCAACATCGAAGACGACACCGTCGGCATCTCCCGTCGTCACGGATTGCCAATCGATCTTCGACTCAGTCACCTCACGGATGCCCTCCGCGGGGGTATCGAAG
>DPVD01000023.1:0-1061 GCA_003526745.1 Candidatus Latescibacterota bacterium
GAGCCGAAGCACGAGCGATCATACTCGCAGACAAGATGATCGCGGACGTCACGAACACCGAGATCGACTCCCTGATCCGATACTTAGAGGCGCTGCCAGTACCAGATCATACACGCGTTGTCATCGAACCGATCGTCCTTGAGATCAAGAGCCGGCTCGCCTTCCTCCACCACGTCGGAGTCGGCTACCTCACCCTCGGAAGACGCGGAAACACACTCTCCGGGGGTGAGCTTCAGCGAATACGACTGGCCACGCAGTTGGGGTCGCGCCTAGTCGGGGTTCTCTATGTCCTCGATGAACCTAGCATCGGGCTACATCCAAAGGACAATCGCAGGCTGATCAACACGATCCAAGAACTGAATGCACTGGGTAACTCCGTCCTGATCGTCGAGCACGACCGAGAAATGATCGAAACGGCTGACCACGTCGTCGACCTCGGGCCGGGTGCCGGTGAGATGGGTGGCGAGATCACCGGTGAGGGCTCACCGGACTCGCTTCCACAAGATGGATCCTCGGTCACGGGCACGTATCTTGCCGGAAACAAACATCTGGGCCGAAAGGATGAAGCCCGTGTTCCCGAGCGATGGGTCTGTGTGCGAAATGCATCAGGCCATAACCTCAAGGGAACAGATCTTGAGATCCCGTTGGGAACCTTTGTTTGCGTCACGGGCGTGTCCGGATCGGGAAAATCGACACTCGTCAACCATACCCTCTATCCGGCTCTGGCTCGAAAGCTGTATCGCACCCGAACGGAGCCACTCCCTCATGATATGATCGAAGGTTCAGAGCAGATCGACAAGGTGATCCGGATCAATCAGTCCCCTATTGGACGAACACCGCGATCTAATCCGGCGACCTACACGGGGGTTTTCGGAGCCATTCGAGATCTCTTCGCGCAGCTACCGGAATCTAAGGTGCGTGGTTATGGCCCTGGACGATTCAGCTTCAACACGCGCGGGGGCAGGTGTGAAGTTTGCCGGGGTGACGGGATCACCAAAGTCGAAATGCACTTCCTGCCTGATGTCTACGTCACGTGTGACTCTTGCGGCGGGGGGGGGGTG
>DPVD01000023.1:1354-1749 GCA_003526745.1 Candidatus Latescibacterota bacterium
GTGTGACTCTTGCGGCGGGCGGAGATTCAACCGGGAAACGCTCGAGGTTCTATACAAGGGAGCGACGATCGCTGATGTCCTCGACATGACCGTCGATCGCGCACACACGTTCTTTAGAGACATCCCTCAGATCCAGCGACGGCTCAAGTCCCTAGTATCGGTCGGGCTCGGTTACATCCGGCTGGGCCAATCCGGGACGGCTCTTTCGGGCGGGGAAGCTCAACGCGTCAAACTGGCGACCGAGCTTGCCAGGTCCGCCACGGGAAACACGCTTTATCTGCTGGACGAACCTACGACAGGGCTCCATTTTGAGGACATCAGGGTACTGCTCGAATCACTCCAGAGACTTGTGGACGAGGGAAACACTGTGCTGGTGATCGAGCACAATCTGGATG
>DPVD01000023.1:2041-3544 GCA_003526745.1 Candidatus Latescibacterota bacterium
GTGATCGAGCACAATCTGGATGTGATCGCGCAGTCTGACTGGATCATTGATGTCGGTCCGGGAGGAGGTCCGGACGGCGGGAAAATCGTTGCGATGGGACCGGTGGAGGCTGTGATCTCCAACAGCAGGTCCGAAACGGGGAGATTCTTAGCAGAGGTTGCAGAAGGATGATTCGTATCGACTTTGGTAACCTGTTCGAGTTCGAACAGGACGATGCAGCAAAGAAGGAAGAAAACCGAAACAAGATACGCGACTTCGCGGAGTTGTGCGACAATTACAACGCGATCGTGGTCGAGCAGCGAGACTGGAATGCAAGTGATCTGATCCACTTCGTTGCGATTTCGGATCACGTTACCCTGACGATAACCATCTCAGAACGGTATCTGAGCGTTCAGGCCAGCCAGATCAGAGAGAAGTTCAAAACCTACCGCGCAGAGTATGTTTCAGTGCCTGATCGTCTGGCCGTATCGATCGAGCAGCCACCGGCAGACAAGCTGGACCTACAGGAGATTGTGCCCTGCCAGAACTGCGGTCAAAAGACACCATATGACGGCTACTTTCAGCACTGCGTCCATTGCGGCGACAAGCTCAACACACTCGTCAAAATCTGCAGCGTCTGTGACAAGGGTGTGATGTACCATCCGTCCTTCGGGTTCTGTCCTGTTTGCGGTGGCAATCTTAAACCCGACTTTTACAATGCTCCTCCATTGAACGAGCTCGATCCGAACGGTCTCATCTGGGGCATCCCATCTCGTGAGGAGGATGCGGGATCAGCCGAACCTCCAGGGCCGGGCGTGTAGGTAAGAATGGGTAATGCAATCTTTCTTACGCATTTGTCGTTTCTCTTCAATTGATTTCAAAAGTAACCACGTGAAGGGGCGTAGCCTCGTTATCCGAAGATGCTTCCTCTTGTATGTAAACGGAAAGCTTCTCTTCGGATTCCAGTAAAGCGACGTCAACACGAGGTTCACCATCATAGGGTCCACCGTCGGCGTGGCGCGCAGCAAGCTGCCAATCGTGATAGTCTATCGCATCCGTCACCCGGGCGATCCCGAGATCACCATCCAGATTGAACACCATAATAGGCTGTATTATTTCGAAAACTGTTCGCCTGTGCCGATACCGCGACTCCTGCTCGGTATGACGGCGGCTCAGGATCCGCTCACCCCTTCTTCTCCAGCTTCTCGTACTCTTTTCTGCCTTTCTCGAACAGCTCCAGCACTGCCTCTCGCTGATCGTCGCTCGTATAGCGGCCCGTGTGCTGCACCCACTCTTTCGACTGATCGATCGACTTCAGAAAGTAGCCTGCATCGCGTTTCTGGTTCGCGTTGACTTTCCCATTCTGCAGATATACCGGGCTTGTATGCGCGTAAACCGCCTGGTTGTAACTGTCACGGGCCAGGCCGTTGCATCTCACCGCGATCCATCCGTTTGAGCCTGCGGACAGCTCCGTCTCCCATTCACCCTCGTAGCTGCCGTCGGCGAAGCTCCGGCGCTTGACAA
>DPVD01000074.1:0-3848 GCA_003526745.1 Candidatus Latescibacterota bacterium
GATCGGTAGACCGTCCTGGTATCGTACTCCTGTTACTGTGCCCGCGGCACCAGAAGCGACCTCTACGGGTGAGCCCTAGTAGTTCGCGGAGGGTACCAGCAGGTATGTCCCCCCGGCGACCTGATCACCTTCGTCATCCTTGCCGTCCCAGCTGATGCTTGCATTCCCTTGCTTTGGGTTCCCGTCAACGAGCGTGCGAATTACGTTGCCCGCATCGTCGGCGATCCGGATGGTGACGTTGTCGGCCGGTCCTTCGAGGTTATACCCGATGCTTGTCGATCCGTCTCCAGAATAGTCGACTGTGTTCGTGGAGACCTGGATTTGGCGTCCGATCAGTCCGACCGCCGTATTGCTGTCGATCGCGAGACGTACGCCGTCTGTGGCCTGAGTCTCACTGTCGTTGGCGAGTGTTTCGTTGATGGACGTCAATTGCTCAAGAGAGCTGAACTGAGCGAGCTGCGCGACGAATGCTTCGTTTTTGACCGGATCAAGCGGGTCCTGATTCTGCAGCTGCAAAGTCAGCAATCTCAAGAAAGCATCCCGTCCGAGCTCCTGATCCGACGATACGGCATCGGTAAGCGCTGTTGCTTGCGCGATGGCTGCGTCGGACTGCGCGGTCGGTGATGCGATTCCTAATGACATTCTCTTACACCTCCTTTCATTCCGGTTTCCATCCCTTCCTTGGTCTGATCATCCATCACCCGATGAAATCCGTGTCCCAGGAGTGATGTCTGACGTGAGTCGTTTTGACTCGTACTAAGCGACGTAATCGACGTTACCGTCTGCGAGCGGCAGGTGCGGTATTCTGTCCTGCTGCTCGTCGTCACGATCCTCCGGCTGACGGTCACGGTCAGAAGCCTGGCCATCGCGCTCCGTCTGCTCGCGGCGGTGTGCAGCATTTCCGTCACGATCGACGTTCGAGCGACCACCTGATTCGACCGATACCTCGATATTGTCGACCTGGATGCCCTGACTGCCGAGCGATTCCCGCAGCTCAGCCATGTTCCGGTTCACGATCTCCTGAACCATCCGGCTTTCGACGCGGATCTCACCTGTGACAGTCTTGTTGATGCTTGACAACCGGATCGTTACCTCACCCAGTTCGGGCGGATCCAGCCTGAGTGTGACTTGGTTTGCCCCTTCCCGAGAGATGAACCGGGCGCCACGCACGATCTGACTCGTGACTTTCGACTCTTCCATTTCGGTCGGCTGGGCAATGGGCTGGTCGGAGAAGGTCATTGCTTCGACGCCTCCCTGGCCACCCCGGACAGCGGCGACGTTCGGGACGAATTCCGAACCTGACGCTGATGGTGTGCTGCTGATCGTTGGTGCTTCCGGTCTGCTCTGTGGGAGCAGATCCTGAATGGACACATCGTAGTCCGGAATCGGATCCTGCTGTCCAGGCTGAACGTTCACTGATCGATAGCGATCCGGGATGACCGGTTGCTCCGAACGGTTCAGGATCGTCACTTCTTCCGGCAATGCGTTCGCAGATGATCTCACCGTGCGATCGTGTGCGATGGTCGTGGATTCGGGACTCGCCACGTGCTGAGTGGGAGGCTCCGATCCGTGACCAGACTCGCTCCTGCCGACTGTCGGATGGCTCCGACCGGCGACATTTCTGACCAGACCGTCCAGATCCTCGATCGTGCCCCTAGTTTCAGGGGTCTGAAATGTCCGAGGCTGCTGGACGACATCTTGAAGTCCCGTGACTCGACTCTCAACTGTCTGTGGCTGAACGGTCCGTCCTGCCTGAACCGGACGCTCGACTGCGCCGTCGATGGATCTCAGGAGGTCGGCGACCCGAGGGCCGGTCTCCTCACCGAGGTCCTGCTGGCGAGTCTGTTGAGCGTTCAGCGTGGTGACAATGTCCTGCACGAGTCGGGGCGAGTCCGCCTGACGCATTGCCGTCTCAATCCGATTGTTCGACTCGACTGTCTCTGTCGGTCGTACTGCCGGCTGATCGGGAATGTCAGGCGAGACCTCCGAACGATACTGTGGCTGCTCGATCTGCCTCTCCACAACTTCAGCTTCGTTCGACGGTGCCTGTGTCATCGGCCTTGACAGACGAGCGACGTCGAGATCCGAAAGCATCTCTGTCTCTGACGAGTCATCGACAAACAGAGTGCCCTGGGTCGGGACTTGCCCGTGATGCTGTGTCACAGTCGTTCGCTCCGGGGATGAAGCGTTCGGCAGACGATCAGAAGAAGGAGTCTGAGACGCCTCGCCCTGAATGCCCACACGGGACCCGTCGTTACCGACGGATGGACTGATGACTGGACCTGATGACGAAGACGACTCGGATTTCCCGGTTTGGGGTGCGATGTCGATTCGCGGTGTGACAGCGAGCCTCTCGGGTTCCTGCCTGACAGTGGTAAAGTCTGGCGCGTCCGATTCGTCCGTAGACGACGTCGAGACGGGCTCACCAGACCTGTCAGAGGAGCGTTGTGAGGGTGGCTGACTGTCTTTTTCCACGAGGACGTTTCGATCGTTTCCGGCCAACCCTCTCGAGGTGGTAACGATCTCCGAATCGTCACGATCGACTACGATCTGCCGAGCCTCATCAGGCGGAAGCTCGTCTGATGAAATCGCGGCAAAGGGGTCGAACGTGTTGGGTTGTGGTGATCTGCTGCTTGCGATCGGCTGCTCAGGACCACTGTCCGATTCGATCGATCCTTCTCCGAAGGGGATCTGTGTTTGCATCGGTGTGGTTTGAACCGCCGGGTCCGACTCGATAACGTGGCCGAGAGGGCTCTCCTGCAGAGGGGAGAGGGCTTGCTCTCGAGGCTGGACACGGGTTAGGCCGTTCGTGAGACCCGGTTCGATCGGGACTTCGGTGTCAAGTGGTGCCGCGGAAAGGGTTGCCGTTGCGGCTTGCCCCAGTGGGGTATGGACCGAAGCGTCCCGTTCAAGACCCGGTATCTGAGGAGGCATCGCTAGGTTCTGCGAATCATCCCCAGACCTCTGCGATGTATCTGCAGAGATGGCATCGGCGAAGACCTGCGCGAGAGACGGATAGATGGAGCCGGAGCTCTGTTCTCCATTCTGCGCACGCTGAACGCCGTGAAGTATCTCCCTGAACGGATCACCGGTGACGGTCCCTTCCGACGGCACTACACCGTCAGGAGGGGGTGCGTCTTCGGCGAATCCGAAAAATGGATTCAGGAGCATGGGATGGGTCTCCAATTGGGATTGAAGAGAACGGTTTTTGGGGTGAAGGGATGGGCCCGGCTGACCACGCCGGACAGGGACACGGTTTTCTCAATTATTCTCCTAGTTCTGTCTTTGTCTCAGAAGTTCATTCATTTTGGTGGTTTATGATCTCGATGCACCCTACGCTGAAAAGAACGCGGCTCCGGACACTCCTACCTCGCCAAGGCAGGCAGGACGTACGGTGGTTCGGTGCTGCAATTACACCGAATTCTGGACGGGCACCCTAGTTCGCCTGTGTCTGACCGCTCAACAAGGCGGCGGACAGGCGGGCTTTGCGCTCGTCGTCTCCCAGGCCGTTCAGGATGCGGGCGGCGTTGCGATCGGGCAGAGTCGGGAGGATCTCGAGGACCATCTCGTCCGACATCTGATCCATGATCGCTGCCGCATCTCCCGGTCGCATCGCGCTGTAGAGTGTTGTTAGCTGTGTGAGTCGGTCCGCACGCTTTTTTGCTTCTTCTGCGGTTCCTTCCTCGCTTTCCTGCATCTTGGTCGACACGTCCGCCGAGAGCTCGGCCGCCTTCTGCTCGAGGACGGTCTGATTCTCGCGCAGCGTCACCATCTGTTCCTCGAGCTCGGCCTTCTGTTGCTGCAGGAGGATAAGACCGTTCTGGGCCTGCGCGACTTCATCGGGTTTG
>DPVD01000230.1:0-3375 GCA_003526745.1 Candidatus Latescibacterota bacterium
CAAGGAGGCTTACGGCAGCGTCCAGTATATCCACGAGACTGTTCCCTTCGGGTGGCTTATCCGTCAGATCCACGTTTGGGGAGCCCACCTCATGGTCTTCGTTGTCGTGGTGCACATGGCGAAGACATATTTCTACGGCGCTTACAAGAAGCCTCGCGAGATCACGTGGATCTTCGGCGTCGCTCTGTTCGGGATCGTCCTCGGGTTCGGATTCACCGGCTATCTACTCCCCTGGGACCAGTTCGCCTTCTGGGCAACAACGGTCGGGACCGAAGCCCCCGGATCCGTGCCCGTCTTAGGTCCGGTGATACGAGAGCTCCTGCGAGGTCAGACAGAAGTGGGTCAGGCGACACTCGGTCGCTTCTTCGTTGCCCACATCATCCTACTGCCCGCAGTGTTCATCGGGGCCGTAGCTCTGCATCTTTTTCTGATCCGCTATCTGGGCACCGCACCGCTCTCAAGAACCGATGAGTTTGAGCCGACAAACGATGAGATCGGTCGATCCGGCGGAAAACCTTTCTGGCCGAACCACGCGCTGAAGGAGGGCATCGCCTGTTATATCGTTCTCGGTATCGTCCTCGCACTCGCGGTCTATCTGCCGCTCATGCCCGGACCTCCAGCCGATCCATACAACACACCTGACGGCATCAAACCAGATTGGTACTTCCTGCCGATGTTCCAGCTGCTGAAGTATCTCCCCGAACCCATCGCGCTCGGACTCCTAGGAGTCGCCAGTTTGGTCATCATCCTCCTTCCGTTCATCGATCGGTCACCCGAACGCCATCCAGCGAAACGACCGGTAGCCGTGTGGGCAGGCATCCTATTCATTCTGGTCACGGTCGGGCTTGGCGTTCTCGGTGCGCTCTCTGAGACCAGACGCGAGATCTTCGGTAATACCTACCATTTCGATACACAGGGCATCCCGAATCGCATCGAGCCGACGATAGAGGCTTCACAATGATCCGCACGCTACTCCTGACCGCGGGCTTTGCCACCTTGATCTCGCCTGCGTTGTCGCTCGAACCCTTGCCAACCGAAGTCGAGCAGCGGTTTCAGGCGGGTGTACATGCCGTCGTCGGATGCGAAGGCTGTCACTGGGAGGAATCGGACAAGATTCAGAGGGCGAAAGTCCCGGCAGTGTGTGGGAATTGTCATCCGGGCGCCCACGAGGACTATGAAAGCAGCGTACATTGGGACAGCGGGAAGAGCCACGCGATCTGTACTGACTGTCACGGTCTGCACGACATACTTCCGGTCAAGAGTCCGGAGAGCCGCTCCTTCCGATCGCTCGTATGCGGAAACTGTCATCCCGGTCCGATGGAGGAACTTGCGAACGGGCCGCACGCTGCCGCGTTCGAGCAAACGGCTGCGATGGCGTGCGCATCGTGTCACAGCAACCACGCCGTCCTTCATCCGAGGGTAAGTGTCGTCGAGCCGGCGTGCGAATCCTGTCACGCCAGGGACACCGATGCGTTCGCTCTTGGTATCCTCGTAGGTGGGCAGTTCGACGACCTGCGTGCGCGATCAGCCCACGCTGCCAGTGAGATAGAATCAGCCGAGACTCAGGGCATCCCGACCAGACAGTCACTACGCGTGCTCTCTGCTGCGAGCGACCAGTTCACACAGGCGCGACTGATCTGGCACAGCCTGGATGCCGACCGGATCAAGGAGCAAGTGGATCAATCCGTCGACATCTACGATCGCGTTCAGCAACTGATCGTGGATCACATCGGAATCCAACGGACACGCAAAACTTGGGTCTGGATCGTCTGGAGCTTCATCCTTATCTCGGTCGTCCTGCTACACCAGAAGCGAAAAGCACTCGAAACAAAGGACGAATGAGCTTGTCAAAGCAGAGAATCCTGATCGACGCAAAATCATTCAACCCCAAAAAGCCGCCGCCTCATCCTTGTCGACCGGAAAAACCAAAGGCCCCAACACAAAGAACGCTGAGGGCGCCGAGGTCGAGATGGGAGAACCCTGTCATCTTCTCTGCGGTCTCTGCGACCTCCGTGTTGGGGCCTTTGTTTTTCCAGGTGAAGAGAATCAACTCTTCAGGAAGTTCCTCAGCACAGTGTGGAGGATGCCACCGTTCCGGTAATAGTCGACTTCCACAGGCGTGTCGATTCGCACGATCGCGGTAAACGTCTTCACATCATCTGCGCCAGTCGCGGTCACTGTGACTTCCTGAAGCGGTTCAAGATCCCCGGCAATCCCCGTGATAGATATCGATTCCTGTCCGGTCAGACCCAGCGATTCGGCCGACTCACCATCCTTGAATTGAAGTGGCAACACGCCCATACCCACCAGATTGCTCCGGTGGATTCGCTCAAAGCTCTGAGCGATCACGGCTTGGATCCCTTGGAGAGCGGGACCCTTCGCTGCCCAGTCTCGCGAAGATCCTGTGCCGTATTCCTTTCCGGCCAAAATGACCGACGGTGTCCCCTCTTCCTGATATCGCATCGCGCAGTCGTAAATGCTAAGCTGATCGCCGCTCGGTACGTGCACTGTCACACCGCCCTCGGTCCCCGGAGCCATCAGGTTTCGGATTCGTATGTTCGCGAAAGTCCCGCGCATCATCACTTCGTGATTCCCGCGTCTCGACCCATAAGAGTTGAAGTCCTTCGGTTCTACCTCCTTCTCGATCAGATACTGACCGGCCGGGCTGTCGACCGCGATGCTGCCGGCCGGTGATATGTGATCGGTCGTCACCGAATCGCCGAGAATAGCGAGTACTCTAGCTCCTTCGATGTCTTCGACCGCCGAAAAGTGCGCCGACAGATCCTTGAAGAAGGGTGGCTCCTGGACGTATGTGCTGTCCGTATCCCAGCCATAGAGATCTGCATCCTGACCCGAGATTGCGTTCCACATTTCGTTGCCGTCGAAAACATTCCCATAGCGCGCCGCGAACATCTCGGGCTTCAGGGACTCAGCCACTGTATCGGCGATGTCCTGCTGACCCGGCCAGATCTCCTTCAGGTAGACCTCGTTTCCGTCCGAATCCTCACCGATCGGCTCCTTTATCAAATCCACGTCCACACGGCCTGCGATCGCGTAGGCGACCACAAGCGGGGGCGACGCCAGATAGTTTGCCTTCACGTGCGGATTCACACGGCCCTCGAAATTACGGTTACCTGAAAGCACGGATGCAGCGACGAGATCACCGTCGTTGATAGCCTCAACAACCGGCTCGGGGAGAGGTCCGCTGTTTCCGATGCAGGTGGTACATCCATAGCCAACGGTGTGGAACCCTAGCGCTTCGAGATGCGGTGTCAGACCCGCCTCGTCGAGATAGTCTGTCACGACACGGGAACCGGGCGCCAAACTTGTCTTCACATACGACGGAACCTTCAACCCGCGCTCTGCCGCATTCTT
>DPVD01000158.1:0-2955 GCA_003526745.1 Candidatus Latescibacterota bacterium
TCCCGAAGCTGACACACGAGGACGGCTTCTCGATGCCGCCGAGAAACTCTTCGCGGCCAACGGCATAGGCGCGACTTCTCTGCGTGCCGTCACGGCCGAAGCAAAGGCGAACCTCGCATCCATCCACTACCACTTTGGATCGAAGGACGCCCTGCTTTTCGAGGTATTTGCGCGACGCATCAAGCCGGTCAACGCTCGCAGGCTGACGCTCCTGGGCGCAGTCGAGCGTGACACACCGGGTGATCTGAGCGCCATCGTGCGAGCCTTCGTCTCCCCTGCTTTAGAGCTTCTGAGTCGCCCCGAAATGGGTGGCCGCAACGTGACGGTCCTGATTGGTCGTCTTTATACAGAACCAATGCAGATCAGGCTCGAGATCCTGACCATGTTCGAGGAAGTCGCAACGCGATTCACGGCAGCGATTAGCGCCTCCCTTCCCCATCTCGATCCTGTCGAGCTATTCTGGCGGTTCCATTTTATGGTCGGAAGCATGGCCTTCCCTATGGTTGCGGGCGATATCGTCGAAGCTAGGGCCAGACAGATCGGCGAAGTCAGTGACGTCGACAAAAATATCGACAGACTTGTTCGCTTCATCTCGGGAGGCTTAGCTGCCCCAGCTACCGAGGATGACGCAGTCAGCAAGGAGGATCAGGGTGAGGACTAGTGTCTTGATACTAGGCGCGCTGGCCACTGCGTGTGGGACGGCACCGGTCACACAGCGACCGGATCTGCGTGTGGAAGTCGCTAAGGCCTGGGCTCAGGCCGACTCCGCAGCAAGCACCGAAGGCACGTGGTGGTCACGACTCGGGGACGCTTCCCTGGAGGCACTGATCGATGAAGCGTTCGAGAGCAACCTGAATCTCAAGGCCGCTTCGGCGAGATTAAGGGCAGCACAGGGACAGGCCAAAATCGCGGGCGCGCCTCTGCTTCCGCAGATTACGACCGGAGGCTCCGGCTCCAAGCGCAAACAGGTCTTCGTCGGATTCCCAATCCCGGGCGCAGAGGAATCTGGTCCGGCTTCATCTAAATCCGAGAGCTTCGGCGTATCCCTCGATGTTTCCTGGGAACTCGACCTCTGGGGTCGGCTGAGTGCCAGTCGTGCGGCCGCGGTTGCAGACAGGCAAGCAGCCGTGGCTACCTTTTCCGGGGCCCGACAGTCTCTCGCCGCACAGACGTCCAAAGCTTGGTTTGCTCTGATCGAAGCACAGAGGCAGGTCGACCTTTCTCACGCCACGGTGGACAACTACACAACGTCGCTCAGACAAGTCGAGGACCGTTATAACAGGGGTATCCGACCATCTCTCGACCTTCGACTGACCCGCAGCGACCTAGCGGCCGCACGAGATCAACTCTATCAGCGTCAACTCCTACTCGAAAGAGCAAGGCGTCAGGTCGAAGTCATCCTCGGTCGGTACCCATCCGGCCATATGGACGCGGGTCAGACGCTCCCAACCCTCTCTGAACCCGTACCCGCCGGAATCCCCTCCGAGATCCTCGGTAGACGCCCCGACCTGATTGCCGCTGAGCGCCGTCTCGGGTCAGGCGTTATGCGCCACAAGGAAGCCCTGCGTAATCGCTTCCCCCGAATCACGCTCACGGGTTCAACTGGGCGGACCAGCGAAACACTCTCCGACCTATCTCGCGGCGACTTCACCGTCTGGAACTTCGCGGCCGGCCTGCTGCAGCCCTTGTTCCAGGGAGGTCGCATCCAAGGGAATATCGACCTAACTCAAGCACTCCGCGACGAGGCGCTCGCAAACTACATCGGCACGGTTCTGCGGGCCTTTGCCGAGGTCGAAAACGCACTTGCCGCCGAAGAGCTTCTGAACGCCCGGGAAGCTGAACTGACCATAGCGGCAGAGGAAGCAAGCGCAGCACGGATGTTGTCAGAGAACCGATATCAGCGAGGCATTACGGATCTGATAACGATGCTGCAGGCTCAGAGAGCGGCATACCTCACCGAAAGCCAGCTGCTCTCGTTAAAACGCCAGCGTCTCGATGCTCGCATCGACCTGCACCTTGCTCTAGGTGGCGACTTCAAGTCACCCGAAGACGTCCTCAGCTCCCGACCAACAACCGAATCAGCTGGAGAAACGACACGATGACACTCAACATGAAGGTAGTCGCCCCGATCGGAATCCTAGTGTTCGGGCTCGCCGGCGCCGCCGTCCTTGTGGCTGCCAAATCCAGCGTGGAAACAGAGCCACCGAGGACGCCCCCTCCCCTGATCCGAGCACTCGACGTGCGAGCCGAGTCTCTCAAGCTCAAGGTCTCGACTCAGGGTACAGTCGCCCCAAGAACCGAAAGCGATCTCATCGCACAGGTCAGCGGCCAAGTCGTCGAGATTTCCAGGAAGTTCGCAAACGGAGGATTCTTCGAGAAAGGCGACATCCTAGTCCAGATCGACCAGCGCGACTATGAGTTGACGCTGGCAACAGCAAACGTGGAGGTTGCCCAGGCAGAGGTGCGCTTCGCGCAGGAGCAGGAAGAGTCGAAGGTGGCTCAAACGGAGTGGGAGAAGGTCGGAGAAGGCGTGCCGAGCGACCTCGTACTCCGTAAACCGCAGCTCGCTCAGGCCCGTGCCGCCCTCGATGCCGCAAGGGCGCGCTACCAGATGGCGAAGCTGAAATTGGAACGAACATCGGTCAAGGCCGCATTCGACGGCCGAGTGCGCACAAAACGCGTCGATGTAGGGCAGGTCGTGGGACCTAACACACCGCTCGGTCGTGTGTATGCCGTCGACTACGCGGAAGTCCGACTACCGATCCCGGACCCGGAACTGAAATACCTCGACGTCTCGCTACATCGGACAGGAGAGGCCGAGCTCGAGGATGGGCCAAGTGTAGAGTTTCACGCTGACTTCGCTGGAAGCCGCTACACCTGGGCCGGTCAGGTCGTTCGTGTGGAGGGTGAGATCGACCCACAGACGCGAATGGTCAACCTCGTGGCACGCGTGAA
>DPVD01000344.1:0-13204 GCA_003526745.1 Candidatus Latescibacterota bacterium
TCCCAAATGTATGGTGGGGCCCGTCCGAGGAGTATTCCTTTGATGCCTTTCATTATTTTTGTGGCAACTGTTTGTCTTTAATCACCGTCATTGGTCGCGGCCATTCAGGTACTAGAGCTATATCCCACACGCTCTATGCGAGTGGTGTGCTGATGGGAAGCCTCTTGAACCGCGCTGGCGACAAGATGCCCCCTGACCAGATGTACGATGCCTGTCGGGTAATGGCCAAGCAGATCCAGTGGAACGGCAGGCTCGAATGGGACTTCTCGAACCTGCATACGGGGCACATCGATTCGGAGTGGGACAAGCTTGTCGAGGGCTACTTGGACGATATCCTAAACCCAAGCCAGTCGTATCTGGACACCGGCTGGAAGCTTCCCGAAACCACGCTCGTCTACCCGTGGATTGTCCGCAAGTTTCCGGAGGCGAAATACATCCATTGGATCCGCGATCCCAGGGACTCGATACTGAGCCGCCATCGAACAGACGATCTGTCCGATTTCGACATCCCGTATCCGAAGACCGACGATCTAAGAGAACGCAGAGCCGTTAGCTGGTATTACCAGTATCAGTTGATGAAGGCTACACCCGCTCCCGAGAACATGATCGTCGTCCGCTTCGAGGATTTTGTCCTCAAGCAGGAAGAGACACTCCAACGTCTGGAGGAATTTCTCAGGATCCCGCTAGCCAGAATCATCGTTCGACAGGATCCGATCGGGCGATGGAAGTCTGACACCAAAAAACACAATTTCGATTTCCTTGCCGATGCCATGAAAGAACAGGGATATAGATGAGCGATTCACCGGTAATACCCGAAGACGTTGAATTTTACCAAGAGAACGGGTTCATCCAATACAAGGGTTTCTTCTCGGAAAAGGAGATCGACACTCTTCGTGCGGTAATAGATGATGCGATCGCGTCCAACCGGGATCGCATTGTCGGCGCACAGGGGGGCGGAAGGGCGGGCGACGCCTACGAACAGGTATTCAATCAGATGGTCAATCTCTGGACCGACTACCCGGAAGTTAAGACGTTCTCCTTCAGTGAGCGGCTCGCCGAATCAGCTCGACGTCTGTCGAAGGCGGGAGACGTCCGCATCTACCACGACCACGCCATGGTTAAGCCGCCAGGTGAAACGAGTCGCGAGACCAACTGGCATCAGGATCAGCCCTACTGGCCTATGGAGCCTCTGGGTCCCTTGTCCGCTTGGATCGCCGTCGACGATGTAACGGTTGAGAACGGCTGTCTCCACTTCTGTCCTGGATCGCACAAGTTCGGTAAACAAGATGGTATCAAGCTCGGCATCGAAGGCGAGTCGATCGTCAGGCAGATGAAGGAACGAGGATACGATGTCGCCGACCCCATTCCAATGGAGATGGAGGCCGGTGGCATCACTTTCCACCACGGCTGCAACTTCCACTATGCGGGCCCGAACCTGACTGACAAGCCTCGTCGTGCATTCGCAGTCATCTACATCCCTAACTACGTCGTCTTCACAGGGGGCAAAGACGCGGCAGGGGCGTCCGAAGAGATGGAAGTTGACGCTCCCTGGGACCACCCCCTCCACCCCGTCCTCGCCAGCTCGTAGTGGATAGCCCACACACCACTCACCCCAACACCATGCCCGTCCCATGAAACTCGGAATCGGCTTCCCACAGAACCAGTTAACACCTGAGAATCTCCGCTACGCAGCCCAGCTCGGTGTCACCCACGTCATCGTACACAACCCTCGTTTCGGCGACAAGGGATATCACGATGTAGACTCGATGCAAACGACCAAAAAGTTAATTGAGTCGTTTGGGTTGACGTGGGAAGGCATCGAGAACCTACCTCGTGACCATTGGGAGCAGATCCTGTCTGCTGGTGAGGAACGCGAAGCACAAATGAAGAACATCGAGCGAACGCTCGGGAACATGGCTCGCGTTGGTATTCCCATCCTCGGTTACTACTTCAGCATCGCAACGGTCGTTGGCCACTGGCGTATGTATGACGGTGGAGGACGAGCCGGTTCGGGGATCAAAAGCTTCGACGCCAACCGTATCCCGGATAACTCGACGCATCCGCTCGGCCCCGTGTCGGTAGACAAGATGTGGACTCGATTCGAATGGTTCTTGGATCACGCCGTCCCGATCGCCGAACGTGTCGGTGTCAGACTTGCCGCGCACCAGGATGATCCCCCAATGCCCGTCCTATGCGGGACCGGTCGGCTTCTTACCGACCACAACGCGATGCAGCGGCTCCTCGACTACGCGCCTAGCGACTACAACGGGCTTGAATTCTGTCAGGGAACGGTCTCAGAGATGGGAAATAATACGGTATTCGATGCAATCCGAAGGTTCGGCTCACAAGGCAAGATCTTCTACGTCCACTTCCGGAATATTATCGGACAGTTCCCGAGATTCGATGAAGTATTCCTAGACGAGGGCGACGTCGACCAACACGAGGCGATGCTCGCCTATAAGGAAGTCGGATTTGACGGTGTGATGACACCCGATCATTGTCCCGTCATCGAAGGAGAAACAGGATACCGTCACCGTGGAATGGCCTTCTCACTAGGCTATATGCGCGCCCTGATGCAGGTCGCAGAAAAGATCTAGACCACGCGAGTTAGGGCATTCTGTTGATCTAGAACCGTCCCTAGATCATCCTTCGCCACACAAAAATGCGGCTCCCAACACTCAGGGCAGCCCCGACTTTCCGTTCTCCTGTGGTCAATCCCATACCATTTGAGAAACGAGATAAACGATTCTTCTGACATCGAAAACCTCCAGACACATTCTGCTTGTGACTTCTCGAATCGCAGCCGAAGTTCCGACAGCGCATGTCATCGAATTCTCCTCAGAAACCGCATTCCGTGCCACGCGGAAAACCATTACAACAAGGAACCGTTATGCAGTCACCGAACAGAATCCTCGAACGAATCCGAGAAGGTAAGAAGGCGCTTGGCCTCGCGATGCAGTATCCGCAGGAATATCTGATCGAGGCGGCGGGACGAATGGGCCTAGACTTTGTGTCTCTAGACGGACAGCACGGTGTGATGTCGCCCGAACTCATTGAGACGATGTGTCGAGTAGCTGACGGCTACGGGATAACAGTAGGCGTGCGCGTGCCGGATCAGGAAGAAAGTACTCTTTTCCTGTATCTCGACCGTGGCGTCAAGATGATCATCGTCCCAAACCTGGAAACCGCGGAGGATGCCGAACGACTCTTGAAATACTGCTTCTACGGTCCGATCGGGCGAAGGAGTGCAACCAGTCTGCGCGTCATCTTCAGCGCGGGTGGCGACGCGACGAACAGCCGCGCCTTCTTCGACTTCACGAACGAAAACACAATCGTCGTCCCACAGCTCGAGAGCATCACGGCTTTCGAGAATCTAGACGAGATACTCGAGGTGGACGGAATCGACTACTTTGCTGGAGGACCGCAGGACATCGCGCAGTCCATGGGCTACCACGGCCAACCCGACCATCCGGCTTGTGTTGAGGCATATGAACAGGCGTGCGAGAAAGTGCGTGCAGCGGGGAAACACATGATCCAGGATGTCACGACATCCGTCGATGTACTTGGAGCCATCCACTCTCACGTGAAGGCCATGATGGCAGACTATGACCGAGAGTCGGCCCTAAAGATGTAAACAGATCTACAAGGGTAGTAGAAGGACCGCCAAGAAGCTGCTCTCATCGGAGCCCGTGTCGACCTTGGTCTCGCCCCCATGATTTTTGACATTTTCCCTGTAGATGGAGAGCCTAAGGACCTGTATGGTTGTTCCGCGAGGTATGGAAAAATTCGAAGAGATGCTCCAATATTTCGTCCGCGATGCCCGATCGCGTATCCAGCACCTCAACGGAGACGGCGACTCACTGAACATCACGTGCACTTCTCAGCTATACTTCAGCTTGCGCTAGATGACGTGCAGCCTGGACCCTATAGCTCTGGTTGATGTCGGCCTCCTAGACTTCCACCTCATCAACTCGAGCGAAATTCTTCAAACCGAGGACGACATCCCGCTTCTGGATGAATTGATGAATCTGCTCACACGCCTATCCCCCTCTGTAGCGTGTGGGCATCACGCGCAGAATACCCAGAACTGAGTGCCGCCCTGTCGTCTCACCTGCCTTCCTAGGTCCCTCATCCTCCTGCAACGCCGTGGTATACGCGAAGGCGCGCCACACACACCACTCCCCTATTTCCTCTCCTTCAAATCCGCCAAACTCGACGCGCTCTTGTCACTGTCCCCCATCCAGCCAACCTCCGTATCGTCATCGTCGAACCGCCTGATCCCGACCGTCCTGATCGCTTCATCTTCCACCTTATCCAAAGGGGTGTAGGACGGATGATGCGACTCCCGATAAGGGTTGTTGCGAGCCGCATTGTAGCAGCAGATCAGTGACCATCTCGGATTCGGGGACGCATTCCGATCGGATCGGTGCAGGATGTTACAGTGGAAGAACAGGGCATCACCCGGGCTCATTTCGACGTGGACCCGCTCCAGCACCTTCTCCGCCTCGGTCACACGCTCGAGATCGGCGCCCGCCTGCTCCCCGCTCAGCTCGTGGTTTACGCGTCCCATCAGATGCGATCCCTTAAGCACCTGCAAACATCCATTCTCGCGTGTCGAGGGATCGACAGCAATCATCACGCTCGACAACAGCGGAAACAGCAAGCCGTTTTGGTACCAGTAGCCGTAGTCCTGATGCCAAGTCCATGCACCTCCGACTTCAGGATCTTTGAGTATCATCTTCGAGTGATAATGGTAGACTTCTCCCCGAAGAATTTTTTCCATCGAATCGACAATTCGACGACAGCGGGCATACATGCCATAGATGCCGTTCCCGGGATGGTTCCAAAGCGACAGCCGCACGGATCCACCTTCCCCGTCCTCTCTGCCCTGGCTTCTTCGATCCAGCTCCCGATCCTCCTTAGCCGCCCTCAGCAAGAGGTCGGTCTCTTCACCGTCGAACATGCCCGGCACCAGGACATACCCGTCAAGGTGATACGCAGTTACTTCTTGATCTGTCAGAACCGGCATCGTGCCCTCCCTTGTGCTTGCCTTTGTTCGGATACGAAAACTCAACAGGAATCAATTTGAAACCCGAAGCAATAACACCGCATCCCGATCTTGATTTAATGTCTCGCAGCCACGCAAACAGGCACAAGCGTCAAGGCCTGCGCAAACCGCGTCCTTTCAGCGGCCAATCTGGCCAAGTTCGGCATCCGGCCCCAAGAGTTCCAATCGACTCCTTACAGTCGAACCACATCTGGTCAAACGTAACGACGAGGCTATTCGGTGTGCGGGTTATTATTTCATTCGGCACGGATGCAAGCTGTGTTAAGAGGATTTTGTAATGGCGGGCAACGCACGACGTGGAAAGAGCAGAGAGCAGGCAAACCACTAATCCTCACCTCTCTCGTCAGTTGCCTTTCTCCCTATTGCATTCTCACTACTGACTGGCCTTTTAGGCCTCCTGAACCCTTCCGCTCACTTCCCCCAAGTCATCAACGGCTTCAACCCTTCTAGCAATTCATCCAAGTATGTCGAAGACACCTCATCTAGGGGCATTTGTCCGTTCCGTCTGTAGGCGCTAGCGATCACGCCGCGACGCTTGAGAACTTCTTTATAGCAGCCGGGCAGCTGATGTTCGAAATGGAAAAGAGGTGACATCTCTTTGTAGACATGGGTGGTCCTTTCGCTGTCACCGGCTTCGAGCGCGTCCCAGAGCTGGACGACCACATCCGTCACATGACATCCCGGCATCTGTCCGCACGTGCCTCGACGGTATTCCTCGATCAAGTATCGGCCGCCGGCTCCACCCATAATACCCCTACACGAGCCTCCGTTCACCTCGAGAAGTTTCGTAAGCGCGATCGTCGAGGGTGGCGTCTCTTCTTTCACGTAGTCCACATACTCGATCTCGTCACACATGCGGCTAAGGAACTCAGCGGACATGACGATACCAATCGGAGGCGGATTGTTTTGAACGAACACAGGAATTCGGGCGGTCGCCGCAATCGCTTGATAGTAATCGAATATGGCCTCTGTCGACGGTGCCTTCTTCCACGCATATGGCGGCATGGCGATCACACTGTCGGCGCCGATCTCGCGGGCGTGTTCCGAAAAGCCTATGGAGGTCTCTGCAGACAGATGTTGAACACCAATCACAACCGGAATACGTCCGGCATTCTGCTCGACGAGTACTTCCGACATCTGCATCCGTTCTGCATCGGAAAGCGTAGCAAACTCACTCGCATTGACCGGGTAGACCAGACCGTGGGCACCACATTCGATGCAGAAATCGATCACTCGTCGAAAGCTGTCGACATCGATCTGCCCTGAATCATCGAAGGGTGTCGTGGGAATCGTGAAAATGCCTCTGAAGGAATCTGTATCCATCATCTCTCTCTTCTGCCTATAAGTTGTCAATTCTGCATTGCTACGGCGGCCTCAAAGGCGCATCCTACGGCGCCATCCAACGTGGCCTCAGCGATCGGCGCTTCGAGGCATACGTTTGCGTGTCGTAGTCGGTCATAGAAATCATTCATGTTCGCCAAAAAAAGGGGAACCCGCGCTGTGCCCAGCGTTCGATCCGCGACTCACTCGAAGAAGAGTCACCTCGCCCCCTCCTGGTAATCCACAGCTCCTTTATGATAAAATCACAGACTTCATTCTTGAGATACACTTGGAACTCGACGATGTCCTGTTAGCAGATAACTAGTGAAGTGTGTGAAAACCCGTTCAGGCTTCCCGAGTATATTGGCTGGATGTTTGTTCTGAACACCTGCACTTATCAGTATTCAAGAACGATCTTGATCACTTTATCTCGCTCGTAAGAGAACATTTCGAAACCCTTCTGGACCTGAGTAAAAGGTATCCGCTGCGTTATGATCGGCGAAACATCGACGCGACCCTCCCCGATCCATCGCATGGCTAGTGGAAAATCTGCCTGGGCTTCGGGGCCGATCGATCCGAAAAGGTTCACGTTCTTGCGTATGATCTTACGGTAGTGAATCGGGTAGACATCCTCGTCCGCTACGCCGAAACAGAGGACGGTACCCAGCCGCTTCACCGCATCGATACACGTGTTGATCGTCTCTGTGTTGTGCCCAACCATCTCGAAGACGACATCGGCCATTCGCCCTTCGGTGATCTGTTCGATCCTTTCAATCGGATCCTGTTTCGAGGAATTGATCGTGGCCGTCGCGCGCATACGTTTCGCCACATCAAGTCGGAAGTCGACCACATCCACAACGGTTATGGTTCTCGCACCAAGGTTGCTAACCGTGTGGGACGCCAACTGGCCGATCGGCCCTGCACCAAAGATCACCACATCTTTGTTTATCACGCTCCCGAGCTTCCGGACAGCCCATATTACCGTACCGAGAGGCTGGGCCATTAGGATCTGCTCCTGCGAGTGGAAGTCAGCCAGCGGCACCGTCACATCTTCGTGTGACACAAAGTACTCCGAACAGCCACCGATCTCTTTCGGCAGTGCCAAAACACGATCACCTGGGCTGAACCGATCGGAATTACTTTGCGTTATCGTGCCGATCGCCTCGTGTATCGAGGTCCCAAGTCGGCCCGGATAGTCATCCTGTTCGACCAGAAACTCTGGGAGATCAGACCCGCAGATCGCGCTCAGTTCGGTCTTGATTTTGATCGCGCCGGCGGGATACTTCGCCATATCTGGCTCATCGGCCTCGATAATCTCGATCGTCTCCTTGTCGACTACGATACCAGCCTTCAAACGTCCTCACTAACCATAGTGATCCCTGAGTCTCATACCCAACGCGTCGTCGATCTGGACCACGCTTCCGTGTCGAGGCCGATCCTGCAGGATGATCTCGACGTCGGAAACTTGCCAGTTACGTCCATCGTCACTGAGCGACCCACCGTATCGATCTTCCAGAAAGTGGTCATACAGCATCACCAAGAGACCATCTTTCTGGTAGATCGTGGGTCCCTCGACGGGTGACGGCGTGATCAGATCCGACACGGACTCGAAGGGTCCACCCGGTCGCAGTGACGTGGCCACGCGGATGGCCTTGAAATCAGTGTCGACCCTGTTTTCCCCGCGCTCGTCCTTGAACGCCATTAGATACGTGTCGCCCAGCCGGGTAACAGTTGCGTCGATCACGTTGTATCCTGGGTCGAAAAACAGGTGCGACGCTGTGAACGTCTCGAAATCTCGGGTCTCGCACGCCCAGATTCGATGGTCCCGAGTCTCGTCGGTTGTATCCTCGTTCACTGTCGACGACCAGATCACACGATACAGGCCATCCTCGCTCCCATAGAAGGCCTCGGGCGCCCACGAATTCCGGGTATTCGGTATGTCTGACATCACGGGTATCGATTTCTGATCCGACCAGTCGATTAGGTCGTCCGTTGCTGCGTGCAAAATGCTCTGTCCGCTCCAACCTTCCGTCGCGAGCAGATGAAACCCGCCATCCTCTGCCTGCAGGATGAAGGGATCCCGCATCGTGCTACCCTCGATCAACGGTTCAAGAACGGGACAATTCCCATTCAGCCCCTCGAAGGAGAACCCATCTTCGCTCAGCGCAAGATGCAGAGCCTCCGCTTCGGTCCTAAAGTAGGAGAACAGGAACATGGCACTCACTCGGGCCTTGGACGGCAGACCTCTATTCTTTCGGAACGAATTGAATCCAGAGCGGGGATTCTCCAACTTCGAACTTCATCATCGGCTCAAGTGCACCCGTCGACAGATCAATCCGGTAGGTCGCGAGATATCCTGAATCCTGACCGACCGACAGGATGTAGGTCCCCGTCGGGTCCAGGTCGAAGAATCGGGGTGTCGACTCGGTCGGCTGGTGCCCGATCGCGTCCAATGAGCCGTCGTCATTGACGGCGAAGATCGCGAGGCTGTCGTGTCCACGGTTCGAGGCATACAGAAACTTGCCGTTCTTTGTCATCCGGATCTCGGCCGTCGTGTTCTTGTCCCCGTCGAATCCGTCCGGGAGTGTCGAGATCACCTGGAACGACGAAAGCCTCCCTGTATCCGGTCCGAAGTGATGAGCGCTAACCGTACTCCCGTTCTCGTTAATCGAATACAGATATTCCTTGCTCGGGTGAAAAACGAAGTGTCTCGGCCCCTCGGGTGTCTCCGGCTGAATCTTCTTGGGATCGTTCGCGGACAGCTCGCCCGTCTTTTCGTCGAACTCGAATTGGTAGATCGCGTTCGTTGGGTTCGTATGCGGCACGTAAGCATACCGGTTCGATCGATCGAGCTGGATGCTATGTGCGCGCTCCTCCGTGCCGATCCACTGAAGCTGCGCTCCGAGTGAACCATCCTCCTCGATCCTATGCACACTTACCGCACCCGCCCCGTAGTATGTCGCCAGCAGGAATCGATCCGTGTTATCCGTCTTCAAGTAAGGCCCCCCTTCATCGACGGAGACCTTGTTGAGCGGCGATAACTGACCGGTCACCTTGTTAACCCGGAAACTCTGGTAGGTCTTTTCCTTCCTCAGACACACATACAGCAGCGATCCGTCCGCACTCGTCGCGACGGCGCCGGGTGCCGCATCCAGAGCGATATCGTCTTCCTGTGTCAGCGCGCCTGATTCCGTGTCGAGAACGAACTTCGAGAAAAAATCGCTATCTGCGTTCGACACATATACGTGATAACTCATGGAACCTCCATTAACGGGTCCGGACCCAAGAATCAGAGCCAAGACGACAATGATGCTGTATCGAGAAACATTCCCTCCGACCGATGACAACCTATGTTTTGTCAGTCCGAGATGGGGACCCAATGTCACTATGCAGAGCCCTACGAAGAGGAGGGAGAACGGAAACCCGACCTAAGGATACTATGGCCCAACACCTTGACGTCGGGTGATCCGTTAGGTCATCTCTGAGATATTAACCGGACGGCCCTCAGCCGCAGATCGGTCCGCGGCAAACGCGACGCGGTGCGACTCGAATGCCGTATCGAAATCGGTCAGCGGCATCGTCGTGTCGTTGTGGATGCTATTCACAAACTCCTGAAACTGCGGTTGATACGGATGGTCGTTCACGTCGCCCGAATCGATCAACGGCGCATCCAGCATACTCCACTTATCCTTTGTAATCCCACCGATCTTCGACGAGTAGAACTTGTTGTCGAGCATGCTGCCGTGGCTGCCGACCAGATGGGTATGGAAGTAGTAGGGCTGCAGACAGTCAACAACGGACGCGCACTTGCCCACTCCACCTTTCTTGAACTTGAGGATCGTCACACTTGTCGTCGCGTACTCATAGGGCTTGAACAAGTCGCTCGAGCTGGTGGTATCGTAACTCGTAACCTCTTCGACTTCGTCGCCCATACACATGATGAGCGCGTCCAGGGCGTGACATCCTGCCGTCAGCAGGCTGCTGCCGCCCATATCCTTCTTGATGTTCCATTCGTATTGACCATACCACGGCCCGATACCGTGGTAGTAATCAATCTCGCCATAGTGGATATCGCCAAGCAGACCTTGGTCGATCACTGACTTTGTCATCACGAACTGTCCACAGAAGCGCACCTCGAAGCACACGCAGGACTTGACATTCGCCTTGTGCACAGCGTCGCGGATCATCTTTGCGCTTTCCCAGTCAATAGCGATCGGTTTCTCAATCAGAACGTGTTTCCCTGCCTCAGCAGCCACGATCGACTGTTCCGGATGAAGCGGATGCGGTGTGCACACGTCAACCACGTCCACATCCGCCACCATGGCTGCGTAGTCGTTGTAAACCTTGACAGGGATGCCGAACTGCGCCTCCAGTTCTGCCTCATCCAGCTCACGCCGAGAGCAGACAGCCGTCACGTTCGCCCCCTCAACGTTCTTGAACGTCTCGATATGAGCGCCGGCCACCCACCCCATGCCGACGATACCAATGTTCAAATCGCTCATAAAACCCTCCTGAACATTAACTTACGCCCCAAAACTCATTCAAGATCCCAACTGCCAATGTGGCATGGATCCCACACACCGTAAAGGCAAAATAGGGTACCTGTGAAGGCAAAACAGCCAGTAGGCGGGCGATCAATGATGCAAGAAACGTCTGTCTTCAGGATGCAGCGAAGAAAAGATCGTCGTAGACCGAATCGATCTGGAATCCGTTTACGCCCCAGGCCTGGAGTTGGCGAATATGGGAAGTGCCCGTGGGAACTGCCGATTCCGAGTAGTGATGCAGGTTGATGCTCGCAACGACCGTCAATCCGAGTTCGTGATAACCCAAGATGTCCGCCTCGCTGAAGTCCTCAGCATGGTTGAACACGTAGTGACGCTCGACAAAAGAGAGATCAACCGCTGCTCTCGCCCTTGCCTCTTCCAGGGACCTTCTCCACGACGTTCGCGCTTTTCCAGAAAACCGATGCGCGATCACGTCTTGATTGTCCCTTGGCTGCTTGTTAATCAGGATAAGCGCTTTATTGAGCAGACCGTGTCGAGACAGCGAGGCTTCGATCTCTGACGCGTAGGGAACCAGAAGCGCATTCGAGCAGCCCTTGAGATCGACCATTACCTCGATTCTCTCCGAGCAGGCTGCACAGTACTCGTCGAAGGTCGGAATCAGTTCACCGGATCGTTTCAATGAGATCCGTGTCACCTCGTCACAAGCCATCTCAGAGATCAGTCCATCGACGCCTGCTTCTTCACGCAGATCGTCATTGTGGAAACAAATGACGTTACCATCCGCAGTTGCGCGAGCGTCAATCTCGACGTGAGTGTAACCTCGCCGAATCGCCTCCTCAAGCGCTTTCGAGCTGTTCTCCGAGCGCGCTGAGTCGACCACACCACCACGGTGCGCAATCAGGATAGGGTAATTCAACACGCCAGATCAGGCTTGAAGGAGGGCTTCTAGAGACATGGCCTTCTGACGGGTCCGCACTCCGGCGGGCATGAGAGAGGATTGTCTTCGCGAGACACCCGATGCCAGTCCCGCCCTCCGGCCACACATCTTTTTTATGGCAGCAAGACCACCAAGGCGAAGGATAAGCGGAACATAGCACCGTCGAGCCCAACTCGATATTTTCTCCAGGTCGATACCGCTGAAGTCTCCCGCGTAGGATCCGGCTTCCTTCTGTGCGCACAACGCACTCCACGCGAGCAACGCGATGGGAGAGATGCTTTTCTCGGCGACGATCCGAATATCCGACGACTTGATCCCCATCTCTACCTGCGCCAATCGGATTGTGGTCAGGAGATCGTGAACCTGATGCTCGTGGAGCGTCCGATTGTACGAGGTATAGAGATAGCTGTCTTCGACTCGATCCCTGAACTTCTTCTCCTCCTTGTCACAACTCTGACCGAACAGCAACGGCACGATCACACCGTCACCCCTTTCGACCAGTTTAGCCAAAGCGGGGCTTGGTCGACTTGTGAAACGCACCCAAGCGGACTCGTCCTTCCACGATCGAACAACGAGGTGTGTCGGATGCCCCGTGTCCGGCAGAACGAATCGGGCAACGAGGCGGCCTTCGTCAGAGAAACGCCCGTAAGTAATTCGGTTTTGCCCTAGCACCTTGCCCTTCGAATCACGTTTGGGTGTCCGATTCTTGACCAAGATATCCTTTTTAGGCGGCATTCTCAGATTGAGCAGGTCAAGTGCGTCGCTGACGTCTTCTGGCTTTGAATGTAACTTGGACCACACCCGAATGAGCTTCTGCTTCGACCGAATAACCCCCTTGACTGGCGGAACGGGACTGTCATGAACTAGCAGGTCCTCACGTGCAGGAACAGGCAACGACGACTCGGGTATGCGTCGCCTATTCGGATCTCCCTTCGCAAGCCATCGATTCATCCACGCATAGACGTATTCACGTGAAGAACGGTTGTAATTGTGTGCTTCATCTTGAAAGAACCCATCCACCGCATCTTCACGGCCATAGAGCTTGTAAAGCTCTCGCATGCTGACCAACTCTCGCTCTCGCATGTGGTGGGTCCAGTCACCCGAACAGCCGGTCAGAAATAGTGGCCTAGGCGCGATCAGCCCGGCGTAGTGCATCGTGCTGTACTCCAGATGCAGTCGCGGCGCATTCTCGCAGACACAACCGCCCTGAAAATGCCCGGACAACATCACGGCCGGCGCTGCAACCTTGACGCGATCATCCAATGCGGCCAGATAGTATGTCTGCGTCGCCCCACCCGACTCCCCTGTGCACCCCACTTGATTCGGATCGATATCCTTCCTGCGTGTCAGGTAGTCGATCACCTTGATCCCATT
>DPVD01000276.1:0-2361 GCA_003526745.1 Candidatus Latescibacterota bacterium
CGACGAGCCCGCGGCGGCCGCCCCCTTTGGTGGGGTTATGTGTACGACCTACAAGACCTTCGGTGCTGCCGGTCTCGTCACGAGCGGCGCTGCACGTGACCTCGACCAAGTTCGAACGATCGACTTCCCCGCATTTAGCAACGGAGTCAATCCGTCGCACGGCTACGGACACATCGTGGACATCAACATCCCCGTACACGTGGGTGGCGTAACCATCCTGTCTGGAGACCTTCTGCACGGGGACTGCAACGGTGTCACGACCATCCCAAACGCCATCGCCGCCGAGCTCGCTGACATCGTCTCCGAATTCGTCGCCGCCGAAGAGATCGTCCTCAATCACCTCAACGGTGACAATCCGAGCGTCAAAGGCTTCGGAGAAGCCCGTAAAGAATACAAGGCCGTCGTGGACAAGCTGACCGAACGCGTCCGTGGATGATCACAGCACAACGATTGCACCAGTCCTACAACCGAGATTCCCTGACCTTCGGTCTTTGCTCCTACTGCTTCAACAAACTCTTCGTGGCCCCGGAATCCACGGTCCCTGATGGACGAGTAGCCTTCACCCGTCATTCAGGGCTTCAATGATTCCGCGAACCGCCGGCTTGGGACGGAGCTCTGTATCGAAGATCAGCGGATCGTTTGGCGGCATCCACGAGAAGGGCGGAACCCAATCATACCAGGTTACGGCATCACTTATTCCCCACACCGTGAAACCTATGCAGTCAGGATTTTCGATACACGCACGCGCGTAGGCTGTGGTATAGTCTCCCTGAGCCTGATAGGGATCACCCGCCCCCTCGAACAATCGGATACGTGCATCAAATTCGGTGATCTCAGTCAGTAACCCCAGAGAAGACACCCTCTCGAGAAACCAACGAAACGTTTCCAGATCGTGCGTCTTGAAGATGTTGTGAGCCTGAATCCCCACACCGTGAATCGGCACGTCTTCATTTAGCAGCCAATCGAGCAGTTCGAAGAAGACCTCCACATTTTCACCCTCATAGTTTCCGAACTGTTCATTCAGGAACAGCTGAACTGACGGGTCAAACTCGTGTGCGATCCGGAAGGCCTCAGCGATGTAGTCCTTTCCCAGCGTATTTAGGTAAATGTTCTTGTCGAGATATGGACCGTCCATCGACAAGGGCTCGTTAACGCAGTCCCAGACTTGAATACGACCCTTGAAGTGCGTCATCACAGTCTCGATGTGGTGACGCATTACCTGCCGCAACTCCGCCTTCGGATCATCTGCTTCAGCAATGCGCTTGTCCAGCGCGACCGGATAGGTTTTGCCTGAGAACTTCCCCCACACGAGGGTATGACCACGCACTCGAACACCGTTCTTCACTGCGTGGTCAACGATCGCGTCGGCCTCCTTGAAGTCGTACTGCCCGATCTTGTCGTTCACAAGTAGCCGACGCCACTTCGTCGCATTCTCGGGCGTGATCGAGTTGTACTGACTTGGAACGAGCTGTGCATAAATTGGATTGACCGACTTGTTGACCGCAGCGCCAATGAAGAATCCCTTCTTCGCAGCAGCCTCTGCAAGCATCTGCGTTGGAGGATCCGATTCCAGGTAGGTGCGAGCATACTCCCGCGGGGACAGATAATGCAGACAGAGCGCCAGAAGAACCAGAACCTGGACGGCGAATACCGCACCCGCTAACTTGCGAGAGTTCGATCGACGGACCAGGGCATTGATCAGCCAGATAAGCGTGGCAAGGATGAAGAGTGACGGAATTGTGGTGTAGAGGATATACTTGAGCATGGTCTCCGAACTCTACTTGGCCCCCAGACAGGTCCTCACCCCAGTCCCGCTTCGCAGGAGAGACCTAGCCCAGCCTGGTCTTACTTTGGTGTTATTGGTGGTTAGTTCCTTCCGTAAATGGCCATCAACCGGTCGGCATCATTACACAGAATCCGCACGGCACTCCCGAGAATGATCCGATTTTGGTTTTTGGCCTAACTTGATGGAACTAACGTGCAAAGAACATTCGTTTGAGGCGAATGGTTTTCTGGAACGCCTCAGGCCCTTTTGGAACCTTTGGAACGCCCCCTAGGCGTATTTTATTTATGCTTGTATCCCGCCCCTTCATCTCCCTGCTTCTCGTGTCGTTCGGAATCTCCTTCCTAAACGCCCCCCGTTACGCGCTCCTTCCGGTCTACGTCGAAGCTGACCTGCTCCGCACCCCCGTGTTCTCCGCTGGTCTCAAAGCGATCTTCCTGATTCTAGGTGGTCTTTTCGCTCTCCCAGCAGGACATCTCGCAGACCGTTGGGGCCCCAAGCGGGTCTACCTCATCGGGACACTGACACCCGCACTCGCGGCACTCGTCTTCCTATCACACGATCCGACCTACCTCGCC
>DPVD01000276.1:2740-15240 GCA_003526745.1 Candidatus Latescibacterota bacterium
TGATCCGTGCGGTCGGCCCGAAACTTATCGGAACCGCATCGGCAGGATACTTCCTTGGTAATACGCTGGGGACCTCGCTCGGCAACCTAATTTCGGGGCCCATCGCGGATCAGCAGGGCTATGCCGCACTCGGATCGCTCGCGCTGGCAGGCTCCGGTATTCTCGTGCTTGGTGGGCTCATAGGTCTGCCGCACGTCCAGGGCAGTCCGGCACAGTCGCCCAGCCCGGATGCCGAAAAGTCGACAAGGCTGATCTGGCGACGAGACGTTCTGCTGCTTCTTGGGATCCGATATCTGCCGACCTGCTACTGGGGTGCGGTCACCCTCGTTCTTCCGGTCCTGATATACCGTGCGACGGGCTCCAACACCGCGGTTACCACCTTCAGCGCCCTGAGCCTTGGCATCGCGGCCTGTTTCCAACTTCTCACCGGCCGAATCTGTGACCGGCACGGCCGCTGGGGTCCAATCCTAATCGCCGCCGCCATCGAGACGATCAGCGCGATTGGTCTCGCACTGTGGCACAACTCCGTAACCGGACTCTATATCTGGGGAATCGTCGCGGCCGCATCCGCCTGGTCCCTATCCACAACCATGCCCGGTCTGATCCAACTAATTGCAAAAGAAGAGGAGAAGGGTAAGCTCGTCGGAACCGCACACTTCGTCTGGAGCGCAGGTATGCTGACCGGCAATCTAGGTGGCGGCTGGCTTGTCGATTGGTCTCCGGATATGCCCTTCTATATGGGAGGCGTGTTCTGCCTTGCTGCGTGGCTTTGTGGGTTTGGCCTGTGGAAAGGCAGGGCAACATAGATAGACGCCTTTGACGGATAAACGTTTATAGAAGTCGCCCCTCTCCCGCTAGCCGGAGGGGGGGACCTAATTGGGCTCCCTGATTGTTTTTTCTCAGCCCCATCGCTAGATTTGCCTCCGATTCCGGCATGGACTTTGAACTGCCCTTCTGTGCCCTCCTGGGTCCAAGGTTTCGCTTTTGCCCGATATGAAGAGCCCGAGCCGATACTTCTCGAAAATACCGATGCCTGTTTCTATACCACAGCAGGAAGAGTCTCTTGACATACTCGTCGTCGGAGGCGGGACGGCGGGCACGATCGCGGCCATTCAGGCTGGAAGGACAGGCCTGCGGACGGGACTGGTAGAAGCAGGATCCCAGCTTGGCGGAGTTACAACCACTGGCGGAGTGTCCTTCCCTGGCCTCTTCCACGCGTGGGAACGCCAGATCATCGCCGGTATTGGCTGGGAACTGGTCACAAAAGCTGTTGACCTGGACAGCGGATCCTTGCCGGACATATCGGTCCGACCGGAGCGGCACTGGATGCACCAGATCCGGATCAACGGGCCGGTCTATGCAGCCCTCGCCGAAGAAGCGGCTGCGAACGTAGGCGTTTCGCTTCATTACTACGAGACACCCGTAAGTATTGAGAACACGGACAAGGGATGGCGTGTCAACACGGTCGGCAAGAACCTGTCGCGCACGATCGAGACTAAGCAGCTAATCGATTGCACTGGAGGTGCCGAAGTCGTCAACATGGCAGGCTTTTCGCGCCTGCGCGAAAAGGAGACTCAGCCCGTCACGCTGATCTTCAAACTCGGTGGCTACGACGTCGACACGCTCGATGCGGACCTCGTGCAGGAGCGATTCCTCGAAGCCTACGATGACGGCCGCCTTCAGCCGGGTGACGTCAGAAACCGCGACGTCCGATTCGTCTCGTATCTCCGAAACGGCGGCGAAAACGCTCAGCACGTTCACGACGCAGATGCTACGACTGCGGAGACTCATTCCCGAACGAATATCGCCGGTCGTGCATCACTGCTCCGGATTCTTCGTTTCGTACGCTCGCTTCCGGGCTGCGAACACGCTCGTGTCCTGAGGGCTCAGCCAGAGACCGCCGTACGTGAAACCTACCGTATCGTCGGCGACGTCCAGATCACCCACGACGATTACACATCGGGTCGGGTCTTCAAAGATGCCGTATCCTACTCGTTCTATCCGATCGACCTCCACGACAAAGACGGTATTCGACCCAAACCCCTGTCCGAGGGTGTAGTCGCGACCGTTCCGCTGCGAGCCCTGATCCCACAAGACTCCCACAACCTGCTGGTCGCTGGGCGATGTGTCAGCAGCGACCGTCTGGCCAACTCCGCGCTACGTGTTCAGGCTTCTTCGATGGCGATGGGTCAGGCTGCCGGTGCAGTTGCTGCGTTAGCCGTTCGAACGGAGAGCGATCCAAGAGACATCGCAATTGAGGAACTGACCAAACTTCTCGAGGCGAACGGGGCAATTGTTCCCTCCAAAACGATCTGATGCGTCGTGTAATCGGTGTATCTGGAAAGAGTTGTAGATAATACAAATCTTGCGCGCTTCTGAGACGTCTCCATTCAAAGGATATCAGGAGAAAGCATGATGGCAAATAGGAGGGTTGCGATCAGTGAAGAATAAAGGGTATGGCAAAATTTCCATGGATCTGACAATCAGTTGTTAAAGGCTTTCAGATGCCTCGTACCCTCGGTCGAGTCCTTACAGCCCCGCCATAGTCACCCAAGAGAGGAATTCAACTGTGTCCTGCTACACATTCAGCAAAGGCCCAGCCCTGATCGAAACACCAACCGGGATCCCCAGGCCGGGGCCCTATTACACCTGCCTCGTCACGATGGACAGCATCGACGCGTTCCCCTTCGATTACGCACTCTACTTCTCTCCCGACCACGATCCGAATGACGGGGGCATCTGGCTCTACGTCTGCAATGGTGACCCCACGGACCCCTCGAACTATCTCTCATACGAGGACGCTGTCGCGGCCGGGCATTTCGACCATCTGGACACCAGACCCACGGCCAACCCGATCTACCTCGACAACACTCAGGGAGCAGGACACACAGAAACTCCGCACGCCAACGTCGTCGATGGTCGGGTGCACCTGACCTATCACAAGAACGGTTTGGAAGGGACACAGCGAACGCTGCTGGCGCTCTCAGACGACGGCGTCAGTTTCTCAAGAGTCAACGGGGACGACGATTCGATCGTACTGACCTACGATTCAGCCAGCGGCCCCGGAGATGGCCACACGGGTTACTTTCGGTGGTCGACAAACCCGTATCCCGACATCTCGCAGAAGTATGTCGGTTACTCACTCCACGGGGGAAGCGACAACTATCACTCGGCGATTTGGGCCTCCGACGACGCCATCAGCTGGGAACGACTCGACATCCTGAACCCTATAGAAGGCTTCGCCGTCGAGGATGAGAACATGATCCTGATCTGGCACGAGATCGATCCCTCGTCGATCCGTCCTCTGGGTAACGACGAGTTCGTGTGTGTGACAGGTGTGGGCAACAGAGCTTCGGGGGGTGCCGCACGCATCGTAGAGCTGTACGAAATCTTCTTGGGTGGCGACGGACGGACGGTGACCCGACAAAGCAGAAAAATCCTGCCCGTTGGGTCAGCAAACGAGCTCGACTCCGAGGAACTCTCATCGCCTACATCAGTTATCATCGATGGAGAGACTCATCTGATTTACGTCGGGGCGACAAAGGAAGGCACGGTTAACACTATACTTAGCGCGAAGGGGAATCTGAACGTGGACGATCTGCCCGCTCCGCTCCCTGCGAGCGAGAGGCGGAGACACATACACGTCTAGAGAGGGATCCGATTGTGGAGATCCGACCGGAAACGGAAAACAACCTCGACCGTCTCTCTATATACAATCAGGAGATGGTCGAAAACATGGGGTGCGAAGAACTGGACGTTGGACCAGTATATCGACCGCTTCAGGCAGAAGCAGAGAGGGAAGCACTGACAGCGATCTGTTGGAGGCGGACAGTGGGCCAATCGGATACGCCACGTGGCAGCTGAAGCAGAATCACTTCGACTCGGCTCTCCGGACGGTCTTCATACGCCACTTCTACATCGATCGCCTTTACAGACGCAGCGGGAACGATCGTCAGTCTCTCGACCTCCTTTAGAAGAAGCGTTTCCCGGAAAACGTGATATGATCAGAATGTCTTGCCGACGAACCCTTCGGGCCTGGCCTTTTGGGAATCCCTAGGCTCCGAAATCTATTACAGGCCCTGAAGCGATCCACCTGAAGCCCGTAACTAACTCGTCTGAACGGCTTCTGGTCTTCCGTCTACCACACCATCCGGACGTGGATCTTACCCTGCCCGGGGGCGTCCTCCTTCGCCAAGCCATACTCGACGGCCATCAGACCCGTCCGGGTCTGTACGATCAGACCAAGTCCATACCCGGCGGCGCCCACCCACCCTGATTCCGGCACCCGGAGCAGCCCCGAATCTCCGAAAACATATGCTCTCGAACCGCGTCCTAGGTCGCGCATCCACGACAGGTTCACCCAGAACGCGTGCTCGGCCAAGAAGTGTTCCTCCATGTAACCCCGGATCGTCTGCGACCCGCCAACACGAATAAGCGCGTTCGGTCCAACTACGCCTCGTTGGGCAAGACCAGAGCCATTCGCAGACAGGGAAACCACACTTCGGCGGCCCGAAGGCACGTAGAACTCGGAATGGACCTCGTATCTTCCTCTATTGAAGGTGCGGTCCTCTGTCTTTACCCGATCCCATTTCACCGCAGCATCGGCTGCCCAGCCGTTCCTCGGAAATCTTGGATGGTCAAGTCTATCCAGTATGGCCTTCCCACCAAGTGACCAGGTGCCCTGCCGAAAACTTCCGGCCCCTATCGAATCAGGTCGTAAACTCTGACGCTCGACATCAATCGTGACTTGTGAATCCGATGCAGGTCGATACCCAACGGATGCTGACACACCCGCTTCCATATACCCAACGCGCTGCTTGAAGGCGATACCAATCGCACCATCGAATGGCTGGCCCAGAAGCCACGGTTCTCTGTACAAAATCTCCAGATCCGAGCTCTCGACGTCGGGACGCTCCCACCTGAAGGATGCGCCCCGCCCCGATCCGGCGAGGTTATCGCTCTGGAAGCAAAACCGTCCGACCCAGTCGTAGCTGCCGTCGATACCGGGTACGAGTCCAACGCCACCCTCAACCGAAGCCGACCGGGATTCCTCAACCGTATAGTGCAGCATAAACCGGCCAGTACGGGCGTCCTGTTCGATCGTTGGCTGCAACACATCCTTCAGCCACGGCAAGCGTCGAAGAGCTCTCGTCGCACGGTCGACTCGACGCTGGTCATAGAGTGTCCCGATCGACAGGCCGGCCTCGCGCATAAGAACCGATTCGTGTGTCCATTGCAAACCCGAGAATCGCACACCGTCAACTGAGACACGTTGCCCGGGTTCGACACGCCAAAGGACGTTCACGTCCAGATCATCCGGGTGGACTAGAATGTCGGGTGTGAGTTCGACAAAGGGATAGCCGTTCCGTTCGAACAGCCCCAGCAATGCGTCTGCATCGGAGGACAATCGCGACCTCACGACGGGATCCCCGGGACGTACCTCGACCACGCTCTCGACCATCTTCATCGGAAAGGGCAAATCTTCTTCGAACGACACGATCGCCACCCGAGCCTGTCTACCTTCGTCGACAGAGTATCTTAGCGCGACGCCTGTCTCACCCGGACTGGAATTGGTCTTCTGGACCTCGACGTGCCAGTAGCCGAGCGCTTGGTACTCGGACAAGACACGCTGGATACCTCGCGCTTCCGCCGTCGCAGACCAGTACGATCCTGTTTGGAGCCCCAGCCACTCGCCTACAGTCGACTCCGAAACGGCCCGCGCGCCGTGAACTCGCAGGGATGAAATCCTTTGAGACACTGCACTAGCTGAACGAGTGCCAGTCAGAATCATCAATAACACGAGGACTAGTAGCGTCGTCTTCGAACCCACGAAAGTGTTGGAGAAGGCCGACATCAGAATGATGCCCGGATTTCTACGCGTCCGACGTGCAGAGCCGGTCGCTCCGGCCGTATCGTCGCATCATAGGTCATGAAAGCATCCACGTAGGCTCCAAGGCGGTAGTCGACCCCGAAACGCCATCGGTAGTTCACGCCCTTGCGGTGTCCTTGCGCCAACCCCAGAAACAGAGGAAGAGGGTCATCAGACGTCACACGGACCCAATCGAATCGGCTCGTCAGCCGTCCGCGTCCACGGAGGGCTCGTCGAAGCTCAGGACCGATCGATATACGTCTCGCGTGAAGGTCGCGTTGTCGTTCCCGATCACGCCCCCAACCGATCGTCAGACCCGTCTGCCAGCCGTCCGGTAGCCGAACCCAGTTCCTGACCTCCAAACCGCGCTCGGCGATATTGTGCGCGAAGGCCCCCTTACCCGCTCGTCGCCGAGCTCCTGTTTCTACCCGGAGTTCCGTGTCCCATCCACGGGACGGTCTGACCTTGCCCACGAAGACCCATTCGCGAACTTTTGTTCGTCCGTCCTCACTCAAACGCCGGTCTAGATCATCGGACAGCCGCGAGTCGATCCGGATCGACCCAATTGTCCTTCTGCGGAAAAGATGGAGTGTAGACCGAACAGACCGGCGAGCGGACATCAACCCTTCTTCATCTGTGAATCCTATCAGGCTGGGCGGAGCGATCCCGATACTCACGTCAGGTGAGGTCCTGCGCTCTGATTCGAGCGAAACCTCGAATGCCAGGTCTCGCAAAAGTCGAGCTCGAGAGAAGGGACCCCTCGAGAAATCCATAACCGTCCTCAGTCCAATCGACGCATCGCGGACCGGCTGAAAACTCGTGAAGAGTCCGTATATAGGTTCATAGTTTCCGGCCGTCTCTGCAATGAACTCCTCCGGATCACGCGCGCCATCCCCATCGACATCCTCCCAAACGTAGGTCCCCTCGCCATCCGGGACTTCCATATAGACGCGCTCTTGATCGGCCAGCCCGGTGCTGGACACCTGATACTGGATGTCTTGATTCACCAGACCGCTTCCTAGTCTGTGGCTGACTCTAAACCGTCCCAGGCTCACTGTCTGCCGTGGACTACCGTTTACCAGACGAGATGTCTGCCCGAAAGACCAGACGAACCGGAATCCTCTCACCGTCGTTGCCGTCAGGCTGTTCATCTGCGTCCACTCCCTTGAGCTGTCCGTCCAGGTCGCGACGAGCTGATCGACCTGAGAAACGGTCAGGCTCGACGTCAGCAAGACTCGTCCCGCCCCGACTTCTGAGACCACATCGGCTTCCCTAACCCGGATGCCTTCCGGCAGGTTGTTCGAGATGCTCGTGTAGTAGAACCGTGAACCACGGACGGCCGACCCAGCGGCGGTCTCCGACCTGAGTCGTACAGTCGGGCGAAACCAGCCCAGTTTCCCTCTAACCCCGCCACTGAACCTCGACAGACGTCCACCGACTCGTTCCACCCGGTCTAAGGAAACGTTGGCTTGCCCATACCGTCCTCCATCCATCGAGGCGGAGGTTCCGAATCTGTGCCCACCGAACTCCCCACTACGGTATCCGAAGCTCGTCCCGACCGATGCGAACGAGAAAGGTACATACCGGAGTGTCATCTCCGTTTCTCGGCCCGCTCCTCGGATCAGGTTGGACTCCCATCCCCATATGCCCTCCCTCCGGATCGATTCGACACCATCGAGGGCCTGGAACGACTCCCCCACATCCCGAAGCTTGGCAGTCAACCGAACGGCACGGATCCCCGATATCCTTTCGCGAGCTTGCTCCGATTGCCACGTCAGACCGACACGTACTGCGTGGCCAATGCTCGAATTGTCTATGTTGGCGGATCGCGTCCAAGCAAACTCACCATCCAGCTGCACGCCTTCCTGCGGGCTGAACATCCCATCCACACTCGACAGAAACGCACCAGGTAATGCAGCGCCCGAAAAGGTTGTTCCCGTCGTCAGGGACGCGCCTCTCGACTCCCTCAACAGCGTCGTCCCAAAGCGTAGCTTCTCGTCACCCGTCGACATCTGGCCGCGGAGACCGAGACTCCGAATGCGGCCATCCGGATCGACAGTCTGGAACTCGGCAATCACTCGACTCTCACCCGTGATCGGCCGTCCGGGTGTGAACGTAACCAGACCTCTATCGTAATCGATCACGTAATCCAGGCTCTCACCCCGGAGTAGCTGCCGACCGTTCAGGAACAACCGTTCGCTCCCGGCCGCAATCGGTCGACCACCTGTGGACAGCCCGTAGGGTCCCTGATACCCGGCGCGTGTCTGCATCCTTCGTGAGGTCCATTCACCCTCCGCAACTGCGCCGAACAGATCCAGGTCGCCGTGATCACCTGATACCCGGAAGCGAGCGCCCTGAAGCTGACGTTTATAACGGGCAAACTCGGTTCCCTGGAAGGCAACATCCACATCCCCCAGAACGGCCGTAAATCGACTGCTCGCCACCTCAAGATGCACCCGGTCAAGATCATTGAGCGAACGTGATCGGCCCGTTGACCGAACGGGCAGGCTGCGATCGGTCAGGAAACCCTTGACACGTACGCCTTCCGAAATCATCCCTGAAACCTCCAGCCTAAGAGACTGGTTCAAGGCAGCCTCCGGAAATGTACCGACGGCGACCTGGAGTCGCTTCACGCCGGTCACCTGGAGACCACCCGATATCGGCTCAACAGCGGTCTGGCTCTTCCTTATCCGGTCGCGTTTCGGAAGGGATATGAGGACGCGTGAGGAGTCGTGCAAAGCCTCGCGGCGCCGAAAACCTGGAAGAACCTGAAAAGATTTCTGCGCGCGGATCGTAAGGATCTCGCCGCGCAGAACTGGTTCGACAAGGACAAGGGCCCCGTCGACATATGAGAGGGTATAGTCCTCGGTTCGCTTGAGAAGACGCTCGCCCAGATACACGGATTCCGATCCGCGAACAAGATCCCGCACATTCAGCGAGAATGGACCGCGCGACCCGTCACCGCGAACTTCGCGTTCGACATCGAACCCAGTTCTGACGCGTGATTCAGTTTGATAAGGAAGTGCGACGCACAAGCCCGTGAGGATCAGCCAGCCGATACGTCGCCAGTCGTGGAAGTGCATTAAGAAAGGTGCCCGTTCAGGGGACCGAGAGCAAGTGACCCGATCAGACCTCCAGAATGGCTACTTTCGCAACACGAGAAGCTTGAACTTGAGGATGCGGTGATTACCTGAATCGACGACCAGAATCTCGTCTCGATCGCTGAGTGCCAGCCCCATTGGCGTGTCGAACCGACCCCTCTCTGACCCCGGTTTTGGGCCCCCCATCCTCCCCGCGACCTCTCCGGTGACCAGATCGAAGGCGAGTAGTCTGTGTGCGCCTGAGTCCGACACAAACAGAACCCGCTTCGAACTTACGGCGACTCCAGACGGTTTACTCAGTAGGTCCTTCCCAATTTCGCGGTCGTAGTTGCCGTAGCGATCGAACACGACGATCCTGTCGTTCTCGGTGTCGCAGGCGTAGACGCGCCCCTCATCATCAACGTCCAGCGCACTCGGCCCGCGAAGCTCACACGTCCCATACCCATATCCACCAAAGGTCCGATCCGTCCTGCTGAACGTGCTGACCTGGATCACCTGGTCCAGATCATGATCCGTCACGTAAATTTCGCCTTCAGGTGTCGAGGCGATACCTCCCAGCCGTCCCAGCGCCAGAGCGCCCTCCACGTAACGCCCTCCGACCAAAGCAACCAGCTTCAGATGCTGGCTGTAGACAGCAATGCGCTGGTTCTGGCTGTCCGAAACATAGATCTCAAGCCCCGTACCCGTCGACACACCCGTCGGCTCGTTGAACTGTCGGTCATCCCATCCGAACGCACCCACCTCCGCAAGATACCCGCCCTTGATGTTTAGCTTCACGACCCGATGGTTACCCGTGTCTGCGATCAGTAGGTTTCCCGACGGATCGATCGCCACATCACGCGGATCCAGAAACTCTCCAGTACCACTTCCCTTCACGCCATACTCAGCCACTTGCCGCATCGCCACGTGGGCCTTCTTGGCTGTGTCCTGCGCGAAAGCATTACCTAAAAGCAGCCACAGCGAGATGACTACCATTTTGTATTTTGCACTTATCAATTTGAGTTTCTATAGCTGTAAATTCGTCTTGATCGACTGGACCGCCGTCGCGATGTCCTTCTCGTTCCCAAATGCGCTGAGCCGGAAGTACCCCTCTCCGCTCGGCCCGAACCCAGACCCAGGCGTACCGACTACGTGGGCCTCGGTCAGCAACTTGTCGAAGAAATCCCAAGAGCTCATTCCGTTCGGTGTCTTCATCCAGAGGTAGGGTGCGCTGGATCCGCCAAAGACGGTCAGACCAATGCTTTCGAGTCCGCTCTTGATCGTTCCCGCGTTATTCATGTAGTAATCAACCATCTCCTTGGACAGCTTCCGCCCTTCGGGTTCCAGAGATGCGAACGCGCCTCGCTGTACGATGTTCGACGGACCGTTAAAGAAAGTGTTCTGACGACGACGCCACATCGTGTTGAGCTTGCCAGGTTCTGAATCCTCCACAATCAGATCCTGAGGAACAACGGACCAGCCGAGTCGGACACCTGTAAAGCCGTTGTCCTTCGAGAAGCTGTTGATCTCGATCGCACATGACTTCGCACCGTCGATCTCGAAAATCGTTTTCGGGAGAGCCGGGTCGGTAATATACGGGGCGTAAGCGGCGTCGTAAAAGATCACGGCCCGATTCTCGATCGCATAATTCACGAACGCCTTGAGCTGCTCTTTCGAGCCCACAGCACCCGTCGGGTTATTCGGGCAACAGAGGTAAATCAGATCGACCTTGTCGCTCGGGACATCCGGAAAGAAACCGTTGGCCTCGGTGCAAGGCATGTAGAGTAGTCCCTGATACTGACCTTCCAGGGCCTCACCCGTACGTCCTGAGATCACGTTGCTCTCGACATAGACGGGGTAGGCAGGATCCTGGACGGCGATCACACAGTCGTGCGCGAAAATAGATGACACGTTCGCCGAGTCCGACTTGGCGCCATCGCTCACAAAGACCTCCGTTGCGTCTAGCGATACACCATGATCTTCATACTTCTTCGCGATCGCCTCACGCAGATCCAGATCACCCTCTCCATCACCGTATCCGGAGTAGGTATCCGGGCTTGCCAACCGATCCACCCCGTCGTGAAGACCCTCGATCACTACATCCGTCAAAGGCTCCGTCGTATCTCCGATCCCGAGCCGCATAACCTGAACGCCGGAGTTCTCCTCCGTAAACTGCGCCGTCCGTCTGGCGATCTCCGGGAACAGGTATCCCGCAGCCAGCTTGTTATAGTTCGCGTTGATCCTAGCCATTTTTCCTCCTCTCCCTTCATGATCCTGAGCGTAGCGAAGGCACCGTTCTGAGCCTGTCGATGAGATCTATCCGTAGCCTGTACCATCCTCCCCGCCCTTCCCAACAAAAATACCGCCCATCGGTGTGATCCGAACAGGCGGCATCAAACAACAACTCGCGAAGAACCTAGACCTCCATGATCTCGGCTTCCTTGTCCCTCAGCATTTCGTCAATCTTCTTCACGAAGTCATCTGTCAGCTGCTGCGTCTGATCCGTCCCACGTTTCGCAGCGTCCTCCGGGATCTCGCCATCCTTCTGACCCGACTTTAGCAGATCGTTCGCATCGCGGCGATGATTCCGGACGGAGACCTTACACTCCTCGCTCATCCCATGAACAACCTTCACTAGCTCCTTTCGCCGCTCCTCTGTCAGCTGAGGAATCGGCAGACGAACCACGTTCCCGTCGTTAGAAGGCGTTAGGCCCAAGTTGGACGACTGGATCGCCTTCTCAAGCTCGGGAATCACTGTCTTGTCGAACGGCTGGAGGACGACCAGACGCGGTTCCGGAATCGTCACGCTGGCAACTTGGTTCACTGGAACTTGAGAGCCATAATACTCGACGCGAATCATATCCAGCAACGACGCGTTTGCACGCCCAGTCCGAACAGTCGCGACTTCACGATGAAAGGCGTCCACGGCTTTGTCCATCTCGCGCTTAGCTTCCGCAAGAATCTCATCTACCATGGCATTCCCTCCTGTGGTCGTTTGACTTTGATCAGCTCTCGTCGCCGAGCACAAAACGTTCGAAGCGTCGAATCGTCACGTTCTCTCCGCACTTCGCTATCAGCTCGGTCAGCAGATCCTGGACGGTCTTGTCCGAATCCTTCACAAAGATCTGTTCAAGCAGGCAGACCTCCTGATAATACTTGTCGACACGTCCGTCAACGATCTTGTCGACGACCTGCTCCGGCTTGCCCTCTTGAAGGGCCTGTTCCCGATAGATGGCCTTCTCCTTTTCGACCAGCCCAGCGTCGAGGTCTTCCCTGCTCACGACGATCGGAGCGGAGGCGGCGATGTGCATCGCCACGTCCTTCACAAATCCCGTGAACTCATCGGTGCGCGCCACGAAATCCGTCTCAGAGTTGACCTCGAGCAGCACACCCAGCTTGGCGCCCGCGTGGATGTAAGCTTCGATCACGCCCTCCTTCGCAGCTCGCCCTGCTCGATCCTGAGCCTTCGCGATACCGCGTGTACGAAGGATCTCGATCGCCTTCTCCATGTCGCCGTCGGCTTCAGTCAGCGCCTTCTTGCAGTCCATCAT
>DPVD01000276.1:15532-15707 GCA_003526745.1 Candidatus Latescibacterota bacterium
CGCCTTCTTGCAGTCCATCATCCCGACATTGGTCCGTTTACGCAACTCCTGGACCTCGCTTGCCGTAATTGCCATCTTCCGCCCTTTCCTCTTCAACCTTCCGAACGCCCCACCTAGTCGTCCGTACTGTAACACATCTCAATGCGTCTCGATTTTAATCGTTGTTCGACTCTTC
>DPVD01000115.1:0-1776 GCA_003526745.1 Candidatus Latescibacterota bacterium
GACCCGATGACGATGCGTCCCGGAGATGAAGAGCACGTAGCGAGGAATCTGAGGAGCGTTCTGAGATGAAGCCTGGAAAGAGAATCTGTATCGCAGTGATGGCCTGCGTGCTGTTCGGATGCGCAGGGGAAAAGGAGCGACACGTGATCTGGGAACTGGACAACTTGGAAGAGATCGGCGGGCACAAGGTGACGGTGGAGGGAGACCCGAAGGTCATCGACACGCCCTACGGGAAAGCGATTGAGTTCGATGGTGTCGATGACGGCCTGTTCTTCGACGTGCATCCTCTGTCCGGAATGAAGACGTTTACGGTTGAGGTGATCTTCCAGCCCTACGCGAACGGACTCGTAGAACAACGCTTCTTCCACATGCAGGAGGCAAACACGAACAACAGGGTGATGTTCGAGACACGTCTTACCGAGGATAACCTGTGGTATCTCGACACGTTCCTGCGGACCAACGACACGAACAATACGATGTTGGCGATGGGTGACAAGCACGAGATCGGGCCGTGGTATCACGCGGCGATCGTCGTCGACGGGAAGACCTTCAAGCATTATGTGAACGGGCGAATGGAGCTTGGCAAAGAAGTCGAGTATATCCCGCAGGTGCCCGGACAGACGTCGATGGGTGTGCGACTCAACAGAGTCTACTGGTATAAAGGGGCGATCCGTAAGGCACGGTTTACACCAAGGGCCATGAGTCCGGATGAGTTTCTGACGGCGGAGGACTAGCCTGAATGTCGCTGAAGATCAACGACGTGCAGATGCACGTCCTGAACATGCATACGCGATTCCCGTTCAAATACGGGATCGCGTCGCTTGTCGCGCTGCCTCATCTGTTTGTCCGGATCGAAGTCGAAGTAGATGGTCGTTCTTCGGTCGGGCTCTCAGCGGACGGACTACCTCCGAAATGGTTCACTAAGAATCCAGAAACGCCTTTCGATTCGGATCTCGACGAGATGCTGACGGTGATCCGGCACGCCGTCGAGTCATTACGAGACGTTTCCACGGCCGAATCCGCTTTCGACTTTTGGCTGTCGGTGTATCGCGAGCAAGAGACGTGGGCGGCGTCGACGGGATATCCGCCCCTGCTCTGGGGCTTTGGGGTAAGCCTCGTCGAGCGTGCGGTCATCGACGCCGTGTGCCGTGCGAGTGGGAAGCCATTCGGGTCCGCCGTCAGAGAGGGAGCACTCGGTATCCGTCTCGGCGACATCCATCCCGAGCTGGAAGGTGTCGACCCGGCGAGTCTGCTGGTCGGTCAGCCGCTGCGATCGATTCAGGTCCGTCACACGGTCGGACTCGCCGACCCGTTGACCAACGCGGATATCCCCGCTAGCGAAAGGCTGACAGACGGGTTACCTCAATCGCTCGAAGACAATATCCAGGTCTACGGTCTGACGCACCTGAAGATCAAGCTGTGCGGCGACGCCGATCAGGATCGGGCTCGTCTCAAGGGCATCGCAGCCCTTATGTCGGAGCGCGAATGCCGGTTCACACTCGACGGGAACGAGCAGTACACTGAGCTCCTCCCGTTTCGAGAGCTGTGGGATGCGATCCGTTCGGATGAAGATCTGACCGATTTTCTCGAAGGCCTGATCTTCGTAGAGCAGCCGCTCCACCGAGATGTCGCCCTGACAAACCAGGCGCAGCGGGTTTTGTCTGAGTGGAACGACTGCCCACCGATGATCATCGACGAGTCTGATGACAGTCTGGACAGTTCAAGACGTGCACTGGAGTGCGGGTATGTGGGAACCAGCCACAAGAACTGCAAGGG
>DPVD01000115.1:2070-2348 GCA_003526745.1 Candidatus Latescibacterota bacterium
AGCCACAAGAACTGCAAGGGTATCTTCAAGGGGATTGCGAACGCATGCCTGATGACTAAGCGTCAGGCGGACACTGGAATCGCACACATTCTCAGCAGTGAAGATCTTGCGAATGTCGGGCCGGTTGCCCTTACACAGGATCTGGCCGTACTCGCGACACTTGGGATTACGCACTCCGAGCGGAACGGCCACCATTACTTTGCAGGGCTGAGCATGTTCCCCGAGGAGGTCCAGGCACAGGTTGTCGAAAATCATGCATCCCTCTACCGATCGAATGG
>DPVD01000115.1:2672-2796 GCA_003526745.1 Candidatus Latescibacterota bacterium
CCTGGCGCTGGCTGTGTCCGATGGATTGCTCGACATCTCGTCCGTTGTCGACGCGCCCTTCGGATATGATTTCGAACTGGATACGACACGCTATACACCCCTCGATGCGTGGTCGTCTGGTTCC
>DPVD01000115.1:3070-3687 GCA_003526745.1 Candidatus Latescibacterota bacterium
CACGCTATACACCCCTCGCTGCGTGGTCGTCCGATTCCCTCGAGATCTGATGTCTCGACCTGAGATCGACTGGAAACAGGTCGTCGGAGAAGTAACGAATCTCCTGCAAGATCTGATCCGCCTCGACACCACTAATCCTCCCGGCAATGAGATCCAGTGCGCGGAGTATATCGCGGATGTTCTGATCCGGGAGGGTATCCCATCTACAGTGACCGAGTCTAAACCGGGACGCGGGAACGTCGTTGCCCGGCAGGCTGGCGGCGATCAGGAAACGCTGATGCTGCTTGGCCATACGGATGTGGTGGCAACGGAACCTGAACACTGGACCCATCCGCCGTTCTCGGGCGACCTGATCGACGAATATGTGTGGGGAAGAGGTACGCTCGATATGAAGGGCATGGTCGCCGTCGAGATAATGATCTTCCTATTGATCCATCGGCAGGGACTGAAGCTGAACCGTGACCTAGTCTACGCGGCTACGGCCGATGAGGAGGCCGGCAAGGGGAATCACGGAATTGGATGGCTGATTGACCATCACCCCGACCAGGTTGAGACGAAGTACATCCTGACAGAGGGGGGCGGTGCGGACATTCGGATTGGCGATGCCTGGTTCTTTA
>DPVD01000053.1:0-8541 GCA_003526745.1 Candidatus Latescibacterota bacterium
CCCGACAGGGCAAAGAGAGTTCTTGATTGGTCTCCCTCTGTGACCCTCGAGAACGGTGTTCGCGCGACGATGGATTCGTTCACATCTGTGTCCCGAGAACTGGCAGGCTGAATCTTGGATCTCCTCAAGCAGAGTTCACCAACTCGAGAAAGCCTGGGACTTCTGGCGGTAATGGACGTGCTGGAGCAGAAGCAGGGACTTACCCAGCGGGAACTTGCCGAAGAAACCGGGCTGAACCTTAAGAAGGTCAACTACTGTCTGCACAAGCTACTTGAGAAGGGCCACCTGAAGTTTCAGAAGGTTCGCAGGAATCCCGATAAACGTTCGTATCTCTATATCCTGACTCCCTCGGGAATGAAACTGAAGTCACAGCTCACCTACCGATTCCTCAAGTTCACGCTGGACTACTACAGTCAGGTAGAAAATCGCATCCGTCGATCCGTGGGGGAAATGACAGAGGCAGGCGTTGGGCGAATCCTATTGTTTGGCGTTAGCGATATGACACGCATCGTGATCGGATTGCTCAATGAGGGCGAGATACGAGTTGCCGCCATCATCGATGAAAATCCTCAACTTAATGAGTATATGGGGTATCCGGTGAGGGATATCGCAGAGACCGAGGTGTCTCAAATCGATGCGGTATTGGTGACATCGTTGGATGAGGACCATGATGCTGAAGCGTTGTGTCGTCTTGGCCTTGAAGAAGACCGAATCTGGCGCGTCTCATAAGAGGGTGCGAATGGCCTGGAAAGTCTTGATATCAGCCCCGTATTTTCAGCCTGTCGTTGAGCAATTCAGACGCGTCTTTCAAGAGAATCAAATCGAGATTGTTGTCCCGAAGGTGAATGAACGTCTTTCCGAGAAAGAGCTTCTGACCCTGATCGACGGCATTGACGGAGTGATTGGTGGCGACGATCGCTTTACCGAAAGGGTGCTCAAGCGTGCTAAGCGCCTTAAGGTGATATCCAAGTGGGGAACTGGAATCGATTCGATCGATGAGGCTGCGGCTAAAAGGCTTGGGATTGCCGTTCGGAATACGCCCAACGCTTTTACGGATCCCGTTTCGGATAGTGTCTTGGGCTATATGCTCTGCTTTGCCCGTCAACTTCCCTGGATGGATCGAGACGTCAAATCACGCAGGTGGTCCAAGAAGAGAGCCGGCGTATCCTTGAAAGAGACGACCCTGGGTGTGATCGGACTTGGCAACGTGGGGAAGGCTGTAGTTCGCAGAGCATCCAGCTTCGGTATGCGGATTGTGGGAACAGATGTTGTTGAGATTCAGAGTGAATTTCTTGATGAGTACGATGTTGAGATTTTGGACAAACAGACTTTGCTGTCAACGAGCGACTTTGTGAGTCTCAATTGTACTCTGACGCCAGTGAGCCATCACATTATCGACGCGGCTGCTCTCTCAATGATGAAACCGACTGCCTATCTGGTGAATACCGCCCGAGGTCCCTTGGTGGATGAAGATGCACTTGCCTCGGCTCTGGAATGCGGGATCATCGCCGGTGCGGCTCTCGACGTATTTGAGGTAGAACCCCTTCCACTGAGCAGCAAGCTGCGCGAACTGGACAACTGCATGCTGGCGCCACATAACTCCAACAGCAGCCCCGAGGCCTGGCAGCGTGTACACGAGTCCACGTTGGAAAACCTGCTTGAAGTGCTGGGGCAACATCGGGAAGAGATGGCGTGAAATGGGTTTACACCGCGCCGAATCAAAAGAGAGTGGCCAATGAAGTTGGATCCAAACATCGAGCGAAAGAGTGCGATAATCAATCGCCACCTTGATGTCCAGCAGCATATGTCGGGTGTCCCGGCTTTTTCAGTGATCGAATTTAATCCGACGGAGCTCTGCAACCGGACCTGTGAGTTTTGTCCTCGGGTCGATCCGGAAGTCTATCCCAATCGTAACTTGTTTCTTCGTCCAGAGCTCATGGAGAAGATTGCTCGGGAGCTTGGCGAGTTCAATTACTCGGGTAAAGCACTTTTCTCGGCCTTCGGGGAGCCTCTCCTGCACAAGGAACTGGAGACATTGATTCGATTGCTTAGGGAGCATTGCCCGGATGTTCGGATTGAGTCGGTGACCAACGGCGATTATCTGACCGTTGAGAGAGCTCGCTCCTTGTTCGATAGTGGATTGTCGACGCTGCTTGTGAGTATGTACGACGGTCCTCATCAGAAAGAGGAGTTCGAATCGATCAGGCACAGGGCCGGTCTACGTGAGGACCAACTGATCACACGTATCCGTTACCTGTCACGCGAGGAAGGTTTCGGGTTGACGATGTCAAATCGCGCAGGGAACATCCAGATCGAAGAGCTTGGCGTTGCTGAAGTGGCTGAACCTCTGAACCAGGAATGTTTCTATCCCCACTATCAGTTCACGGTGGACTGGGATGGGTCGGTTTTACTATGTCCTCACGATTGGGGGAAAAAGATTCGGGCAGGGAACCTAAACGACCAGTCTATTTTGGAAATCTGGAACGGCAAGGCCCTGACATTTTCTCGGAAACGTCTAGGGTGCGGCGACAGACGCTTCGATCCCTGTAACGTTTGTGACGTCACCGGAACTCTTATGGGAAGAAACCACTTCGAGGCGTGGGAGAGCTACTTCAGTGGAGAAGGAGGGAAGTGATGAAAACAGCTGTAGTGATACCAGCGCGGATGGGTTCGTCACGCTTCCCCGGCAAGCCCTTGGCTAGGATCCGTGGTATGGCGATGATCGAACATATATACAAGCGGATCGCGTTGGCCAGCGACCTCGAAGGTGTTTACGTAGCTACTTGTGACACTGAAATCCAGGACGCGGTTGAAGCATTTGGCGGGAAAGCGATCATGACGGCTGATACCCATCAGCGGGCGAGCGATCGAACGGCTGAAGCAGCCGAGGGGCTCGACGTGGACATTGTCTGTATGGTTCAAGGAGACGAGCCGCTCACCCATCCGGCAATGATCGACCTGGCCGTCAGGCCATTGATCGATGATGATTCAATCTTGTGCTCCAATCTGACATCACGTATTCGCAGCCAGCAGGAGTTTGAAGATCCCAACACGGTGAAAGTGGTCATGGATCAAGAGAGCTGTGCGCTCTACTTCTCTCGGGAGCCGATCCCAACTGTCCGAGGGGAAAAGGGGTTCTATTCGGACAGCCCACTATACAAGCAGGTTTGCATCATCCCGTTTCGCCGGGAGTTTCTCCTGAAGTATGTCGATCTCGAACCGACACCACTCGAGACCGCAGAGTCGATTGACATGCTTCGGTGTCTGGAGCATGGCTACCGAGTAAAGATGATTGAATCTGACTACGTGACCCATGCTGTGGATACACCTGAAGACCTCATGCTCGTGGAACAGATGATGGATGACGACGAGCTGTTGCAACAATATGCCTGACCGCGGTGATGTATCGAACTTATGAGACCATCTGCCACTAACAGCAAGTTGGGACTCGGCGAAGCCTGTCCCATTCTTGTCGGGTTCTGCAAACCCTACAGGTTTGCGATTTGGGGTGTGCTGGTCCTGGGTGTGGTTTCCGCGTGTCTCGAGGGAATCGGCTTGGGTCTAATGGTCCCCGTTCTGCAGAATCTGACGGGTGAGGGGCCTGTGCGCACCGGCAATGCCCTTCTGGACTCGCTGAGTCGTCCTTTCGAGGGGGTAGCCGTCGAGCGGCGTGTGGCGGTGATGATGCTAGTCCTGGTTGGCGTTTCTGTGTTCAGAGGAGGCGCGGTCTACGGTCAAACTCTCCTTTCCGAGTGGGTTCGGCTCAAACTCATGCGAGGACTCAGGGCTCGTGTCTACGATCAGATGCTGAAAGTTGGCTATCAGTACATCGCTAGACATCGTGCCGGTGATCTCTGGAACCATCTGACAGAGGAGACCAATCGAACATCGCAGGTGGTGACAAGCCTGATGCAGCAAGCATCGTTGATCTTCGTGGCCGCAGTGGGACTGATCCTGATCTTGGCCATCTCATCAACCTTGACGATTCTGGCGATCGTCTTGATGGGTGTTCTCTCTCTTCTGCTCAGGGTTCTAGTCAAGAAGGCCGAGGCGGCGGGAGAAGCAATCAGCGAAACCAACGCGAAGCACATCTCTACCGGACTGGAAGGTCTTGCTGGCATGCGCGAAGTGCGGCTGTTTGGTCAGGAGGCAGGGGAGATGAAGAGATTCGATTCAGCCGTTGATGCGGTAAATCGAGCTACCCTGAGGAATCACGTTTACACGTGCCTGGTTCCTCCGTTGTCCGAGATTTTCACGATGGTCATATTCGCGGCCTCTTTCTTGGTCGCGACTAGACTTTTCGAAGCCGAAGCAGTTGTGCCGATGTTTCTGACTTTCCTGTTGGTACTGTATCGCTTGATGCCCAGGGTTACGCAGTTCAACAGCTGCAGGATAGCGATTTCAAGTAGACTGCAGAGCGTACGGAATGTCTTAGATCTCCTGTCGCCCGAGGGCAAACCGTTCATCGTTGGCGGAAATCGAAGGTTCCCTGGATTGGATGAGGACCTGAGGTTTGAGAGCGTTTCTTTCCGGTATGAGGACACGTCGCCTTATGTGCTTCGTGATGTGGAGCTTTCGATTCGAGCGGGAGAGTCGACAGCACTCGTTGGGGAATCGGGCGCAGGGAAATCCACACTGGTCGATCTGATTCCCCGGTTTTACGATCCGACTCGGGGCGATATACTCGCGGATGGCACAAGCATTAAAACATTTGACCTGACCTCCTGGAGGGCGGCCGTTGGGGTGGTCAGCCAGGATACATTTGTGTTCAATTCCACCGTCCTGGAAAATATCGCATACGGCTGTCCCGATGCCGATCTTGAAGCAGTCGAGGATGCAGTTGAACGCGCCAACGCGCGTGCGTTTATCGAAGATCTGCCCGAAGGATTTAATACGATGGTCGGCGACCGCGGAGTTCGTCTGTCCGGCGGACAGAGGCAGCGGCTCTCGATCGCTCGCGCTATCCTAAAGGATCCCCAGATCCTGATTTTGGACGAAGCGACGAGCGCCTTGGACACAGCTTCCGAGCGACTGGTTCAGGAAGCCATCGAGGAGATCAGTAGAGAACGAACAGTCGTCGTCATCGCTCATCGTCTCTCCACAATCGTGAATGCGGATCAGATCATCGTTCTGGAGAAGGGCCAAATCGTCGAGCGCGGCGCACACAAAGATCTGATCGCACTTGACGGTTCGTACTGCCGGTTTCACCGACTGCAGTTCGAGAGTCAAAACTCGATTGCCTAGCCAAAGGAGCAGAGTATGGCAGAGTTCATGAAGGGCAACTTCAAAACGAAGAAACATGTAGAGCAGAAGGAGACGGAAGAGAAGAACCGATTAGAGGAACAGTTCGAACGGACTGCCCTGAAGCGACTAGGCGGCAGTATCGCCTTTGTGTCGAAGAAGGGGTTCACTTGGGACGGAGATGATGGCGCAGGGTCTGGGACCAAATCTGGCCAGCAGGCTGAGTGACGTAACGCTTGAGAAGTGTGCTGACGTAGGTTTAGCATACGCTCAAGACAACAGGCACGTACCGGGTCAGTCCATCCGCAAATTGAGTGAGGCATTCCAGGAGAGGTCTCTTGACTCAGCGATTGTGATGGCGGCGGGGCCGAGTTTGCACCGAAACAACGTTGCTGAGCAGATCAAGGCGTCCGGTTTCGAGGGCCTTATCATTTCGTCCGAATCCGCGATGGCCTACTGCTTCAGGAACGGGCTTGTCCCGGATGTCATCGTTACTTTGGATCCTCACTCCAAGAGAATCGTTCGGTTCTTTGGGGACCCAGATCTTACTGCGGGTGATCTCGAAGCGGATGATTATTTCCGACGTCAGGACTTGGATCCGGCTCTGCGAGAAAACGAACTCAAGCGCAATCAGGATCTCCTAGAGGCCGTTGATGCTCACGGGCCGACGATCAGAGCAGCCGTAGCAAGCTGTGCTTCGCCACCCGTGGTTCAGCGGTGTCGTGACAGCGGGATGGATATCTACTGGTGGAACCCGCTATACGATGACCCCATGGAACCCGAGAGTGTGACGAGGCAGGTCTATGATATTAACGGCTATCCGTGCGTGAATGCGGGTGGAAACGTAGGAACAGCGTGTTGGGTCCTTGCACACAGCATCCTGGAGATCCAGAAAATCGCCTTGGTCGGGATGGACCTCTCCTACTACGAGGATACTGATCACATCAACACGCAATACTATTATGAACTCGTCGATTTGGTCGGTGAGGATAGAGTAGCAGAGGCGTTTATCGATATCGAGAACCCCTACTTGGGCAAGACTTGGTTTACAGACCCAACCTACTACTGGTATCGTGACGTTTTCCTTGAGATGGCGGCTGATGCCCCTTGTATCACCTACAACTGCACCGAAGGTGGGATCCTCTTTGGCGACGGTGTCGTCTTCACCACGCTAGCAAAATTTCTGAGCAATCATTGAGGTATTGAGAAGCCATGGCTAAGGTTCTTTTCATCAATCCAGTCGTACGCGAAGAAGACGACCCCCGACACGTTCCCTACGGCATTGCCCTTCTTGCGGCAATCGTCGTCGAAGAAGGGCACCAAGTGCAGGTTTACGACGCGAATGCTTGGCGTGCCGGAGATGAAGTCCTGCGGCAGGCGATCGAGGCGGATGACTGGGATGTGATTGCGGTGGGAGGGATCACAACGGCCTACGGCTACATCAAGAAGATCGTGGAGTTCGCCAAAGCCTACGCTCCGCAGTCGAGGGTTGTGGCTGGTGGCGGGTTTCTCACGAGTATGCCGCACGACATCATGAACTTCCTTCCGGGAATCGATATCGGGGTTGTGGGTGAAGGGTTTGCCACCTTTAGTGAGATCCTGCAACAGATGGACTCGGGAACCGAAAACTGGAACGCCGTCGATGGTGTGATCTTTCGGGATGCCGATGGAAACCTTCAGCTGACGCCAGCGCGCAACCTGCTCGAGGATCTGGACTCCTTGCCCTATCCGGCTTGGGACCTATTCCCGGTTGAGGAAGTGTATTTCAAGAACAGCGCCGCACTTTACAGCGAAGAGGGCATGCTCTCGGAGCGAAGGTTAGACATCAACGCGTCATACGGATGCTCTCTGATCTGTCGTTACTGTTTTCATCTGGGCCTGAGCGGCGACATGAAGTACGAAGATCAGGGTGGAGAAACCACTGTGAGCTTCGACACACCGGGATCCTATGATCGGACCATTCGGTATCACAGCCCACGGTATGTTGTCGATCTGGTGAAGCACGCTAGAGAGAGGTATGACATCGATTTTATCGGATTCCTGGACGAAAATCTGATGACGATGGACAAGTTCTCGGGGCGGACCTGGATGGAAGAGATTTGCAGGCTATGGATCGAGGAGGGTCTACAGCCGTCCTGTGTCCGGGATGGCGTGCCGCACGACGAGAACTGCAGCGGCGTCCATTGGGGCGGGACAAGCCACGCGACGCTCGCGACACAGGAGATTCTGACCAAGATGAGAGAAGCCGGATGCTCCCATCTCATCTACGGCTACGAGTCGTTCTCGGAGAAAGTCATGAAGACGATCGGCAAGGGTGCGACTCCCAAGACGAACGAACGTTCATATAGGTGGACGCTAGAAGCGGGAATCCGGCCGATACCGAACCAGATCATGGGCTTTCCTAAGGAGGACATCGACAGCCTTATCGACAACATGCGGGCTTGGGATAGACTTGGGATCGTGGTAAAGCCTTTCTTTGCGACGCCCTACCCCGGTTCGGAGTGGTTTACCGTGAACAAGGAGCGCATCCTCGCGCAATATGAGGGCGATCTCGAGGCATTCATTCTTGATCTCGGAGATGCGACAAAGGTGACGGCTGTTATTTCTGAGCAGTTCAACGCGGTCGAACTTTATGGTCTTCGAGAGTTGATGGTGAACAGAGACTACAAGAGAATCCGGGAGTATGGCGAGAAACACCATTCTACCGGGTCCACACAGTCTTCGGTTGTCGAGAACGAGAAAGCTGCGTGACAGACAAACCGATCGAATGGCTTCGTCCCGACGGGCGCGCCTACTGCATCGCGGAGGCCGGGGTGAACCACAACGGCGACTTGGGTCTGGCTATGGACTTGGTAGACGCCGCCGTGGCTGCAGGTGCGGATGCCGTTAAGTTCCAGACATACAACGTGGACCGACTTCTTCGTCGAGATACGCCGAAAGCCGCCTACCAGGTGGCGACGACAGGGGAGGCGGACGGACAGTTCGGCATGCTCGAAAAGCTTCAGCTTTCGGAGGACGAACACCATCGGCTCATCGAGATCTGTGCGGTGCGTGGAATCGTTTTCATCTCGACGCCCTTTGACGAGGTTTCAGCCGATCTTCTGGAGGGTTTTGGGGTGCCCTTATACAAGATTCCCTCCGGAGAGATAACGAATGTGCCATTGCTCAGACACGTCGGCGCCAAACACCGACCGGTGATTCTGTCAACAGGCATGGCGAAACTCGGCGAGGTCGAGACGGCGGTCGAGGTCCTGAGGGGCGCAGGGGTGGACCGTCTTGCACTACTGCATTGCGTCTCGA
>DPVD01000168.1:0-11383 GCA_003526745.1 Candidatus Latescibacterota bacterium
AGCGCACCGTTCTCGATCGTCATGTCGTCGATACAGACCCCGATTGCGAGCAGATCATCGTTCGTGTGCGGGTAAAACGCCCAGTCCTGATGCCATTCCACGGGGCTACCGAACTCAGGCAGTTTCATGTTGAGCTTGTTGCCGTTGCAGCGAAGGCCATAACCGATAAGCTGTGAGACGATTCCCAAGATCCCGACGTGATGCAGCGTGTCTCGGTAGACTTGGTGGTGCAGGATCGGACTCTTCAGGCGGCGAAGCTTGGGTTCCTCTTTAGTATGACCGGGCTCCAGGTCGAACACATCCGTATGGTCAGACACCTCTTGAGACTGCTCTACAAACTTGTCAGTCGTCTGTCTCAGCGCATTGACCTCACTCTCGGAGAGTACGTCCTCAACCCCGAGGTATCCGTTCTGGTTATATGAGTCGATCTGGTTTTGCGAGAGCATCTAAGCCCTCCTCTTAACCGAGTGTACGATGATGACGAACATGGGGAATATATGCCGCAGATCCCTTGAGCGCCATTTTGAGGCGCGGTCATTCGCTGATGACCTTTTCGATCCGTGGTGAGTCGGTGGGCAAGCCTTGTGGAGGTGACGGCAGCAGAAATCAGCTTCTCGCGGAGAGAAAGATCAAAGTCGTATTACCCGGGGCTGTGATAGTCGATCGAATCAAGGTGATTTGCAACAACGCTGAGGTATCTACTTACCGTGGTGATGGCTTGGATGTGGAGTTTTCTTGGGTCGACCAGCGGATCTGTCGAAGATCACGTAGCATCGAACGGTCAGGGGTCGTGCACAGACCTGTTACTGTTACTTTAGGGATTACGCAAGCTGACGCGAAATAGCATAGACCAGTCCCATCTGGTTTGTTTTTAGATAGATAAGTCCTTATTATTAAGTATCTTCCATTCAATCGGTGGTTGACCTGCCCGATACGATTCCATAGCTTACGAGTAGAATGGTAGTATGACTCAATCTCGACGGTCTTGCCGAGGATTCAAGATTCGAAATGCCGATTTTCGTATCCAAATTCAGCGCTGAGCGTTTGGCGAGTGCAGGGCTTGGACGTTTCCGCAATCAGCAACAGGTGGGTCGTCAGGGAAACGCCCGCGAGCCTGAGCGTGCAGAGCGGAACGAACGCGCCGAGCGTGGACAGGGCTTGCGACGAGGTGAGCGCGCTCAGGACCAGATGCCTGTGTCAACGCAGACAGCGGAGTCTATCGAGGAAGGGGTCAGGAATCGAATATCCGGCCGATTCCGAGAGGATGCGCCCGATGTAAAAATCGAGGCTGCGAGACGAACGCTACCAACGCAGGCAACCCTGCCCGGTGTAAGCTCTGTGACATCTCGCATCCGGGCTGGTACAGACAATACGTCCCACGTCGGGAGACGGGATCGGGATGCGGAAAGCCCCGAGATTCGGGCGACGCTGAACCGCTTTCAAAGTCTTCGGGGTGCCAGACGGTCGCCTACTGCAAGCGCGAGAACATCCGAGCTTCGGCAAGCTTTCCGGGAAATCCCTAACGCGGCAGACACCATCACTGGTGTCCAGGCGCGACGTCTGAACGTACAGGTAGATGCGTCGATCCGGTTGCTGAGATCGAACCGATAGGCGCGGCTGGATGCCACGGTCAACCAGGAGCCAGTGGGTTTGCCTGCGGTACCGAGTTCGCCCACATCTGCAGAGCGTTTTGCCGATCTTACCGGTGTTCCGGTGGTATTGAATACGTCGTTCAATCTTCAAGGTGAACCAATTGTGACGACCCCGGCAAACGCCTACAGTCCTTTCGTTCGAAGCCAAATGGATGCCTTGGTCATGGGGCACTTCGTCGTTACCAAGTCGGATTCGTAAACGTATGTCATACGTAAAACGTGTCGCAGCAAAGCTGAGCATCATGGGCGAGCTTCTCGTGTTTTTCTGGGAGCGGAAGCTCTGGTGGATGATCCCGATGGTCGCAGTGTTGCTGCTGTTTGGGCTGCTCATCGTGTTCACACAGGGCACAGCTGTCGCGCCGTTCGTCTACACCCTATTCTAGTTTTTTTCGATGGCGAAAAGTTATCTACTTACAATCCTCCTTCTCTGCATCGGCTGTTCGTCAGATTCCACGTTGGAAGATGACAAGCTCAAAGTCATAATGGTGTTCGATATGGCTGGTATCGGGGATAGGGGCTTCAACGACATGGGTTGGGCGGGCATACAGAGAGCCATAGACGAGCTCGGTGTGTCGGCTACATACATCCAATCGAGTGAGCAGGCAGATTACGTCCCGAACCTTTCGATCGCCGCAGAGCATGCAGACGTAGTGGTTGCCATGGGTTTTCTGATGATCGAGTCACTTCAGAAGGTTGCGCCCCTGTATCCTCAGACGAAGTTCTTATTCGTTGACGGCGAGGTAAAAGGGGAGAACGTTGCGAGCTTTGATTTTAAATCTCAGGAGGGCGCTTTTCTGGCGGGCATCCTGGCGGGGATGACGACGAAAACCGGGAAGGTTGGTTGTGTTATGGGAATGGATATCCCACCTGTCAGAACCTACGAGGTTGGATTCCGTGCCGGTCTCAAAGTGGTCAAAGAGAAGGAAGGGAAAACCGTTGCATATCTGTCGGCGACTATAGGAGATTTTAACGATCCCGCGCGAGGAAAAGCGCTCGCCCAAGGATTGATCGGACGGGGGTGCGATATCGTGCTTCAGCTTGCGGGCAACTCTGGACTGGGTGTGATTGAGGCAGTGAAGGAGGCTCCGGAGGGCGTGTATGCAATCGGTGCAGATATGGATCAGGATGATCTGGCACCAGGGAGGGTGCTGACGAGTATCCTGAAGCGGATCGATGTTGCCGTATTCGAGGCTATCAGGCGAGTGAACGACCGCGAATTCGTGCCTGGTCACCACCTTCTCGGACTCAAGGACGATGCTTCAAAGCTGTCCAGCATGTCCCACACACGAGACCACATCGATACCAGAACTGCAACGTTGCAGTTCTTCGCGCGCGAGTGGATCCTCCAATCCAGTCGTGTACCTGACCACCCCGAAGCACTAGATGGCTTTGATGGGTCAGTCGCGAGAGGATGGTGAGACGTAGCCCTTCATCCGTGTCCGTCGGCAGTTCAGTACTTGCCACGCGCTGTCTGACATTCTCTGTTGCATTCCTGCTTTGCGCAGTCACCTTCGCAACTAGTAGCTACTTCTTCGACCCGGGGCTCAAACCGAAGTTTCTTGGATTGATGGCTGCATCTCTACCCATCGCGTTTAGCGGATGGGCGCTCCGAAACACTAAGGCCTTCCATTGCCGGATTCTAGACATCCCGATCGCAATTTACGTCTTTAGCGTTGTGGTGCAATGGCCTAGGGCCTTCGATGTCTACCAAGCCTCGATCGAGGTCGCCAAAGCCGTGACACTGCTTACCGTCTATCGGACAATCTTGGGTCACTCCACGCCGTATCAATGGCGGCTATGGATCAGAATTCTGGTAATCCTGGGTTCCGCTGTGTCGGTTGTTGGCATCCTGCAATACTTCGGTCTGGCGTTCCTGGATTTACCATCGGCTGGGTTTCCGAACGGAACATTCGCCTACAGAAACACAGCTGCTATGTTTGTTATTATGGTGCTGCCATATGCTATGTTTCAGTTCTGTACAACGCGAGCGTGGGATGCAGAGGTCTTAAACGCGATTGCTTTGACTGTCTGCTCAACCTTCGTCATCTACACGCGCACACGTGGAGCCTGGGTTGGCTGGCTGGCTGCGATTCTCTGTGCGGGCGTCATTGCGTTCGCATGGCGGCGTGATTTTCGGATACCCCGTTTTGCCTCCTTGGTCAGATCGCGAAAGGCGGCCATTCTTGTCGTCGCATTAGTCACAACGGGTTTCTTGGGTTCACTTGTCCCTTCGAAGGTAATGACCCGGGCTCCTCAGGCGGGCCACATTCCCAGAGAAAAGAAAACCGTGACAAAGGCGATCGACACAGTCATTAAGAGCGCGTCGTCGCTTCCAACGGCTAAGGCCGAGATCGGGAGCGGTCGTGTGGGCCGCTGGTTGGACACCGCTCGGATGATCGCTGACCATCCGTGGACAGGCGTCGGACTGACTAACTGGGAAAAGATCTACCCTCTGTATGGGCCACCTGTCGACAGCCGGAACAGGATCTCCCGCAGACCTCACAACGACTATCTGTGGGTCTGGAGCGAATCAGGTGTCCTTGGCTTCGCAGCCTATGTTGCGATGTTCTTATCAGCCTTGATGCTTGTCCTCCGCATGTCGGCGCAGAATCGATACAGGTCTATCGCGCTTGCATCGCTTGCTGCTATAACCGCGATACAGGCTCACGCCTTATTCTCGTTTCCTCGAGAGCGCGTTGGCCCGCTGACAATCGAGTGGTGCGTGATCGGGATTCTTGCCGCCGTGGGCCGTCAACCTCTGCGAACTCGTGCAAGTTACCGTTCCCTTGCTCCCATCCCTTCCTTCCTTCTTGTCCTTCTGAGCGCGACGGTGGCGCTTCGAAGCAGCCTATCCGAGGCTATGACTGCAACGGGGATAGCGAGTGTCGGGGAGGCTCCCCAGCAGGCGCTCAAGTTTGTCGAAGTCGCTGGTGACCTAGGTGTGTATGACTACAAGCATCTGATGTATCACGCTGACGTTTTTGCCCAGACGGGGAGACTCGAGGAGGCTTACGCGGCCTGCGTCGAAGTCAGCAAGCGTCATCCGAACTCCGTCAACGGCTTGCAGAATCTGGGTCAGGTGTCCCGTGCGTTGTATCGGTACGAGGATGCCAAAACTGCGTATAGTAGGGCAATCGAGATTGGTCCCCGACGGGTCGTCACGTATCAGGGGCTTGGGTTGACGTATGAGGATATGGGAGAAGATGAGAAGGCCTTGAAGGTTTACGGCGTCGGTCAATCAGACCATCCAACGGTTGCTTGGTTTGCTCAGCGTATAGGAGACGTCTATTATCGAAAGAATGGTTTTGAGGAAGCCGTGGTCGCGTTTACGAGGGCTACAAACCTCGACACCACGTCGATCGATGCCATCCTCAAGCTCGGGAACGCGAGGATGAGACTCGGGGAGATCACAGAGGCCCTGGCAGCCTACACGCGAGGGCTCGAGCTCGATCCAGAGAACGCAGCCACGCATTACGCAGTCGGCGGCATTTGCGCCAGCCGAAGCGATGCTCGGCTTGCTCGTCACCATCTCGAGCTGGCCATACGTTTCAGCGAAGATCCCGACCTCACGCGAGAGGCGAAGGATGTGCTTCGGCGTATTGAAGGTTTCTAAGGAACAGGCCAGAGAGTTTCGATGGATATCGTGCCGCTATTTCAGTTCTACCTTTCAGTATTATTCAGGCGAGAGCTTTTGCAGACATGCCAGGAGGATCAGACATGAGTGAAGGTCGCGAGGCACCCAATCAGCAGATGAACGACCCCGAAGAAATAGACCTTCTTGACCTGTTGGCGCTCATGATCCGACGTAGGTGGATTATCGCCGGTGTGATCGTTGCGCTTGCTGTTCTAGGCGGGTGGAATTCAAAGAGGAGCAGTGGCGTAAAATATTTCGCTGAAATTCCCTTGTACCTCGAAGGGGCTCCTTCGGCGGCAGGAACCAAAGGGCCGGTGCTTAACGCGGATGTCATAAAGGGCTTTGAGGTGGGCAAGGGTATGATGGGACTGAAGGTTGCGAATCCGCACGTCCAGGAAGACAGTCTGTCCCTTGCTGAGTATCTGGGGGCAGGGATGAGCATCCCGAAGGCGCATCAGGAGCTGCTTGCGAAAACGAACATTCGGGAGTTTGAACCAGGCTACGTTATTCTTTCGGTTGAGGATAGCAAACCCTCTGTAGCACGAGACATCGCATTGGAATACCTAACCGCGTTAAGGACACACTACACCGATGGGCACGCTGCTATCGCACGACAGGAGCTGGGCTACATTGACACAAGGCTTGTGGAGGTCGCGAACCAACTCGCGATCGTTGAAGACTCGCTTCTGGTCTTTCGAGAGCGGATTAACAGAGGGCGAAGTAAGGGCCGTATGGAGACAGGCGACGTTCTCGAATTCAGCCGAGAGCAGGCAAAGAGGCTGCGGCAAGTCGACTCTTGGAGGGCTGTTCATGAGAAGCTCCTGTCCAGAAGAGAGGACATCCTTATTCAGGGACAGAGTGGCAATCCTAAGATCAAGGCGTTGGGCGACGTCGTCGTGAGAGCGAGTTCGACCGGATTCTCGATGAAAGTAGGTGTTGCGACCGGTGCAGGTGCTGGGCTCGTGGCGGGTATGATGCTGGCCTATGTCCTGGAGTATGTGGCTCGGCGGCGCCAAGATGGTGGGATCGAAAAGCTAATCAGAGCATACAAGGGCGAATCGGTCTAGGGTGCAAAGAGCAGAAACGTTTAAGTTTAAGCCCGAAAAAAGGATTGCACGCGTATCTTAATAACCGTTGGGGCTGCATCGCATCCCCGTCGTGGAGGCCTATCTTGACCTTGAATACGAGATCTTGGTCTTCGATGATCTGACACACTGGCGAGTGTGTCCTTCCGTGACGACGAGAAGGGTCTAATTGTGGCGTTCTGCAAGACCTCAGGGTATGGCTCAGACGCGAAGGTGACAGATTGATCCAGCCACGTGAAGGCATCCTTTCGATCGATCGACTATATGATGGGCCAGCCGACGACCGAACCTGTCGATTAGACAAGAACGAGCGGATTGGGACAATCGCGGAACCAATCTGGACTGAAATGATGCTATCCTTGAAACCGAGGGATCTCATGGCCTACCCTGATCTTCCTGGGTTCCGCGATCGGGTGTCTGAATGGATTGATTTACCGCCGGATCAGATCTTGGTCACATCGGGTTCGGATCAAGCCATCAAGAGCGTCTTTGAGGCCTTTGTTTCTCCGGGTGACGAGGTTCTAATTCCATCACCGACTTTTGCGATGTATCACGTTTACAAGCAGATGTTTCGGGCGAAGGGAGTCGAAGTCACCTACGGCTCCGACATGTCCATGCCCGTAGAGAAACTTTGCAAGTCCATCAAGAAGGACACCCGGCTTCTTGCTCTTCCGAACCCGAATAGCCCAACCGGAGCAATCTATAAAGAATCCGATCTGGTCGTGATCCTGGAGCGAGCACGGGCTTCCGAAACACTGGTACTCATTGACGAAGCTTACTACCCGTTCAGTTGTGTGACCGCACTTCCTCTTATCCGCGATTACAGCAATCTATTGGTTACACGCACCTTCTCGAAGGCTGCGGGGCTGGCCGGGGCAAGAGTGGGTTTTGCTTGCGGAAACGCCCACCTGATCGATGCGCTTACACGTGTGCGTCCCATGTATGAGGCAAACGGGATCGCCCTGAAGCTAGGGACTTTCGTGATGAAACATCCTGACATAATTGACGCGTATGTGGCGGAAGTGAGTGCCGGCAAACGGTTCCTCAAAGAGAGGTTTGGACGTATTGGTACAGCATACCCCAGCGAGGGGAATTTCCAGGTTGCACGTCTTCCTAGTGGCATCCCCATCCACGATCTCGTGTCGGCGGTCGAAGATCTTGGATTTCGCATCAAGGGATGGAGTTCGGGTAACCCTATGGGTGGCTGTATTCGTATTACCGCGGGGCCCGTGGCGGTCATGGAATCGTTCTGGCAGGCATTTGAGACCATCTGGAATCTTCACGCAAGGCAGGACCCTTCCTGATAGTGCGTTTGAGTATACCCTTCCCCGGGAGCAACTGAGTGGGTTATCTGACTAAGCTAGGGAGTCCCGTTCTACAATCAGCGCTATTGTTTCGCGAGCAGAAGAAGGCTCTTCCGCAAACGCTCATCTTCTTTGTGACATCACGTTGCAATGCTAGATGCGACTTCTGTCTCTACTACGATCAGATCACCAATCCAGTTGCAAAGGAACGTGAGCTGACGATCCCAGAAGTAGAGAAGATCGCCCGAAACTATGGCAATTTGCATTACCTTGGCTTATCGGGCGGTGAGCCCTTTGTCCGTAAGGATCTGGAGCAGATATGTCAGGCCTTCATCGACCATTGTAGTACTCAGGTCATTGATATCCCGTCGAATTTCTACTATACGGACACGATGGTCGAAACGATGGAGCCTCTTGTTCGGAAGAATCCAAATGTAATCTTCGAACTTCAGATGTCGATCGACCAAATAGGTGAGGCCCACAACGAGAGTCGCAAGGTGAAAGACCTGTATCGTAAGGCAATCCAGAGTTTCAGGGCTTTGTCCGAAATACGTGAAGAACACTCGAATCTGAAGCTCAAGATCAGTATTGTACACCTTGAATCGAACCGAGAGCACCTTGATGAGATTGTTTCTGAGCTCTCACGTGAGGTCCAATATGATCGAATCCAACTAACGTTTCCTCATTCAATGGTGCCCGAAGGAGAAGATCTGGCTAGCGAGGAGGAATTGGCCGAGTATACCACCGCAGCTGATCACTTGACTAGACGAGCGACAAGCCAAAACCCGGCCGACTTGCACACAGTCGGAATTCTTTCGGTTAAGAGTATTTACCATCGTCTTCTTGCTGAAGCAGTAAAGAAACATAGAAATGTGGGCAGCTATTGTGAGGCGGGACGTTACATCGTGGTTATTAATGAGAAAGGTGATGTATTTCCGTGCGAACCGCTGTGGCATCCCATTGGAAACCTTCGAGATCATAACTATGAGATGAAGACGGTTCTCAACGGAAAAACCTATTCGGATTTTCGTGACCGGTTTCTGGGCGAGGGCAAGTGTAACTGTACCTGGTCGTGCGCAATGCACAGCACCATATCAGTGACCCCGAAGTATTTGCCGAAGTTGGCGTGGAACGCGTTCGGAATCGTGATGAGTAGGTTGCTGGGACGGGCTTCTTGAGTGGACGAAAGATGGGTTACGAAAGTCCCGAACTGTCTGTCGTAATTGCGTGCTCGCGTCCGGATACGATGAGCGCCTGCTTGGAGGGGCTTAAGAACCAGGTTGGGTGCAAGCGGTTTGAGGTGATTGTGGTCGGAGATATCAAGTGTCTCGAGGGCCTCGGCGAAGGGCTTGATATCAAGCTCATAGCGTGCGAAGAGAAGCACGCATGTGTCCGACGCAACATCGGAATCGCGACATCAACCGGCCCATTGATCGCCTTTCTTGACGATGACACGATCCCGGGCGAGAGATGGGTAAGCACCGCAGTAAGTCAGGGGGGTGGGATACCGAAAGTACTAACGGGCCCCGAGCAGCCCATCGTCCGCGGGAAAGTCAGTGAATTGGTCTTTGCAGTATCGCAGAATCTGTTCGCCGAAGGTACCCGCGCACACGTTTGCAAGGTTCGTAAGTCGGTTCACTGGTCCGATGCCCCGTTTTGTAACTTTGTCATACATCGATCCGTTTTCGATGAAGTGGGCTTGCTTGCCACAGATATTCCTTGGGATATGGATGATTTCGAGTTCTGCCATAGGGCACGGAGTATCGTTACATTTGAGAATGTGCCTGAACTGGAGATTGCCCACGACCGCTATCCCGACTCTGTAAAGGCTTTCCTGGCCTACAAGTGGCGGCTAAGGGTTCGCACGGGAGAGAAACTGATCTCTCATCCGAGCCTATATGGCAGGATTCCTTCGGTCCTGTTTTGTGCTCTGTTGCCGTGGCTGCTGCTCTCATCGTTCTGGATTGTCCCAATTCCTGCGCCTGAATGGGGTGCTGCACTTCTTCTTGTCTATGTTGCAATCCTGACAGCACAGCTTGGGACTGCATACAGATTTGCTGGTATGCCAAATGTTGTCCCATATCTTGCCCTTATTGTCGCGCTGCACGTTGTAACGGGGCTGGGCGTCCAGGTAGGGCTTATGAGAGGGGTGGCGGTTGGCAAGAGACCCGATAACCTCGAGGCTGGTTAGCTGTTACGAATGCAAGTTATGTCAGAAGGTACGGGTTGTTTGGGCGCGGTAGTCCGGATTGTTCGGAGATGACCAAGAGATCAGCCGTTCTGGTTGCAATGGGTCTTCTGGTCGTGTTTCATTTCATATCTCTCGATCAGGTTCCCCCTATCGGAGTACTTGAGGGATGGCGTGTTGACTCCGCCTATTCTTTCTACACTGAGGGAACCTTCACTCCTAGCATGTTCCCTGGGCTGGCGGAATACAACCACGGTCCATTCGGTCTTGGGAAGTACAAATATCTCCTTCAGTCCTTCTCCTTTCACCTCCTTGATTTTGGCGTCTACCAGGCACGGCTTCCTTTGCTTCTTGGCGGTTTTCTTGTCGTCTACCTGGTATATCTGATCGGTTGTCTCCTCTACCACGAGGAGGCCGCTCTTATTGCGGCTGGGCTCTTCCTTCTTTCTCCGATGTTCTACGAGACGCATTTCAGCGGATCGCACGCCTGGGTAGCCGTGTGTCTGTTACTCGCGGTCTACTTCCTGCTCAGGCTACTGTCCGAAAAGCGAGCTCGGTTTTCATTTGCGTGTGGAGCCATCGTCGGACTCAGCGTTGGATTTCATCTGACAGGTGCACTCGGTGTGACTGTCCTGACACTGGTGGTAATCTATTGTTTTGCCATTAAAGAAATCGGGTTTCCTCACGTAATAAGCTATTTCCTCGGAGGGCTGGTTGCATTCGCGCTCTGGTGCTCTCTGGAGATACTGCCGATCGGTCTGGAGGTCTTTCTTCAAAAGGCTACATATGGAATAACTGTTACTCAGGCTGAGGCGATCGGAAAGCATTGGATCAGGTATTTCGTCGAGGGGAGGCGCGGAACGATAATTGAACTGCCGCTTTTTCTCGTGGTTTTGGGATCAGCCAGAGCATTCTGGATTTACCCCCGGACACGGGTTGTTTATCTGCTGTTCTTGGGACTTGTGATAGCCTACACACTTTTCTCAGGCAGTGGCTCTCTGATTGTGGTTTGGTCGGTCTTGTTCGTGTTGATAGGTAAAACAATTGCAGACTATGCCCGTGTCCCTCTGATGGATGTAGCAAGGACGGGTAAAGCCTGGATCGGATTCTTATCCGTACTTGTTGCGTATTACTCGATCGTTCAGGCCAAACGATGCTATACGACCCTTTGGGTTAAGCCGGGGGAGAGGTATGGGGAGCTCGTTGACGAACTGAGGGAGTATATACCCGAAGGTGAGATGACGATCGGGTCTCCCCTCTACTTTTTCGGTTTCGCGGGGAACAACCCATTCATTACGGGCAACTTCTATTGGGAAAGAATGAATGCCCAGACAAACGAACTTGGGGATTTCCGGAACCAATCGCTCTCGGTTAACACGGAAAAATTGATCCGATTCCTGAGAGCTAGAAAAGTGACCTATCTGATTGCCGATGAGTACTTTAAGGACTCCCTTAAAGCTCTGATCCCTCCAACGAAATGGGAACAAATCTTCCGGGTAGAGGCAGAGCTCTCCAGCGCG
>DPVD01000047.1:0-5422 GCA_003526745.1 Candidatus Latescibacterota bacterium
TTTGTGTCTGCGAGCTATGATTCTGGGTATGGCCCCTCGCGAGACAGATCGGTCACACACACACGCTCTATCTTGTTCGTCAAACCGAATATCTGGATCATGGTCGACTTTCTGCGAGCGACAGACGGGCGTTCTCACCGCTATGAATCCATGTTTCATCTGGACACGCTGAAGGCCGACATCGTGGGTAACCGAAAAAGTGTGGAGACCCGGAATCGCGACACGGGGAACCTAGGGATCTATGGTGTGGTGCCGGAAGGGACGGTGGTGGATGTCGTGTCCGGGCAAGCAGATCCGGTCGTTCAGGGCTGGATTCCGCGTGGGAAGCCCTATGAGTGTCAGCCCCTGCCAACGGCCATTTTCAAGACGGAAGGAAGCGGTATTACGGAAATGACATACGTGATCTGTCCAATCGCGAAGGGAGATATGTCACCCATAAGTTATGTAGAGCGGCAGTCGTCCGCAGAAGGTCGGTCGTCAGGGCGTCTGGTGATGATGGATGGTCGGTCGATTCACTATGGCATCAGGCTTCCAGGTACGGGTGAAGCTCTGTGCGGCCCGTTCAAAGCAGACAGCGATGTGTTCGCCGTGATTGAGTCCGTTGCCGGCGAAGTCTCGAGTATCCACGCGGTGGACGATGTCGCCGTCCTCCGCAACGGACAGCCGCTTGAGGTCGGTCACCGACTGCGGGCCGATCTCCGCTCAACACTTTTAAATGCCAATCACGGTGACAATGTTGGTTGACACACACGCCCACATCTATCACGGCGATGAGATCGCCTATCCGATGATGGACGATCCATACAGTCCAGAGAAAGGGATCGGGACTATCGAGCACCTTCGACAGAATACTTTGGAGGTGGGTGTGGAAAGAGTGGTGCTCGTACAGACGGGTTCGGCCTACCGATGGGATAATCGCCTCCTTGCTGACACCGCGCACGAGAACAGTGACTGGTGTGTCGGTGTATGCACGCTAGACCCGGAATCATCAGAGAGCATCACGGAGCTAAAACGTCTGCGAGACGGTTACAACGTGAAGGGCGTAAGGATCGAGCCGACCAAGGCAGACTATCCGCAGTTCTACCATCCTGGATCGGTCGCGCTCTGGGAAGCAGTTGGCCGTCTCGACGCCGTAGTCTGCGCGCACGTTCAGGCGCGGTATCTGGAGCAACTCTCCGAACTTCTTGCACGACACCCGGATGTTCCAGTCGTTCTTGATCACGCGGCCTATCCGAAGGCCATAGACGGTCCGGAATCGGAGACGGTCACCTCGGTGGTCGATTTGGCGCGATTCAACCAGCTGTATGTAAAGCTCACCTTCGCCGTGACGGGGTCCGATGCAGCCTATCCGTTCAAAGATACCCACGCGATCGTGCATCGGATCCTCGACGCTTATGGACCCGATAGGTGTATGTGGGGATCTGATTTCCCGTGCGACCACTGGCTGAAGAAGGCCAGTTACCGTGAACACCTCGATCTTTTCCGCACTGAACTCGGGCTCTCAGAGAGCGAAAAGGCCGCGATTCTTACGACGACCGCTACGTCATTGTGGTTCGAATGATCGAACGAGCGCATCTCGTCGAGACTCTTTGATTGGGTGCTCTGCCTGAGAGTCCAGTTGATGCGGATGCCTCTCCGTATCCGAAGGCGACCGGCAGAGGGGTCCTGGTTGGCTGTTGCTTTGTGGCTTGGATCAACTTTTGGATCTCCTACGCTGAATACATCGTCCATGCGTCGCGTATGAACATCAGCCACTACCCGGTGGCGTTGTTCATCTCGTATTTCATCTTCGCAGCCTCGATTCCGCTGCTCCGACAACTTTCCAGCTGGCTGATATTGAACAGTGCAGACATGGCTATCATCTTGGCCATGGGGATGGTTGGGGCGATGGTCCCGACTTCCGGGCTGATGGGGTTCTTCCTCGGCATCATCGCAACACCTTTCTACTTCGCCACCGCGGAGAATCGGTGGGGAGAGTTCTTTCATCCTCACATACCGGAGTGGGTGGCGCCCAGAGATTATGGTCAAGCTCTCACTTGGTTCTTCGACGGACCGCCCGGGGGAGACGTCGCCATCCCTTGGATTGTCTGGATGACGCCGGTTTTTTGGTGGCTGATCCTGATCGGGGCCGTGGTCTACGCATCTGCTGCGATCGCTGCAATCTTGAGGAAACCTTGGAGCGATCACGAGCGATTGGTCTACCCGCTCCTGAGCGTGTCGCAGGATTTGATTGATGTGGGAGATGTAAGACGGAAACGTTTCTTCTGGCACGAGAAGTTCTTCTGGGTGGGGATGTCAGTCCCTCTCTTGCTGATGAGCTGGAACTATCTCGTGTTCGTGTTTCCGCTACTGCCCTTTATAAACCTGCACGGGCAGTGGCTGTCACTATCGAGAGGGTTTCCGAGCTTCCGGACGCGCATCAATTTCTTCACGCTGGGTTTTGCCTACCTGGCGAACCTCGAGGTGCTGTTTAGTATCTGGGTATTCTACATCCTCGCGGGCGCCGAAGTCTGGGGGCTGAACCGGGTTGGTTTCAAGATCACAGGAACAGAGGACTCGTGGTGCTCGATCGATGCTGCTTCCGGCTGGCAGAGCTTTGGTGGACTGACCGCGATGGTCCTTTGGGGGCTCTGGGTTGCGAGGGGACATCTGAAGCAGGTGTGGGCAGCCACGGTTGACCGAAAGAAGCCTCAGGGTGATGAGATAATGTCGTACCGTGGTTCGGTGATCGGCCTCGCAGTGAGCATCCTGATCATCGTCCTGTGGATGAATGCAGCTGGCATGAGCCGTGGGCTGGCACTGCTAATCCTTTTCGGATCGTTCATCGTGACAGTCGGTGTAGCCCGGATCGTGTCGGAGTCCGGCCTGATCTATGTCAGGGCACCGATGACACCCCAGGTCTTCTCGGTCTATTCGATCGGACCGGGAAACCTGTCGGGTCAATCCCTCACCATAAGCGCATTCTCCTACGTATTCTTTTCGCAAGGGAAGGGGTTGTTCATGTCACCTATGGTGCACGCCACAAAGATCGCCGAGCAGATCCGGAACCGGAGCACCCTTGTGGCAGGTTCTCTTTTTCTGTCCGTCGCCGTGGGGATAGTTGTCTGTACGGGTCTTACGTTATCGTGGGGCTACGATATGGGTGCGCACAATTTTAACGATTACCCTTTCTCCTCGGGGAGCAAGAATGCGTTCAGCGTTACGATCAACAAGATGCGAGATACGCGTGGTGTTGATCTCCAGAGACTCAGTTTCTTCGGAGGGGGTGCTGCCGTCATGGGATTGCTACTCTTCCTGCGGTATCGGTTCCCTTGGTGGCCGCTTCATCCGATCGGGTTTACGATTCCTCTGACCTATCCGACGCGGAACTCGGTGTTCGCGATTTTGGTCGCCTGGATCAGCAAGTCGGTCGTGCTCCGGATCGGAGGTGTGACGCTCTACGATCGTACGCGTCCGATCTGCCTAGGGATAGTCGTCGGGTATTCACTCGGTGTAGGGATGTCATTCTTGTGTGACTATATCTGGTTCTTTGGGGATGGACACGGCGTGCACAGCTGGTAACACAGTCCTTGGGCCCACTCTGATTGGGAGAGTCGCCTTAGCCAAGGCCACGGTGAGGCAGACGTGGGTCGATTCACAGACGGACAGATGATGGTTGCAAGTCCTAATCAGATTCCCAGTACGCGGGCCCCAGCATCCAAGCTTTCTGGTCGAGGGCTCTTCATCGGCGCGCTGTGTGTTGTCTTGGTCAACCTCGCTGCGCCGTATTCGGAGTGGATCGTGCGATCCACTCTTATGACCACCAATTACTTCCCGCTCGGCCTGGCGTTCACGTTCCTGGTTGTCGTGTGTTTCGTGAATCCGGTTCTCAAATCGATGAGCGGTCAGGCAGGCCTGTCTCAGGGCGATCTGGGTATCATATATATAATGCTGCTCGCTGCCGTGTCCGTGCCAACCTATGGAATCACCGGATACGTGATCTCTGTTTCGGCCTCCGCCTTCTATTTTGCAAACCCTGAGAACGGATGGGCGGAGTTTCTACATCAACACATTCCAACCTGGGCTGTTCCGCCAAGGGGACAGAAGACAGACTGGTTCTTCGAGGGGCTGCCACCCGGGGAGACGGTCCCGTGGGACATCTGGATCGTCCCTCTCTTTTGGTGGGGGACCCTGATTGTGGCGACCCTCGCCCTCAGCCTGAGCCTGATCGCTATCTTCCGATCCCAATGGATTGACAGCGAGCGACTCGGTTTTCCGCTTGTAGACGTCCCGAATGTGATGATCGAGGGGACGGTTAGGGAGCGGCTATTTCCCGTGTTCCTGTCGACGAAGCTCTTCTGGTGGGGCTTTGCTGCGTCTTTCCTCAAAGTGGCCTGGGAGATCCCGTCGTATTTCTACCCGCAGTGGCCTCGGCTGGGTCGGATTAGGCTTCGTATCAAGCGCGGCAAGATCTTCCCTGGTATATCGTCCATCCTGACGCTTCCCCTTCTCGGGATCAGCTACTTCATCAACACCGACGTGCTCCTGAGTGTCTGGCTGTTCAACCTGCTGAACTCGGCTGAGATTTCGCTTTTCAACCGGCTTGGGTTCACGATCGGCGCTTCAGAGATCTACTCGGTCAGTCCACCATCGCTGGCCTGGCAAGGCTTCGGGGCCCTTTCTGCGCTCGTTTTTGGCGGTGTATTAGTCGCGCGAGAACACCTCCGGGGAGTTTGGAAGAAAGCTTGGTCCGGTGATCCAAAGATCGATGACAGCCACGAGGTGATGTCTTATAGAGCCAGTGTTCTGGTCGTTGTCGCATCGATCGCGTTCATTTTGTTGTGGCTTCGCGCGGCGGGGATCGAGCTGCTTGTTTCCCTGCTTCTAGTGTATGCGGTGATCACACTGTATCTTGGTTTGACTCGGATCGTGGTCGAAGGTGGCCTCGTGTTCGTGCGTGGTCCCCTCCTGCCGCAGGCCTTCGCTATGCACACAATCGGTCCCGGTTCGCTCGGGCCACGTACGATGACAGGTCTGGCTCTGAGCTATGCGTGGGCCTGCGACCCGATCGCAAACTTCATGCCCTTCGGCGCGAACGCGGCTAGGATTTATACAGATCGAAAACTCCCGCGTAAGGCGTTTTTGACGGCTGTGGCCCTCGGGCTTGGCACCAGTCTGTGCGTGTCGTTCTGGTTCAGTCTCAAGCTTGCCTACGCGACGGGTGGTTACAACTTCGGTGAGTGGGTGTTCAGTCGAGGCGGACAGGTACCGTTCGACACGATCGTTGCCAAGATCAAGGCTGGTCAGGGTTTTCAGCCTTGGTACAGTGCCTTCTTCCTGATCGGTGTGGGTGCGACGGCGTTGCTTACCTGGCTGCGCCACAGATTGCCGTGGTGGAGACTCCATCCGCTCGGCTTCTCAATCGCTTCGGTCGGTCAGGTTC
>DPVD01000226.1:0-1408 GCA_003526745.1 Candidatus Latescibacterota bacterium
TAAGCAGATTGTTGATCTCGTGGTTGGCCGCGATCATCGTCGCGATCGCGCCTCGCAGACGCTCGTTCTCCTGCCAGACGAAGAAGTTCCTGACGCGGTAGAGCAAGATATCGACCCGATCTGGCCTGAGGACGTCCTTGCTTATGTAGTCGATCACACCGGCCCGCAACCCATCCGCTTCCTGCCCCCGGGAATCCTCCACCGTCAGGAATATCACGGGCAACTTTTCGCTTCGCGCATCGTTCCGAAGTCGGGCGAGGACCTCATACCCGCTCATCTCAGGCATCTGCACATCTAGGATCATCAGGTCCACGACCTCTGTCTTCAGGTAGTCGAGAGCCTCGATTCCCGTTCCTGCGGTCACGACCCGAAACTCCTGTCTTTCGAGCGTTCCGCACACATACGCTCGGACAGAGGGATCGTCATCCACGAGCAGAATCACGCGTGTCTTCTGGTCTGTCGTATTCAAGTCAATCCCTCGGCAACCAGCGTTGAGGGTCGAGCTTCCGTCCACCAACCGACTGTCCTCGACTTTCTATCCCGATGAATCGGGCAAGTAGGACGCTGAACCAGCCTCTTTCGATCGTCGTGCCTCGGCTAAAGCCCACCGGACCCTCCCTGTCGATAAGGGGCTGCCTGACTTGTGACGATTCATCGGTACCAGATCCCGGATGCGTGTAGTCTGGAATCGGGCGATGGACAAACCTTGCGGTTCTGGAACTCATGGTCTGACCTTTCTATTCCGCGACCGGTAATTCTAGCGCAAAACGAGCACCCCCCAGGGCGCTGTCGGATATCGTGACCCTTCCACCGTGTGCGGCAACAACTCCCGCCGTGATTGCGAGACCCAACCCGAGGCCCTCGGGCCGTCCGGTTCCGTCGGAAGCCTGGTAGAAACGGTGGAAGACCTGTTCTCGGAGCTCAAGGGGAATCCCCGGACCGGAATCATCGACCAGGATTCGGAGCCGCGAGTCCTCGCGCTCCGCACGCAGTTCGATTGTTCCGGTCCGGGGCGTGAACTTGACCGCGTTGTCGATCACGTTACCGACGGCCTGCAGGAAACGGCGCTCGTCGATCCGGACCGACACTCGATCGTCCTCTACGCTCATTCGAAGCGTGATTTCTTTTTCGTCTGCAAGTCCGCGATAGCTCAAGTCCCAACCGGACACGAGTTCTCCAACGGTCACCGTCAGCATCGGTTGGACGGCCAGCGGGTCCCGATCCAGTCTCGCCAGCAGCAGCAGGTCATCAATCATCGAGCCTAGATGGCTTGACGCCGACTGGGCATGAGAAACGACCCCCCCGTCAGGCGACTGGGCATTCAGGTAGCGATCAATCGTGTGAAGCGGCCGCTTGAGCTCGTGACGGATCATCGAAAAGAAGGCTTCCCGTGTCCGCTCTGTTTCAG
>DPVD01000226.1:1705-2803 GCA_003526745.1 Candidatus Latescibacterota bacterium
CGTGTCCGCTCTGTTTCAGCCTCCAGACGCTTCCGATCGGTGATATCCTGGAGTGTGACAACGATCCCCACGTCGCTGCCGTGCACCCGGAAGGGACGCGTCATCACAGAGAGTGGGCGATCTCGGAACACTTCACGGCTTATCGAATGCTCGAGAAGATCGTCCAACTCGAGTCCCAATTCGCCAGAAAGATTCGACCGTATATCCTCATTCTCAAGATCCAGCAGCGAGTGAGCGACGCCATTTGCTTTTAGCAAAGATCCATATCGATCAAGCAGGAGAACACCGAGCGGGACAACATCAAGGATAGCTGAGACTTCTTGGCGGCTGACAGCCAGACTCTCTTCGAGCCTCGACAGGGACTCGAGATGCCGGACTTCCTCCCTCGCTTCAGTACTCTCGGACCGATAGAGCTCCGCCAGATCCCGAAGGTCACCATATAGGTCCCCAGCAGGTTCAAACAGCACCGTATCGTCGTCGACCCGAACCACGCCGCACCGCTCAAGATCCGAGACCGCAAGGGTCACGTCCGAGGCCAATGCATCGAGCCGAAACGACAGCTGATCGGCAGAGCACTCAAGGAATGGATTACAGAAGAATTCAGCTACGATCCGCGCTTTGAGGTCGATCCCACGCGGATCCAGAACGGCTGTCAATGTAGACATAGCACACGCACAAATGTTGCGGGGACCTCAGAACAACCGGGAGGAGGCGGTTTCATTCTGGGGTAACGCTACTCTAGGAAAAATAAGGACATGGGTCAATAACGAAGTCCCGAAAAAACGTGCCGATTACACCTAAGTCCATGAAAATCAGTGAAATAATCGTGACGTTTCATTTTTATTGGGCACGGACCTTAGAATAGGCCAACAGGACCTACGGCAATCAGCCCGTTGCTTGTTTAACCCTAGCCAGAGTGTTATACTCTTGGCGGACACAACATGTGGGGTTTCGTCCCGCAACTTGTGGGATTGTGCATGACAATCGAACTGGGATTGTTAGGATGAGATGTCCTTACTGTGACGGCCTTGAGGACCGCGTGGTCGACTCGAGATCGAGCAAAGAGGGAACGGCGATTCGGAGGCGGCGAGAGTGCCT
>DPVD01000226.1:3104-4236 GCA_003526745.1 Candidatus Latescibacterota bacterium
GGCGAGAGTGCCTTAGCTGCACCCGCCGTTTCACCACATACGAATACATTGAGGACACACCGTTGACGATCATCAAGTCCGACGGCAGGCGTGAACCATTCGACAAGAACAAGCTTGTCGTCAAACTACAGATGGCCCTGAACAAGCGCCCCATCTCGATGTCCCAGATCGAGGAGGTCGCCGACCGGATTGAGGCGGATCTGATCGGGCGAGGCGAGAAGGAGATCGCTGCAAACCCGACGATCGGCGAACTGGTCATGCAAGAGCTCAAGAAGCTGGACGAGGTCGCTTACGTCCGGTTCGCTTCCGTATACCGCCAGTTCAAAGACCTTCGAGACTTCGAGAACGAGCTCCGGCAACTGGTGTCCCGCGAGAACTAACCCCATCCTACCTGCTACTCATACCTGACCACCGGCCACGATCGTGTTTTAGTGGAAGTATGCCTCCTTTGCCGAACGCCCCATCAAGACCTCAGCACATGCGAATCGAAAGCACCTTTACCGACACAGGACAGGCCCCTGTCAAGCGCCCCCAATTCATGGCCGTATCCCCCGCTACGGCCTCAACCGCTAAGGGCAACGTTATCGGCCAGCAGCTCGGGTCGGTCCAGTCAGATGCGCCCTTCTGCGACGTGCGTGGACACGTCACGATCTGGAACGGCGCCTGCTGCAAGTGCCTGAACTACGTCAACTCAATGGGTTGCTACTGATGATGGAGACCGCAGTCGAAATCGCTCGTCGTATCCGTCAGGGCGAAGTTTCGGCCCTTGAAGTGCTCGAGCACCACCTCTCTGTCGTCGAAACGGTCAACCCGAAGGTCAACGCGATCGTTACACTGACTGAGGATCAAGCACGGGAGGATGCGAAGGCCGCAGACGCTTCTCTCGCTCGTGGCGAAATCGCCGGTCCCCTGCACGGACTCCCCGTAGCACACAAGGATCTCATCAATACCAAGGGTGTCCGTACTACGATGGGCTCGCCGATCTTCTCGGACAACGTCCCTGACGAAGATGCTCTAATCGTCGAACGGCTAAAGACCGCCGGAGCCGTGTCCATCGGTAAATCGAACACCCCGGAGTTTGGAGCGGGATCACAGACCTTCAACCCCGTCTTTGGTGCAACTCGCAACCCCT
>DPVD01000087.1:0-3908 GCA_003526745.1 Candidatus Latescibacterota bacterium
GGACGACAAGCATATCGTCAGCTTCGATGAAGGCTACACACCGATCACACCGATCACACTTGAAACCGGCACCTACCTTCTCAAGCAGGACCACCTGTTCCCTTCGGGCTCATACAAGGACCGCGGGGCATCGGTCCTGATCAGTCAGGCCAAGGCGCTCGGTGTCGACAGCGTCGTTGAGGACTCAAGCGGGAATGCGGGAGCGGCAATCGCAGCGTATTGTGCCCGAGCCGGTATTTGTTGTGACGTCTACGTGCCCGATTCCACCTCACCCACCAAGCTTGAGCAGATCCAGAGCTACGGGGCCGACCTGCACCTGATACCGGGTACGCGGGAGAAAACCGCCGAGGCCGCGCTTAAGGCAGCCGAGAACAGATTCTACGCGAGTCACGTCTGGAACCCGTACTTCTTCCACGGGACGAAAACTTTTGCTTACGAGATTTGGGAGCAACTCGACGTCCTGCCAGAGGAGATCCTGATTCCTACCGGCAACTGCACACTTCTAATCGGTGTATACATCGGCTTCAGCGAGCTCCTGTCCGCTCGTCTGATTGATAGGATACCTAAGCTGACCTGTATTCAGGCGGCCAACTGTGCACCGCTATTCGAGATGTGGAGACAGAACCTACCTGATACACCGGACATTTCGTCTACTCCCACACAGGCCGAAGGAATTGCGATCGCGGCGCCTGCGCGTGGTGCTCAGATCGTCGATATCGTCAGGCAGACATCAGGCGAAATCGTCACGGTGAGCGAGGACGAAATCAAGCACGCACACAGGCAAATGATGTCGAGCGGCTGGTTCATCGAGCCGACCTGTGCGGCTGCCATTGCTGCAGCGAATCGCCGCCCCGTCTCGGCCGCGGAAACAGTCGTAATCCCTCTTACGGGCCACGGTCTCAAGTCAGCCGGGAAAAGCTGATCTCGCCTCCCTTTGTCGTTTGGGATTCTGGAAGTTCACCCCGCCGAGTTTGTCACCCGCCCAAACCGATTTGCAGTCGTTTGCCGCCTCCAAGGCCGAATAGTAGCCGTCTGCCTCCCCAAATCAGGCTTCGATTCCTTCGACTGCAGTTCCACTGGCCACCTGTACTTCTGCCGAGAAGATTCGCGTGAGAATCTGGACTTTCAGAGTCTGGTCCTGCGGTATAGATTGCGGCTACCGGAAGGCTGAAATCGAGAAAGGAGGATGCTGTGTCCGAGCAAAACATGACCGTGTTCCTGAGCGGCCACGTCCACGGAGACTGGCGAGGGACCGTAAAGAGGATGGCAGAAGAGAGAGGGCTCCCGATCACGTTCAAGGGTCCCTGCGAAAATCATCAGCTCAGCGACGAGATCGGTGCGAACATCCGTGGCCTCGACTCCTCAGACGTCGGGGACAGCTTCTTTCCGAAAGTCCAAGATGACTTGGGCGGTCGTTTCAACAACCTGAGGAACCGGATCTGGATCAAGAAATCGGACCTCCTAATTGCGTTCTTCGACGATGAGCACAAGAATTACCGCCAATGGAACGTGTCGAGCGACATAGGAGAAGCGAACCGGTTCGGGATCCCGGTCCTCGTGGTCCACGGCCCTTCGCTCCGGCATTCTTTGAAGGAACTCGACAGCCGCGTAGAGGTCGTCGTCGACACTCTCAAGCAGGCGGTCGACGTCTTGGCCTATGTCTTCACCGACTGATGGCCAGAAAGTCGCGGTTTACTGCGGTTCGAGCGGCAAGTGTGATGCGCGGTATCTGGATGAAGCTGCCAGAACCGGCACGTTGCTCGCCCAAGCAGGTCTGGGAATCGTGTTTGGGGGCGGCTCGACTGGCCTGATGGGCAGCGTCGCTGACGCCGCCCTCTCAGTGGGTGGGGACGTCATCGGCGTGATGCCGCGGTTTATGGTCGATGTCGAGTGGGCACACGCGGGGCTCACCGACCTAAGGACCGTCGATTCGATGCACCAGAGGAAGCAGCTGATACTCGACACATCCGACGCTGTCGTCGCCCTGCCTGGAGGCTGCGGAACCCTTGAAGAGCTTCTGGAGGCGATCACTTGGAAGCAACTGGGCCTTTTCACCGGACCGATCGTGGTAGTCAATTACCTCGGGTTCTATGATCTCTGCCTGACGATGCTCGAATCATGCATCCGAGAAAGGTTTATGAACCCGCATCACAGGGACATCTGGTCGGTTATATCTAGTGCCGATGGCATTCTGGCCTGCCTGACAGACAGTCCGAAGTGGAGTGAAGACGCCCTCCTGAGAGCACCTGTGGAATAAGAACGAGGTGCGACATCTTGGCAAGAGAACGAGCAATCCCTGTCACATATTCGCATTATCGTTTTATGTTACAAATTTCACGCATACGTGGACACCAGCGGAGCCGACGGGTGATCTCCATAGCCAAGTCTCCGGGGACCTATGGAGACAGTATCGAACCTCCGGCTACCAAAGACCGCGGTCACACCCGCCAGACCTTCTCCCAAGCCTCATTATCCGCAGCCTGGACGTGCTCCTCAACCAGCCGTTTGAAGTTGTCTCGTTCGCCCGCGTTGCCCAGATCGATCACGTTCACACTGTTCTCTTTCTGCCGCAGCCATCTCTTCAATATCCGGCGCGAAGCGATGCCCGGTTTCTCCAGCTCTTCCGCATCACCATCAAAATAGGCCTCCACCTTCGTCCAGGCATAACGCCAATCCGCAAGGTCCTTACGGACACGCACCTGGATCAGGTCTCGGTCCTCTCGGACACAATACAGCTCAACGCTACCCGCATCGGCAGATGGCAAAACGAGCAGGCACGGGTCCCGATCGATCGGTTCGGTTCCCTCGTGGACCCGCTGCTGTTTATTGAATTCGGGGCGCGTCGCCTGAATCAGCCTTGCTTCCAAGATCAGGGCTTCGAGCTCCGAACCGACCTCTTCGACTTCGACAGTCCAGATGCGCTCGAGGATTCGCAGAGTCTTCTCTTCTCGCTCTGATCGCTTGGAGAAATACGTTTTCACCCTGTCGCGCAGATGGACCGACTTGCCCACGTAGATAACATTTCCGCCAACATCGCGCATAACGTAAACACCGGGGACAGACGGAATCTCGTCTAGGTAGGCCTCGTCGAAAGCGAAGGACTCGAAGTCGACGGATGTTACTGTCGGTTTGAGAAACTCGACAACCGATTCGACCGTATGGTGACCACGGGCCTCGCACCACTCCAGCAAACCCATAAGGAAACCGGCAACAGTGACCGTTCGCTGGTCGAGGTAATCGCCCTCCAGGCAAGGTAACGAGAGTGCATCTGCCACATCGGCTCGACTCCGCACTTTCCGGTTCGGGAAGGATCGGGTCGCCATACGAGAGATGCAGAGCCCCTGAGGCACGATCTCCCGACCTGCGTGAAATCGAGACACGGCATTCACACAATTCCGAATCGTTGAGAGTCGATAGCCGGCACAAACTGTTCCTGACAAAAACGCCTCGACCCCATCGACGATTCGCAAGGCCGATTCGGAGCGCTCGACCGGGATCTGCCAGATCTGCGTCTCGTTCCGAATTCTAAATCCGACACGAGTTGCGGCCAGAGTTAGCGAGCCATCCGCCTCTTCGTGAACATCACAAACAGCGTAGGTCGTCTCACGCAAGAGTTTCCGAGCCGGCTCCCGCCGGATCGACCAATGACCGTTCTGAGTCCCCGAAATCCGGCCATCGGCCTCCGCGGCCGCACGAACCACCTGATCCGCTACAAGCCCGACCGCCCCGGTCAGTCCCAGTGCTTCTCGTGCGATCTCCTCCGCGCTCGCCCCATCGGGGCGGTCGGACAGATATGTAAAAACCTTGTCCATGAATAACGAAAAACGGGGGCCGGAACCGGCCCCCAGGTACAGCTCTCCTCTCCGTCTTGCCTAACCACTCTTCTGCCCCTCGGTCTGTCTCGAGGC
>DPVD01000087.1:4209-6088 GCA_003526745.1 Candidatus Latescibacterota bacterium
GGCGGCCTTCTTGGACTTCACCCCGCCCGATTTCGGATCCTGATAATCAAGCTGAATCAGTTTCTTTAACGCTTCGATTTCGTCATCCAAGGCAGCAATCTTCTCGTTCTGGAGCGACACGAGATCTGCGTAGACACGAGCTCGCTCCTCTTGGTTTAGCACGGTCTTCCTCACGCCGTCGATCCGTTTCAGAAGCCGCTCGGGACTCTCACCAGGCGGGAGTCGTTGCCGACCTTCCTCATCCTTCTCCCGGAAGGTCGCAAACCGCTTTTTGAGGGCTTGGTCCATCTCGGTAAGCTTCTTTTCCGCCTCCTCGATCTCACGGATCACCGGCCTCTTCTCGACCGCATACTTTAGGACATCGTCGAAACCACCGTCTGTCTTTCGTCGCCGGAACGTAGGAGCCGACCTGCGAACGGCACGACGACGATACAGCAAGACCAGCACGCCGATAAAGGCGAGCGACCCCAAGGCCACCGCGGGCAGAATGTAAACAGCGTTGTCCGTGATCGCTTGGTAGATCACAGACGCTTCCTCTTCCGCGGGTTCATCGACCGTTGTCTCAACCTCTGGCTGGGCAGCTTGGTTCTGAGCTTCCGTAAGTTTGTTCAGAGAGAACTCGGCCTCTGGTCTAGGGGGACGCCCCCTGATCGCCTTCCTGAAATGCGGGATCGCTTCGTCCGGTTTGTCGACTGCGGCGAGGAGCTTGGCCAGTTCGAAGTGCAGGATACCGTTGTTCGGCTCGGATTCGAGTGCCTTCCCGTAGGCTTGGATCGCTTCGTCCGTCTGGCCGGCTGCCGCCGCTTCTTCGGCCACAGCCTTGTAGTCGACCTGAGGCTTCTCAGGTTCTGCCGGCGGTGTCTCCGCAGGTGCCGGATCCTGAGCCTTTTCCAATGGATCCAGAGTGACCATGTCCTCGCGGACCCATCCTCGCTTCCCGCCAAGCAATTCAGCGAGATACCAGTTATTCTGTTTGCGAACGCGACCGAGCACGTCGCCTTTCTTGACGGTACCGATCTTCGTGGAGTTACGAGAAGCCCGATTCCTGACGTTGACAGTCGTTGGGCGAACGATCAGCCTGTCACGTGCGACCATCTGCGTCAGATACCTGCCTGAAATCCAAGCCTCCGTCCCATCCTCATCTTCGACCCGTACCCAGATCCCCTGATTCCCGAAGTCTCGCTTCTCCAGGAACTTGAGCAGTTGTCCCTCACGAGCACGACCGAGACGAGTGCCCAACCCCCAGTCACCGCCTGACCGCTGGACGGGAATCGTACGAATATTGACCGTGCCCTGTGGCGTATCTGTCACGATAACAGCCTGATCGCCGTGCCGCAGGGACCCAGCTGTCTCCAGCGGGAATCCCATCAGCAGGGCCAAAAGGATGACGATCGTCATCCAGCCGATTCTGTGATTAATCCAATCCATTCAGCTTCTCTTGTCACCTCGAGAATCCGAAGCCCCGCGCCCTCTACGGCGGAGCAGAACCCGTTTGCCTCCCGATCCAGAAGCCCCCCCAGAATCACTTTCCCGCGAGATACGGCGGCTGCATGAAGGGTAGGCAAGAGGGGTGTCAGGACGCTTCGGAGAATGTTAGCCACCACGACGTCGTAGCCGGTATCCGTTGATTCCAACGTGCGGGTTTCAACCCGGACGCCCTCAACCCCATTGAGGGTCACGTTTTCTTTCACATTGTCTGTTGCGAGTGGATCTGTGTCTATCGCCAAGGCACTCGATGCGCCAAGCTTGACCCCCGCAATACTTAGGATCCCCGACCCGGTCCCGACATCGAGAAGTCGATCCCCTTCTTGAACCACCTTCTCCAGGGCAAGAATTGCCATCTTGGTCGTGGGGTGACTGCCCGTCCCGAAAGCCGTCT
>DPVD01000099.1:0-3550 GCA_003526745.1 Candidatus Latescibacterota bacterium
TGGCCGTCCTTGCGCCAGTCGGATGCACCGCAATAGCCATCGTCAAGTTTGTAAATCAACTGACCGCCTCCGAATCTCGATGCCGGCATCTCCTGGATATCGTGGCCGCGTGATCTGAGATCATCCGTGACATCGCTCGAAATTCCGGCTTCGACGCCCACCACGTTGCCGGCGAAGATCTGCCAGCGTGGGGCATCGCATGCGGCCTGCGGATTCTGGTCGTAGTCGAACATCCGGATCATCATCTGTGCGTGACCCTGAGGCTGCATCGGTCCACCCATCACGCCGTAGCTCATCAGTGGCTTGCCATCGAGAGTCGTGAAGGCTGGGATGATCGTGTGGTACGGTCGCTTTCTTCCTCCAACCTGATTCGGGTGATCCGCCTTGAGAACGAATCCAGCGCCGCGGTTCTGCAGACTCACACCCGTTCCCGGCACGACGACGCCTGACCCAAACCCCATATAATTCGACTGGATGAAAGAGATCATCATCCCGTTCTCGTCCGCGGCCGTTAGGTAGACGGTCTCGCCCTGCCCGGGTTTACCGAAGGTGGATGAGCCGGCTGCTGACAGGTCAATATGCTTTGCACGATCGGCAAGGTAGCCAGAGTCGAGAAGCTGACCATACTCGATGTCACGTGTATCGGGATCGGATACGTATCGATGGCCATCGGCATAGGCGAGTTTCATCGCTTCGACCTGCAGGTGAATGCTGTCAGCCGAGTCGACCGGATGAGAGGCCAGATCCAAGTGATCGAGTATCCCGAGCATCAGCAAGGCAGCGATGCCTTGACCGTTTGGTGGCATCTCATGAAGTGTGAGGCCGCGATAGTCCTTATGTATCGGGTCGACCCAATCCGCCTGGTGATTCGCGAGGTCTTCCTCTGTCATTGCGCCACCTGTGGCGCGGGCATGTCCTGCGATTTGTTCGGCAATCGGACCACGATAGAAGGTTTCGCCTTTGGTCTCTGCAATATCCTCGAGTGTTCGTGCCTGATCTTCGAACACAAAGGTCTGACCGACCTGGGGTGCCCTGCCGTTGGGCATGAACGCAGCCTGAAAGTCGGCAGATCCACCGAGAGTCTGAACCGCTGCGCCCCAAGAGCCTGCGACGATAGGGGGCACGATCCAGCCACCTCTTGCGTGACGAATTGCGGGACCAAAGAGATCCGTGAAAGGCAGCTTGCCGAAGCGATCCGACAGTGCGACCCAGGCGGAAACACTGCCAGGTACGGTCACCGCATCCCAACCGTACGTGGGCATCGAATCATGGTCCTTGAAGTAGTCAAGAGACCAGGCCTGCGGCGATCGTCCGGATGCATTCAGTCCATGCAGCTTCCTACCATCCCACAGGATCGCGAAGGCGTCGCTCCCGATGCCGTTCATCGTCGGCTCGACTACAGTCAGCGTGATTGCTGTCGCCAGAGCCGCGTCGACGGCGTTTCCGCCTCGCTGGAGCATTTCGAGGCCGGCCTGTGCTGCCAAGGGCTGGGATGTGCAGACGAGGTTTCGCGCAAACACAGGCATGCGCTGAGAGGGGTAGGGAAAGTCCCACGAGAGAGGCATGGATCACTCCGTTGGGTTCGTTTGATATAGAATGCGAGGCCGGGAATTAGTAATGAAGGATCGGAGTCTGAACAAAGGTCATCCGGATTCGTCGGGTGAAGGATCTCTTGCAGTTCTGCAATGTCTCTGCTCACTAATCGGGATCACCCGCACCATCACTGTGAGACTAGATGGACCAAATCAAATAGAGCCTTCGCTACGCTTGGGATGATACTACTTCTTCCGGGCGCAAAACATGAAGCTGTGGCTGAGGACCGATGTAATGACAGGTGAACTGGCGAGCTGCGTGTTCGTCACCACATCGTGCGAGAGAATATCGAAGCCTGATGACCTGAACAAATCCATGATCTCTTCACCCGAAAGCATATTGGCGACATCGCCACGCATATACCGCAGCGGTCCGCAGTTGATGAACAGCCCGCCTGGTTTGAGCGTTCTCCGGATTTCGTTCAGATGCTCTTTGATCGGGACGATGTCGATGAAGTAGATGCACGCGACTGCCGAGAGCGAGTTTCCTGGCATCGGGATGTCGAGTGCGTTGCCGACGAAGTAGGAGAGGTTGTTGCGATCCAGATGATTCCGGATCCTGCCGTCACCTGTGGGGTCCAGAGACAGGTCGTAGGCAACGACCACATCGTCGGTTCGAACGACGTTGCTGCGGAAGTTGATGCGGTGAAGCGTGAGGTCCCGTTCGACGAGATCGTAGAAGATCTGTGCCATATGCAGTGAGTAATCGAAGGCGTGGCAGCTGTCATAGATCCCGGCGAGCTCACATCCGAAGCGTCCTGCACCCGCACCCGGGACCAAGAGCGAGTCCACGTCATCTGCGTATCGATCGATCTGTGACCGGATCGCATCTAGGATGGTGCACACTTCCTGCTCCGCGCGCTCTGATCCGCACCAGTCTCTTGGGAAGAAGGCAATCCCCTCACCCATCGTATACTGCTTCGGGAGGCGTCCCTCCTCTTTGAGTTCCTCGATCTCTTTCTGTGGCAGGAATGCTTCGATCCGTGTCTGCAGGTCTCGCAAGTACTCGTTGTCGTGCTGATACGCACAGATCGCGCGGTCCAGGAGCGGAACACGTTCGGGCTGCCGACCCAGCGCGTCTTGGACTTCTTGGAGGCGTTCTTTGTTCTCCTCGATCAGGGCTTTGTGCTGCATCCAGGAAGCGGCGAGGTTCTGACCCGCGTCCTTGACGAGCATCGGAATTTGGTCGATGACGGTGTATCCGTAGCTGCACTCGGGACACGTCAGGGTGCTGTCACCAGCGGTGAGGTCCACCGTGTTGCGACAGTTGAGGCAGGAGGTCGACTTCAAGTTCTGGTTGAGGAGCATTTTCAGGTTACGACCGAGGTGCGAGACGATTTAGCTCGATAGATGGGGCTTCAACGCGCCTAGATTGGGCACCACCCCGAGTCCTGGACCTGATGGGATCGCATACGCGCCGTTCTGCGGGGAGACCTTCGGTGTGAAATACGGCTCCGCCGCATTCACTTGGGTGGGCTGGAACTCGACTACTCGCAGGTTTGGATGTTTGTGATTTTCACAGTGGGTCAATTGTGGTTGATCAATCCTTGATTGTGCTTTGATGAGGTAGGTTTGGGGACCCTAAGCGCTACCAACTAATCACTACTGACTTGCTTCAAACTGTCTCGCCCAGCTTCAAGATCAACTCCTCATTCCACTTGATCCCCAGCCCGGGCTTCTCATCCATAATCACATAGCCTTCCTTGAACTTGGGGCTAGCCACCATAAATGATCCGCTTGGTTCGTTCAAAACGATACGGATTCGTGTTCTACTTCAGGCCCAACGGCCGCAACTCATGTTCGATCGGTTGAGCATCCCCGTCGTATGAGACTCTGAGAGGCTCAAGTAGGTGTTCAATGGCTTCCGATCCCTCTTCCACCTCACCCGTTCGCTTCTCTGCCAGTGCGACCGTTGCCTTTGTTCGCTCCGGAAGGTTCACAAAGTCTGGGTAGTACCA
>DPVD01000412.1:0-7987 GCA_003526745.1 Candidatus Latescibacterota bacterium
CTGCGCCGTTATGCCGGACTGGCCTCTGTTCGGCGATGCCGACCGGACAACACTGGTCGATGTCCTCGACTCTGGGTCGTGGTATACGGGTGATCGGGTGCGCGAGTTTGAGGAGTCCTTCGCCACCTATCAGAATGCGACCTACGGGGTCGCCTGCACTGGCGGAACCGTTGCACTCGAAGCCATCATCCGAGCATCCGGTATAGGGGTTGGTGACGAGATCATCACCAGCCCCTACACCTTTATTGGAACCTGCTCGGCGATCCTTAAAACTGGGGCGGCGATCCGTTTTGTTGATGTTGACCCGTATACGAGCAACCTCGACATCGATGAGATCGAAAATGCGATCACTTCATCTACGCGAGCCATCATGCCGGTCCATTTCGGCGGGTTGGCATGCGATATCGATCGGCTGATCGATATATGCGAGCACCACGACCTCGTGATGCTGGAGGATGCTGCGCACGGATGGGGGGCGAAGTACAAAGGCAAGGGGCTTGGGGCGTGGGGGAAGGCGAGTGGGTTCAGCTTTCAGCAGTCGAAAAACATTACGTGTGGAGATGGAGGGATTGCGCTCACGAACGACGAAGCGGTGGCTGATGCGATAGGGTGCGCGGTCAACCAGGGGCGATCACGATACGGGATGGCGGATCCGAGGCTCCAATGGGGTGGCAATCACAGGATGACCGAGTTCAGCGCGGCGATTCTGCTGGCTCAGTTGAGTCGGTTGCCGGAACACGTAGAGATTCGAGAGCAGAATGCGGGGATGTTGACCCGGACGCTGAATGGTATCCTAGGAATCGAGCCGTGTAGGCGTGATCCGAATGCGACGGTAGTGAGCTGGCACGTCTATGGTGCGCGGTATCTTGAAGAGGATTGGGATGGGTTGCCTCGCGAGGTTTTCGTGAAGGCGATGAGGGCCGAGGGAGTGGAACTCAATACGGGGTATGCTGAGCCGGTATATCGGAATGTGGTGTTCCAGCAGGATTGGGGGAACAGCGAGGACATCAAGCCTTTCCCGTGGGCTGGAGAGAGCTGGGTACAAGATTATCGGTCACTGAACCTGCCGAAGGTAGAGCAGTATTGTAATGAGCGGATCTCTTATAAGCATACCGGACTCCTGTTTAGCGAAGCTAAAATGAAGCTGGTCTGTGATGCGTTTGAGAAGGTGTGGGAGCATCGGTCGGAGCTTGTCGAGGCTTGGAGGATGGGGGAGATAGAACCGTAGCAGAGTGGAGAGAGCAATTGAAGTTGCGGCTCGACAGTTTAGGGTTGAGTCGCATTTTCTGCTCGTAATATGGCGGGTAATTAGCCGATAAATCCTTAATGGGCGGTTCTCGACTCCGCTCTTACTGACGCCGCTTTGGCGTTGCCAGACTCAGGAGAAGGTATGTTCGACAACGTGGTTGGATTAAAGAAGCGGTATCGGGATGGAGAGCAGATCTTTGGGGTGTCTATGCCGGTGGATACGGACAAGGATCGGTTCGATGAGATCCTTTCTTCTGATGACTACGACTACGTGTCCCTGGACAGTCAGCATTCGCCTTACAATGAGGAACGCCTTGCGGCATTCTGCGAGATGGCGGCTGCGGCAAATGTGTTCGTGCAGTTCCGGATCAAGCATACGTTTCACACGTATCTCGTTGGGAATATCTTGGATCTGGGACCGTGTGGGATCGAGGTGCCACAGGTGGAGTTGGAGTCGACCGTGGATGAGGCAGTGAAGTACTTCTATTATCCACAGGAAGGTTACAGGAGCAACGGCGGACCATATCGGCGCGGGCTATCCGACTACCCGGACTTCAGGGAGTATGCGAATTACTGGAATTCGTACGGGGTTCTGTGGCTCCAGATCGAGTCGGTCGATGCGGTTCAGAACTGTCACAAGCTGATACAGCCGGGTGTAGATGCCGTGTCGTTTGGGCCGACTGATCTTGGTTTTAGCTTGGATTCACATCCGAATCATGCCTTGAAGAGTGTGGACGACTGTATTGACTACGCGGTGAAGTCGCTAGAGGGGACGGGGGTGGGTGTGTGTCATCGGACATATGATCACACCCTTCGAAAAAAATACTGGGATAGAGGAGTACAAGTCATTCTTGAATCTCCGAAGCTTTAGCGCACATACCGCAGGTCGTGAACTCCCGTTCGCGATGCTGTAGAGGAAAGGCGAAAAGCTTACAATCCAAATTGAAGTAGACGCGACGAGATTCCATATGGTCACCGTAGATCGAGTTCGGAATTCACCAACGTCCGGAATACAGGAGGCGATTGACTCCCTGAATGCAAAGGGTGGTCGTGTGCACGTGCCTGCGGGACGATGGAAGCTCACGCGATCGGTCCGGGTGCCCTCTAATGTCAGTCTGGTGGGAGATGGTCCGGCGACAATCCTACACATATCTCCTCTCAAGACAGCAAGGCTCGCAAAGGACGTCCGGAAGGGTGCTCGTAGTTTGACTGCGCGAGGAGAGGTTCCGTTTGTGGTCGGGCAGGATATCGGGATCTCGGACGACGAACGACGAGGTTGGTGGGGGACGCACGGGACAGTTGAGAAGATCGATGGGCGTCAGATCACGCTGAGTGCGAAGTTAAACCGAAGCATCTCGGCGCGCAGGAATGCAGTCGCCGTCAGTTTGTTTCCGGCCATAACGGCTCAGGATGAGACGGATCTCTCGCTAGCCGACTTTACAATTCGTGGGCCTCGACGATATCGGGGCAAGTGGTGGGACTTCACGTATAGCGCGATACATTTGGTACTCTGTAGACGAGCACGGGTGACGAATGTGACGGTCCTCGATTGGCCAAGCGATGGCGTCGGGGTACAGCGGGGTTCGGATGTCCAGGTGTCACAATGCCAAGCGCACGATTGTGCCGGTCACGGGTTCCATCCAGGAACTGGCTTGGTTCGGAGTGTATGGTCGCACAACATCGGAAAGGGAAACGGTGGAGACGGGTTCTTCTTTTGCGCCCGCGTTCACCATTCGACTTGCAGCGACAGTATTTTCTCGGAGAACAAGCTGTCGGGTATCGGGGGCGTTGCAAGAGGTGGGGATCATCACAACATCATCAGCGATAATGTCTGCTCCTCCAACGCAAAGTGGGGAATTGAGGCCACGCGTGGAGATGAGCAGGTGATCACGGGAAATCTCGTGTTGAACAATTCGCAAGAAAGGGCAGGCTCATACTCAGGGATAAGACTTCACGACATGCAGCGCAATGTGGTGACGGGAAACCGGCTCGCAGACGATCAGGAGAAACCGACTCAGACGGAGGGGATTGTGGAGAGCGGGGATACGGACTACAATCTGATAAGCGCGAATCTCTGTGCAGGCATGCGGAAAGGTGTGGTGATTGTGGGGGTGCATTCGCTGGCGGAAGGGAATCTCGTGTAAAAGCTCAACTGTTGAGTGAGTGAGGGGGGGGAAGGGACGAGCAGGATACGGTCCATATAGGGGCTGGGGTTCCCAACGTCGCGGACAAGAATTGGAGATACTGATGGAAGCGTGGCACGAGTTGGCGATTGAGATTGGGACAATACTGAAGGAGAAAGGGGAAACCGTGGCGGTGGCGGAGTCGTCATCAGGAGGACTGATCTCGGCGGCGCTACTGTCGTTGCCTGGAGCATCAGCGTACTTCAAGGGTGGTGGAGCATGTTACACGGGGGCGTCCAAGCAGATTCTGATGGGGATCTCAGACGCTGATGTGGAGAAGGGACGTGCTTCGACGGAGACGCACGCGCTCGTGCTGGCCGAATCAGCTGTAGCTCGGCTCGATGCAGATTGGGGGATCGGTGAAACGGGTGCGGCTGGCCCGACGGGGAACCGGTATGGGGATGCCGCGGGTCACTGCTGTATAGGAGTCGCTGGGCGTACAACGAAGGTCATTACGCTCGAGACGGGTTCGGAAGATCGTGCAGCCAACATGGTGGCTTTTACCAAGGCTGCGTTGGAGCTTCTTCTGGGTTGTGTTCAGGAAGAATAAAAGGCCGAAAAAACGATCAATCTACGTAGGACCACGTATCCCGCAAGCCACCTCCGACCTGCTCCGGTCTCTCCACCAGCCACCTGCTCACTTCATCCCTTCTCATCATCAGCACGCCACCGACTTCCTCTTCTTGCATCTGTATCCGGGACAAGGCTTCTGGCTTGACTGTCGCGCGATACAGGACGGAGAACTCGACCTCATCGTAGTTCGTTTGGAAATCCGGGATCTCGATGTTGTATGTTGTGATGACACGGAGATTGTCCAGGTCTGTGTCTGCGTTGAGTCCCAGTTCTTCGTGAAGTTCTGTCCTCACGGCCGTCTCGGTCGAGTCCAATTGGTCCACGTGGCCCGCCACTGGCGTATCGATCAGGCCTGGCTGGTTATATTTGGAAAGACTTCGTAAGGACAGGAATGTGAGGTCTGTCTGTGTGGGGTGATCCAGAAACAGATGTATCGCACGGTGTCTGAGACCCGCGAAGTGAGCGAGCCACCGAAGCACCATGACTTTGCCATCGATGATTCTGATCCAGGGCGGGTCGTCGACCAAAGCACCGAGCGCCGATTTGTGATCGTCGGTCGTTCGAACCGGCTTGCCGGCAGGGTCGCAGTTGAGGAGATACTCCGGCTGGCCGTACTCGGGCGTGTAGAGTTCCTCGCGTTCGAGCCCAGAGAGATTTCGGATCGCCTCGAGGCTGCGGGCAGTGAGAATATGGTTGTCCGTCCTGATCGTTTCGCGGACGAAGTGGGCGAGGTCTTTACTCACGAAATAAGGGCAGCCGCTCGGCTGCCCTCATACCTTTGTTCGCGGTTCCTGCCCGCCCTATTCGCCTTCACGGATCTCCCAGCCGTCCTTGAATAGGGGGAGGTAGTTGCCGAGCTCGTAAGGATGCTTCTCGATCTCCTCCACGTTCAGGTCGATTCCCAGGCCGGGTTCGTGACAGACGTCGATGTATCCGTCGATCACTTCGTAGTGGTGCCCTGTGAGTAGGTTCTTCTCCCAGTCGACGTTGAATTCGTCGAAGATCTCCTGAATAAAGTGGTTCGGAGTGCAGGCGGCGATCTGCATACAGATGGCTGTGCAAATAGGACCCTGAGCGTTGTGCGGAGCGACGACGCCATAGTGCGCGTCGATCATGTCGCAGATATTTCTGCAGGCCCAGATGCCGCCGCAGGCAAGCGGCTCGGGTTGCAGGATCTGGACCACGTCGTGCTTCAAGAGCTCAGCGAACTCGTACTTCGTGTGCAAACTCTCGCCCGTCGCGATCGGAACGGGTGAGGCCCTAGCGACCTCGATCAGGGCATCGATCTTATGGTGAGGAGTGGGCTCCTCGAACCAGGTTGGGTTGAACTGTTCCATCTTTCGGGCGAACTTCAGGGCAGTCGAGGTGCTGAAACGGCAGTGACCTTCGATCAGGATGTCCGTGCTCGGTCCGACGGCGTCCCTCACGGCGGCAATGATGTCGATCGCAAGCGCTTCGTCGTCGTTGTCGACGATCTGGTAAGCCGAGCCAAAGGGGTCGAACTTGAGCGCCTTATAGCCACGCTCCATCACGATCTTTGCCTTCTCGTGGAAGTTTTTGGGGGTGCGGGGACCCCGATACCAGCCGTTTGCGTAGGCCTTGACCTTCTCGCGCACTTGGCCGCCCATCAACTTCCAAACTGGGACGTTCAGGCTCTTTCCGATGATGTCCCAGCACGCGACTTCGATCGCCGATATCGCGTGCTTATGAACTTGTCCGCCGTCGCTGTAGACATCCCGAAACATCTTTTGAGAGATGCGTTCGACCTGGAAGGGGTCCATCCCGAGATATTGGTTCTGGAGTTCGTGAACGGCCGCTTCGACCGTCTTGCCGAAAGCGTTGATCGTTCCTTCCCCAATTCCCGTGATCCCTTCATCCGTGTGAACTCGCGTAAAGAGCCAGTTCTTCCACGGATTCCCAGCGATAAATGTCTCGACTTTGGTGATCTTCATGCAGTGCCTCCAAATCGCTGTCAGATTTGCGTTTAGGCGAGCGGTAAGTTAGGCGTCGGAACGCCGCAGTCAAGGGAAAGCGAGGAATAAAGTTCAAATACTGGAACCACGGATAGACAGGGATGAGGGTGGATGGATGGTGAAAGCTCTGTGTAATGGCTGTGACTGAACACGAGTCGGCAGTAAAGGGTCCGATTGCTCCTTACTCGTTTTCTGCCTGGATGCTCGGGGTTTCTGAGCTGTCTTGCCTTCCTCGTAATTATATGCTTTCATCTGCTGTTCCTTTTCCCCTTTCAGCCTAAACGCATTCCTTGGGTTGTAGCTCCACGAAAGGACCGGATTGGCGACAAACAAGACAAAGGAAGTGATTCTGGGGATCGATCTGGCAGGGTCTCCGAAGCGACCGACGGGGGTGTGTATCCTTGAAGGATCCGTGGTTGATACGGTGACGGTTCTGTCGGATCAGGAAATGCTGGATATTGCGGAGAGCACCCAGCCGGTCTTATGTCCGATCGATGCGCCGCTGAGCCTTCCACCCGGTAGAAAGTCACTCGAAGATAACAACGGCGTGCATCTGAGACCGTGCGACCGCGAGCTTCAGAAGATGGGTGTGCGGTTCTTTCCAATCACGATCGGTCCCATGCGGTTACTGACAGAGCGAGGACTTGTGCTGAAGGAGGCGCTCAACGAGATAGGGATCGAGACAGTTGAATCCTACCCAGGGGGGGCGCAGGATTTGTGGGGTATCCCGCGCAAGCAACACGATCTAGAGGGGCTCAGGCAGGGGCTGCGCGACCTGGGACTCAAGGGGGTGCGGGATGACGCGAATGACCACGAATTGGATGCCATCTCTTGCGCACTCGCGGGGCAGCAGTTCAGGATGGGTAAAGGCATGATGCTTGGGGGCCAGTCAGGAATCTTGATGCCGTCTCCGGAGTAGGCCAAGGTCACCCGTCGTATACGAAGTAAGCCTATTTATTGCAATGGTTTAACAATGCCAATCGAACTGACTGACGATCAGGTATGTCGCCTGATGGGCGTATCGGATTTTGTGGACAGCTGCGACCAGGCGTTCAAGCTCTATGGTGCTGGCGAGCTGCGGAATCTGACTCGCGAGGAGGCTCTGGAGCGCGACGGAAATGTCGATGTGTTCCGGCTCGAGTTGGCCGGGGACTGGGGCGGCGTTCTGCAGGGAAGGAAGGTGATCGTGGAACGCTCGGATGTGTCGACAGGACGGCTCGGCGACCGGTCTGCTCGGATCGAGCTGTCTCTGACTCAGTCGGGTGAGCGAGTGGAGATCGACGCCGAGTTGATTACAAACAGGAGAACGGGAGCGGCCGCGGCTCTTGGTGCACGATATTTGGGCCCCGAACGGCCATCCATCATCGGTGTGATCGGGAGCGGACGGATCGCAGAAAGCTCGACGCTTGCTCTGGACCATCTACTCGGGCCGGAGCGCATCCTGATCACCAGTCGGAGGGCTGAGACTCGTGAACGGCTGGCCGAGCGGCTTCAGCCAGATACGAAGGCGGATCTGCTGGCTGTGCAGTCGGTCGAGGAAGCCGTCTCTGATTCCGATGTTGTCGTGACGACCGTACCGACGCCTGAGCCGATCCTGACGAACGACGTGTTGAAGGAGGGGGCGCATCTGTCGGTTATTGCTGGTGATCCGAGGACGGTCCAACTGGACCTGGAGATCTTGCTCGAACGGCCTGTGGTGGTCGATGACTTGAAGCAGGCTTATGGTTCAGGAGATTTCCTACGGTATGCGGAGGATCGCGATCGAGTGCCGTTTGTCCGGTGCGGAGGCCGGATCGCGACGATAGGCGATGCTGCTTTAGGACTACTTGACGAGGTGCGAGGCCAAGGTGTCGTCACATATTTCACTGGGATGGCGATCCAAGACCTCCACGCGGCCTATGCTGCCCTGATGAAGAGACCCACTGGGTGATTGCATCCTTGTGTAGCCTGGAGGCGAGACCTTTTCAACGATAAACCGGAATCTATGGAACAGGTGAGGGAGCGGGTAAC
>DPVD01000358.1:0-4977 GCA_003526745.1 Candidatus Latescibacterota bacterium
CTACTCGAGTGAACGGTTTGAGGGATTGTCCGAGAGCGCGCCGGATTCAGCCTTCCTGCAGGCCGTAATTTCGACAGGACACGGAGACAGCATCGATCGGCCTTGGAGAGGTGTCGTTACGGATGATGGTTGGAAGTATGTGGCACTGGAGGGTCAGCCATGGATGCTCTTCAACCTGAACGAGGATCCCTACGAACTCGCGAATCACGCGCACAACTCGAAATATCGTGTAGATCGGAAGCGATTGCAGGATCGGCTGGGGCAGTGGATTGCGGATACGGGGGATAGCTTTGAACTACCAGAGGTATAGGAATTCAGGAAGAAGCCTTAGTTCAGAAAAGCCAGACTCTCGGACTCGAACACCAGATAGGTAAGCGTGCCGCTATCTGAGTAAAGCACAGGCCTCGATTGATGTTTTAGGTAGGTGCACGTTTAAGAGAACGTTGTGTGCGTATGATCTCCCGTTGATCGGGAAAGATTTAACAGGGGCTGGAGGCAGGTTTGAATCGCCGATGGGAAAGCGAGAAACACGAAGGTGCCAAGCACGAATTAGATGTCCATATGTTGGGAGAGGGTGCGCCAGCGAGAGGCAAAGATCGAAGAAAGACAAAGGAACAGAAAGCGCCATGTCAGAAGGAGGCGCCTGAAGGTGTCTGAACTACAGTGGGGTGACCGAGAGTCTCGGTCACCCCATTGTAGTCACCCCGAAGTCGCTGTGCGATTCATTCGGGTTCGGGCTCTCTATCCGGAGCAGGATGCGTCGTAAATCGCTTGCACCGAGCTGTCGAGTAAGGCATCGAACTCATCACCGCTCTGCTGCGCGGTGAGCCCTTCGGTCAGCGCACGAGAGAAGCTCGCAATCATCCCTTTGTTTCGACTCAGCCGGGAGTTTGCGTCATCGCGTGCGTAGCCGCCCGACAGTGCGACAACCCTGAGGATGTTGGGATGCTCGATGAAGGGCGCGTAGAGGTTGTCCTCGTCGGGGATCGTTAGCTTGAGCATCACGGTCTCGCCATCACCCAGAACGTCGAGTCCCTTCTGAATCTCAGCCAGCAGCACCGCTTCTGCACCCGCCTTGTCCGGGCAGTTGATGTCGACCTCGGGCTCGATGATCGGGACCAGACCGGTGTCGATGATCGTCTTCGCTATCTCGAACTGCTGTGCTGCGTTCACAGCGATCCCGGAGGCGTCGTTCTCCTTGATCACAGAACGCATCTTCGTGCCGAAGATTCCCTTGCTCTTGCTCTTCTCGAGAAGTTCTCCCAATCCATCGATCGGCTTCATGAGCTGAACGCCATCGGCTTCATCGGCGAGGCCCTTGTCCACCTTCAGGAGTGGGACGACGTTCTTGTCTTCCCATAGGAACGAGGCTGCCGGCTTGCCAGCGATGTTGTTGTCCATCGTGTGCTCGAATAGGATCGCGGCGATGATCCGGTCTCCGCCAAAGGACTTGCTCGTGATGATGCGCGATCGCATCTGGTGGATCAAACCAAACATCTCGTCGTCATTCGACCACGCATCCTCTCCGATCCCATATAGTCCAAGCGCCTTGGGGCTGCTGCCCCCGCTCTGATCAAGCGCGGCAATGAACCCGGGTGCGCCACCCATCTTTTCTTTCTGCTGGTCGTAGTCCTTCACGTGCGCCTCCCTGTACCCGTTTCAAAACGGCAGTTTGTTGTCTGTAAGTGTGGTTATTTACCGGATTGAATGTATACAAAAACGTCTCTAAGCGGTGAAGATATGCTGATTATTCGCCCGTTCCGTAAAGGTGTCTCTTGCACAAAGGATTTTGTCGATGCAGTGACCAAATATGTGCAGTATGCAACGACCGGGTCTGGAGCCTAGCGGGGTCTGGCTACCAAGCCGGTGGCTTAGCGCTTGCGCTGTACTTGGGCCTCGTATGCCTCCATGTCGTCGATCCAGGATGCGCCTGGAGCTACACTTGACTTGAGGCAGAGCATGTCCCAGACGGCGGAAACCGGGAGGGTCTTCATGTCTTCCATCAACCCGAGCTTCGCTGCTAGCTTACCTTCCTGCTCGAGTTGCTTTAGTCGCTCTGTTGGGTCAAGGAGACCGAAGAGGATGGCTTTACGTGTGGATCGTGTGCCGATAACGTAAGCGCCGACGCGATTGATGCTCGCGTCGAAGAAGTCGAGTCCGACATATAGGCGGTCGAGTGCATCTGCACGCGCAACTTCGAGGAAAACGTTGCGGACCTCATCACTGAAGAGGACGACGTGATCGGAGTCCCAACGAATCGGGCGACTTGTGTGTAGAAGGAGCTTTTTGTGGAAGGGGAGGTGGGCAGTGATCTTGTCGGCGATCGACTCGGTCGGATGGAAGTGGCCCATGTCTAGGCAAAGCACCTGGTTGCGCGATAGGGCGTAGTTCGCGTAGAAATCGTTAGAACCGACCGTATAGTCCTCGACACCAAGGCCGAAGAGTTTTCCCTCGACGGCATCGACGCATAGAGATCCGACGCCGTGCTTTGCGTCAAAGATCTCGTCGAGTGACTCCACGAGTCTTTCGCGAGGCGCTAACCTGTCGGCCGGATGGTCTTTGGCTCCATCGGGGATCCAGTGGTTGTTGATACAGTCTCCGCCTTGAACTTCACCCATAGCGTGAGCAATGTGACGGCTGGAGACGGCGTGCCGAATCCAGAAGTCCCGGATCTCCTTGTCGGGATGGGCGAGCGTCAGGAGATCGTTCGCTTTCGGATGTGCAAAGTAGGTCGGGTTGAAGTCCAGCCCGATCCCGATCTCCTTTGCCCAGTCGATCCAGCTGGAGAAGTGCTTCGGCTCGAGCGCATCCCGATCGACGACTTGGTCACCGGTCTCGCAATAAAAGGCGTGTAGGTTGACTCGTTGCGCACCGGGTAGCAGGTCGATCGCTTTCTTCAGGTCCTGACGCAACTCTGCGGCGGTGCGGGCCTTACCGGGAAAGTTGCCGGTTGCCATGATTCCGCCGCCTTCGACGGCCTCATCCTTCGTTTCGAAACCGCCTACATCGTCTCCCTGCCAGCAGTGTAGCGAAATCGGAACAGCAAGCGCTGCCTCTATCGCTGAGTCCGTATCAACATCGAAAGCGGCGTAGCGGGATTTGGCGGCGTCGTAAGCGGATTCGATGGATTTGTCGGTGAGGGATGTGTCGTAAGCCATATGGGTTCTCGTATATGCGATAGAAGCGAACAGAAAGAAGATAGATGATATAAAAATAAAGCGGGTCGGCGATGGTTTTTTGCCGCATTTAGCCCTGAAATTGCTGTGTAGTAAGATTTGCGGAGCTCAAGGGAAGCTCCTTGTATTTACCCCAAACCCCCTGTTGCCTTCGGGCTTTCTGCGGTTCCTAGCTTTTGCCTTTCTTGGCGGGGCGTTTCTTGTATTTTGCGATCTCGGGACTGTCTGGGTAGAAGTCGGCGATCAGCTTGGCTTCAACAGACTTTGTGGAGTGTCGCCAGAGGCTTTTACCTTTGGCCCGTGCTTTCAGCGGCTTGAGGGAAAGGAAGCTGCTGGTCGTGGCAAGGGCTTCAAAGATGCGATGCGCGATGAGTCGATGCCCCAGATCATTTGCGTGGAGATCTCCGGTCCCGTCGGGGCTCGAGAAGGTCCAAGGAGAGCGGACCTGCGTCCCGTGAATGTCGACAAACAGGAGGCCTTGTTCTTCAGAAACGTCGTTGAGCATCAGGTTATAGAGCGTTTGTGTCTCTCTGTTTCCGTGGTTCCAGTGGTTGCCGGAACCGGTGTCGCCTGATTTGTTCTCATACCCTTCACCGGGTATGGCGTAGGTGTTCAGTAGCACGATGAGCGCGTCTGTTTCAGACTTGAGATCCTTCAGGATGGTCTCGAGATCTTGGCGGAAGTCTTTGATGGGTGTTCCAGCTCGAAGGTCGTTGTATCCGTAGCTTAGGATGACGAGATCGGGCCGTTCTTCGATGATATGCTTGCGGTAGCGCTCGATACCGATCGGGCGCTTACCCTCATACTCTTCGTAGAGCGGGCATGCCTTCGACAGAACGTCGGCACCAAGACTCCGATTGATCAGTTCGATAGAGCCATCCTGAAATGTCCCGATCAGATCTCCCAAAACTTCTGACCAACCCATCTGCTCTGCCGATGCCGCGATTCCGACGCCGTGGCTCTCGCCGAACACGACGATGCGCTTGACCTGCGCGTCTCTGTGGTCGTTAATGCCGCGGTTCATATAGCCCTTTCGTTCCGTTCACTTGGGTCCCCAGATGCATTCGAATCTACCTTGTCTCCTGAATCCGCGAGTGAAGACAGGGCAGATTCTACATACTTAGTATGCCAGTCCCTGACCATCTGGTCAAAGTACTGCTCGCCGGGGCGCGGATAAGATACCAAGCGTGGTGTAAGAATCCAATTCAGGGAAAATGACAGAAGTCAAATTTCAAAACTAAAACCCTCGAAATTTACCCAAGAACCTGAAGGAACGAATGGGATCGAATAGCGAAGCAGCGAAGTGGAGGGCGATATGGCTATACTGATCACGGGCGGAAGCGGATTTATAGCGAGGGAGTTCGCGAAGGATATGGCGGTTGACCACGAGGTGGTCACAATCAGCCGTCAGGATCCCGAGACGGCTCAGCGGTGGATCAAGGGGGATTTCGCGTTGTTCGAGGACCTGCGCCAGTTGGACGATACGGCGATCGATTCGGTGGTGCATCTAGGAGCGGTGACCGGCGGGTGCACGGAGCGAGACGCGATGCAGGTGAATGTTGAAGGGTCCCGCGTGCTTATGCGTTATGCGATCGATCGTGGCTGTGAGAAGTTTGTGATGGCGAGTTCGATCGCAGCGGTCGGGATGCAGAGCGTGAACTTCAGACCGAACGAGGTGCCGATTTTGGATGAACACCCGTGTCTGGATCGAGATGGCTACGGGTGGTCAAAGTTTCTGATGGAAGAGGTGACCAAATACTACAGTCGGCAGAACCCCGGGATCGACGTGATCAATCTTCGT
>DPVD01000441.1:0-208 GCA_003526745.1 Candidatus Latescibacterota bacterium
TTCTGGGCATTTGGCTAGAGGAACTGGTTGGCAGGGTTCAGGGAGAAGCCTGAATTCAGAAAACCGGAAAACTCTAGATGCGAGGCATAAATCCTGTCACACGACTGCTCACCCTCCCTGCTTAACGGGAGAGAGATCCTTGCGGGCCTGCTCTTTTGTCCGCAAGACAAGTGAGGGCTGAGGATGACCCCGTGGCCTGCGGACACAT
>DPVD01000441.1:521-1565 GCA_003526745.1 Candidatus Latescibacterota bacterium
AAATGGGCAGGAAAGACAAAAAGGCGATGGCCCAGTTGGGACATCGCCTCTACTCATGTGCAATTCAATGAAGCGGCTACCGTTTGGAAGCCGCTTCTCTTTCTCTGTACAGGATTCCGCGGATCGCCTTTGCCAGAGCTGGAGCGGCCTTCTTTGCGATCATCTGCTGGGCTCTCTGCTTCTGTCTGCGATACTCCTCCGGCGTCAACTTCGGGGAGGCTTTTTGTGCACGAACAGCTGTCTTGACACGCTGGACGCGACGATCGACCACATCTCCTTCTTGCGCATCGTCCGTCGGCCACAGCTTGATGAACAGGTAGAAGGCAAGCGTCATCGACAGCACGCCGGACAAAGCCACCACGAGCACCTGAAGACGCAGGTAAAAGGCCACCATAAGCACGACCGATCCCCCTATGGCGACCAGCAGGCTGGTTATGCCGAGGATCCGGTAGATCCGCTCGCGGATTTCCTCCTGACGAAGCCCTCCAGCGAAGAATCTGTATACCTTGCGTGTCACTTTAGTAGAGGTTCCCTATTCCTGAGCCAAGCCTGGAGCAAAGCGCAACTACCTCTGAATTCTGCACTCTGAACTCGGTGTCCACCTTACCCTATGCTCTCTTCCCTTGCGCCTTAGTCACCCCAGAAGAGGTTATGCCCTTGTCCTGGGAACCATATCAAATCAACCACCATGCTCACCATCAGGGCGAATGTGTAACCGACGATGGCGCCTATCACGAGCGGCATACCGCGACGATACAAGGAGATACCGCCTACCCGGAGTATGATCACCTTGGCCATCCAGGTCAAAAAGACGGACACGATTGCCGTTCGCGTGGAGTGGAACGGAACGAGTGTGTATCCGATAGGGTGAATGGGCCACCAGGTGAACCGATACTGGCAGAAGGTCATCAGACCAACTACCAGTGCTCCCCAGATAGTGAAGGCCATTCTCGTCCCGTAATGAGTCTCCTTACCAATATCGCGGATCGAACTGACAATCCCGTCGTAGTAACGAGGGGCGGCGACACGGAACATGTAAGATCC
>DPVD01000441.1:1865-7699 GCA_003526745.1 Candidatus Latescibacterota bacterium
AACACGGAACATGTAAGATCCGAAGTTGAACGCGCCGTCTTGATAACCTAGCCATATCGTGCTGACTGCCGCGGCCACGAGAGAGAGCAAAAAGGCAGCCATGGCCGTTCGGCCCAGCGTTCTCGCGCGGTCACCAAGCGGGTAACCCAACCTGGCGGCATGCGCTGCACTGGGCATGGCGAAACATTTTCCGTTCTGGTAGCAACTCCCGATCAGCTGCCTGACCGCGATCGAGCCACCACCGAGCGAGTTGGGTGGGGTCAGATTGAGTATCTTGATCCCCAGACCGGGCGACTCGGCGAAGACGAGACCGGTCATAGCAATGATTTTGGCAAAGCCAACGTAGAATACGAACCAGAACGTCACCACGATGAGCGAGAGTGCAGGGTTCATCCCTCCCTTGGTCAACCACAGGAGCATGTAGACGAAGGCACCGATGAACAGGAACACCGCCGTGCGATAGGACATCAGCTCACCCCTATCGTCCAGTGAAGACGACTTCAAGAAGGCGTTCTGGAACACTTCCTTAAGATGATCACGCGCGCTCCACAATCCCCACATCGAAAACACGATGAACCCACCCATAGCCTGTTGCATTGCACCCGCAAAGTCGCCCACACCCTCGACCACACCGATCCTGTTGGTCACGCCGATTTGGATCCACGTCAGCACCCAGAACACCCAGATCGACAGGAGGACCTGAAGATCCGTGAAATAAGCAAAAGCCATGATCAGGAAGTTGATCCGCGAGTGGAGAGACGGAACATAGCGGCCTAGGCTCACTGAGCGATTCTCGATCCCGATGTAGATTGTTGGCCACCCGGGGTTGAAATAGCCGCCGATATACCAGAGAACGATAAAAGCGGGTATGCTGAACCCAACCCAGAACAGCGATTGTTTCATGTATGCAGGGAAGCCGTTCGGACCGGCCGTCTCCGCAAGCTCTTCCGCCACTTGCGCGAATGGGAACGTCAGGCGCTCCTGCTCGACCCACTGTCGGCGGATGATCGTGCCAAAGGCCACACATCCGATCCCCACCGCACCAAGGAAGCTCAGCCACCAGAAGGTGGGTTGCAGCCAAATAGTCCAAGGTATTACCTCGGTCTGTGGCAGCCCTTCATAGAACCACGCCAGCTGGTCACCTGCATCTTCGACGACCATCCAGGGCTGCACGAGACCGTATGCATACTCGGCCCAGAGGTTCTCCGGTGTCGCCATGTAGTGCATCACCGCATAAGTCGCGAGAACGCGCCCGAGAATCTCGTTGATGTAGATGCCTGCGTAGGAGACCGAGAACACGAGGACCAGCTCCCACGGCTCGAGCTGAATCCCTTTCCCGAAGAGCTTCAGAACGGGATTGACGACGAAGACGAGCAGGAGGAACGGCATTAGCACTCCCATCGGCATCATGCCTTCGATGAGCGATATGGTGTGCATATAGTGGTGGGTAAAGGGGATCGCCGCGTTGATCCCGACTGTCAGGAACGAAGCGATCGCTATCGACCGGAAGGACGAGCGCGAGGAAGGGGCCGTGGGTCGGCTGATCTTTGGGTCGGGTTGTGCCATCAGGCGGGAAGCCCTCTTGTCAGATCCGCTCACCAACGTCTTCGAGAACGGGAAAGTATTCGGAATCGATCAACCCATCCGACAGCGGTTCGGAGTTCAGCAGAAGAATACAGCCCCTGAAACCGACTGTCTTGAGTCGCCCCCAGACCTGATCCGCATCCAGATTATTACCCCTGGCGGCATCCAGACACCCCCACGACACGGACTTTCCCTTCGGCCCCGGACACGTGGCCGTGCAGATCTCCATCGGTTTCCCTGTCGCGTCAGCCGCCTTTTTCGGGCGCCTAGAAGTCTTCGTTCCCGAACAGCCCTGCTTGCAGAAAACCAAGACTTGAGGCTGCATGCCTTGGATGTAGTCGTAGAACTCTTGGCACCGAAAGCGTGACGTGGCCCCGGTCGACGGAACCGCGATTCCTTCAAACCAGATCGCCGCCAATGCTCCGCAGTTTTCGAGCAGCTCTGTTACCTGCCCGTTCAAGAAATCCAGATTGATCTGCAGATTGTGTTCGTCTCCTCTCGCGTAGGTCTTTTACGGCGGATCTTACTTGGGCCAAACCGCCAAATTCATCGTTGTTCGGGACTTGAGGATACCGACAGTCCCGACCGTGCGAGTAGAGGTGGCAGGGTTTTCGCGCTCCTGAGCCTGCCGAGACCACGGTCATGGGAAAACGCCCGTCCTTTCGGCGTTTTTCACCCGTGTGCCCTGCCATGGTCAGAAAATTCTACCGACTCAGGAGGAAAATCATGTCTCCGGAAGCCATCCAAAGCCTGATCGAGATGTTTGGGGTGGAGAAAGGGGTGCAGGTGCTGAATCTGTTCACGGTCCAGCCCGAACAGGTTGAGCATCCCCTCCCCGCTAAGCGCCAAGAGTTTGCGCACAGCAGGCGTCCCCGTATCCATGCACGGCCTAAGGTCCGCGAAAAGGTCAGCATCTAGGAATCAGAGTCGATGAACCCGGGTAGGCTGAAGTAGCGCTCTCCGGAGTCACATATCACGGTCACAACGCGCTTGCCTTCCCCCAGCCGACTGGCGACCTGGATGGAGACGTGCACATTAGCACCCGCCGAAATGCCGGCCAAAATGCCCTCCTCTCTCGACAGGCGTCTGGCGGCCGCAATCGCCTCCTCGTCCTCGACGCACACGACTTCATCATAGATTCCCCTGTCCAGGACGGGCGGAACGAACCCTGCACCGATCCCTTGGATGTCGTGAAGCCCTTGAGACCCGCCGGACAGGACGTTTGATCGCGCCGGTTCGACCGCCACGATCAACGCGTCCGGACACGCATCCCGAATCGCCTCCCCCGCGCCCGTAACCGTTCCACCGGTCCCGACACCACTGACAAACGCATCGACACGCCCCTCGCAGGCGTCCAGAATTTCAGGCCCCGTGGTTTCCCTGTGCACCTGTGGGTTTGCGGGATTGTCGAACTGTTGGGGCGTGAATGTGGCATGAGGTGTGGCGTCGCAGATCTCTTTCGCACGATCGACCGCGCCTTGCATGTCCAGCACGCCTTGCGTCAAGACAAGCTCCGCTCCATAGCTCCTGAGAAGATCACGGCGCTCTTGGCTCATGGTATCCGGCATCGTCAGAATCAGCCGATAACCTTTTGCAGCCGCGACCATAGCTAATGCAATCCCGGTGTTGCCGCTGGTGGCCTCAACGATCGTCATACCCGGCCTCAGCGTTCCACTCTTTTCCGCGACGTTGATCATGGACCAGGCAGTCCGATCCTTTACTGTTTTGGCCGGGTTCAAAAGCTCAAGCTTAACATACAGCTCCGCAGAGCCTGGCTCAGTTACACGCTTCAGGGGCACTAGCGGAGTATTCCCTATCAGGCTCAGGACGTTGTCCGTAACGGCTTTCGGTTCAGCCAAGACTACTCCTTCTTCTCGAACTCAGAAACCTTGTGGATTGCCTGCTGGCCAAGCCTGCGGATGTCCTCATGTATGTCGGGGGCTTCGAGATCTATCTCCGAGCACCAACGGTAGTCAATCGCTTCTGACGGGCTCACGGACAGTTTGCCACCGGTCACACGTGCAAAGTAGATCAGATCGATATGCTGATGGTCACTCGAAATGTCTTCAAGAAGGATGCACTCCGGCTGACTGAGGACACCGACATCGCCGAGGTTTGATTTGTGCGAGACAAGCTCCACGACGAGCCCAGATTCCTCAAGGACTTCACGTCGTGCTGCGTCGTCAGGAAGCTCGTTCTCATCGATGTGCCCGCCGGGGGGAAACCAGGCGCCGAGTTTGCGGTGCATGAGCAGAAGGGTCCTGCCCTCCTGAACGACGAAGGTTGTAGCTGTAAAGTCTCTAGTCACTGGCGATCAAGCTGAGGATTAGGGAGCTCAGACCGCGTGGAATATACCCGGCGCCAATTGGCCGATCAACAGCTTAAGCAGTTGATAATCCGGAAACCTACGTTTCTTGACACACGAGCGAGTGTTAGGGGCACGGACAATTTGGTCCTTTACGCACCGTTTAATTAATGCGGCACTCATTTCGCCAGCCCACGAGGCCCCTAGGGCTGACGCCCCCGGGCTTTATACTATCGCCCCTTGGAGCTCTCGCTGCCTACCAATCCGTGTTTGGAGCTTGCTCCAAGCCGGAGGTAAAGGGTTGTTTTCTATAGCTCCTGCCTTCCCCCCTCTGCGCCCTATAATGTTGAGGTTCTTACAAACAGCAAAGGCGAGACCGACTTTCCCGAGTCAGTCCCGCCCTATGTTCCGCCTTTGCCGACCGGCAAAGGTAGCTGTAGGCAGCTTGTTTTTTCAGGTGTGATGGCTTCCCTCCGGATGTCCGTTTCCAGAAAAAAACATCACATTTTCGCGAACGAAGTGGACTGCTCGCTGCTCCGGAATCATGCCGAGGTCCCGAGCCGTCAGCACATTCAGAAGCTTGAGTCCTTCTTCGAACCCGTGCTGCCTGAGTAAATCCTCTGAGTGGTATCGAACCATAACCCCCTCCTTAAGTGGATTTTAAGGTGTGGGGAGGTTTGTTCCCATATGGGAAACGCAATCCTGAGCCTCTCGATATCCACGCGGCACGCTCAGCTTCGTCACCTCCATCGTCTGCCTCATCGATGCAAAGCCTGCCAGTCCCAAAAGAACCGCCGAGTCCGTCACGGTAGGAGTCACGGCGACCTTAAGAGGTCTCAAAACACGTTAGGCGTCTGTCTCAGTCAGTTTCCTCCATCCGAAAAGGACAACACGAGCGTTTTTTTCGGAACGAAAGACAATGCGTTCCGAATCGTCGCGATGTTCACCCATGGACTCCTAGGAAGAACAAAGCCACGTTCGATCGGTCGACCTGGAAAGTTCCGTGAGACATCCTGTTTCACCATCTTGCCCTCCTTGGCAATATGTTGCTGGTAAGTATTACTACCCAGTAATAGTATCGGAGGGACGTGGTGTTTGCTTTAGCTTAGTGGTCCAATAATTACCGGATCCTGCCCTCTTTTCGCGACACATCAGAGGACATTCTGGATGACGAGACGGCGCGACCGTAGGCCACGCTCATAGGAAAACACCTAAACTGTTGTTTTTTTTAGGTGAAATCTAAAACTTAGAGAAGAAGGCGGGAGAGGGCTCTGGAGAATGTCTCAGGGCGACCGCCTGTGCCGCTAACATCGATCGCTTTGTGGAAGTCGTCCTAGTAGGGCGGCATCCGTCCAACACCACCGCTTTGGGTGTGACCTCAAACTCACTCCAAAGCAGGGCTCGTATCTCGTCAACGCTCACCAGCCGCCCACCTGAGTCCGGTCCACCACGTCCTCTACGATCATCCTGATCGCGTCGTTCAGCCCGTCAGTCCGTGCAGTCTGCCGATCACGAATGGCGTCGAATATCCCGAAGCCTCTGAGGCGGTCCTCTTCCCAAAGCGTCCGTTTGTCCTCGCTGTCATAGCAGGACACACCGACCAGCACGGTTATCCGGAACTGCTCCGCGATCTCCTGATAGGTGAAAGGCTCTTCGCGCACCTCCAGAATCTCGCCGCGTAGCACCAGCCGAGCGCGATCCTCCTCCAGCACGCGGACGGCACCGTTCGTAACGAAGCCCTGGATTAGGCTATCCGTAAGCGCCTGGTGCAGACCTGACTCGAGACTTCGGTTGTTGAACATCGGGACTGCCACCGAAGCGGCGCCGCCGCGACCGCTGGCCGAGGTCGAATAGTGGGCACACGAGAGGAGGAGGAAAGCGCATAGCGCATAGCGCGCAGCGCGGAAAGAGGCCACTACGGACGTGAGTTGCGCTTCGCGCTCAC
>DPVD01000149.1:0-2889 GCA_003526745.1 Candidatus Latescibacterota bacterium
CGACAACACCGTCGGCGCGGCCAGCATCTTGGGGCCACCCGACGGCAACCGCCTGTCCTGCTGCAGTCGCCTCTCTCAGCGCCGTCTCTACCTCCTGTAACTCTACCCGATGGCCACGAATCTGGACCTGTGAATCGATCCGGCCCAGATACACGAGTGGGCCCCCATCCCGCCGCCGCCGAACCAGATCACCCGTCCTGTAGTAAACTTTGTCCGAACCCTTTCGTCGCACAAATGCCGCTTCTGTCCGAGCAGCGTCCTCCCAGTATCCGGAAACCACCTGTGGCCCGGCCATAAGCAGCTCACCGGGACTGTCGTCGTCGATCGCGGAAAGTGATCCATCTGCAACGAGCGCCGTCATACCGGGGTATGGGTCGCCGATCGGGCACACCCCATTCTCACATTCCGCCGGTGAAGCGTCCCCATCCCAGCGATACAGCGTGCACGCCAGAGTCACCTCCGTCGGTCCATAGAGGTTCTCGACGATCGAGTTCGGAGCTGCCCGTGACCAAGCATCGGGAATGTCTCCCGGCAGAGCTTCCCCACAGAAGAGACTGACCCGCAGGTCTGGATAAAATCCTGGAGATAGCATCCTCAACTTCTGCATGAGAATCCCGACAGATGGCACTGAGAACCAGATGGTTATGCCCGAATCCTGTATGTAAGCTGCCGGAGCAACCATCTGCATCTTCGAGGGGCAACAGACGCACGCACCCCGCTCCCAGGCGACAAATGTGTCGAATACCGAAAGGTCAAACGTCAGCTCGAACATCTGGGAGAAACGATCCGTCTCGGTGATCTCGTAACGATCCACCATCACATCGACAAAGTGCCTGATATTTTCGTGAGAAACAGGCACACCTTTCGGCTCACCAGTACTCCCTGACGTAAACAAAAGGTATGCCGTATCCCCAGAATCTACCTGACCCGCCGCCCACATCTCGGGGGGTAGCATGTCCTCTTTCCGCAGGAACCTATGGTTTGGACACCGCGCGGTCAGTTCCCCTATGTCTTCCTCCACATCGGGGAGCAGGACGACAAGGGACTCCTCGATGGCCTCAAGGATCTCTCCAAGGCACCGCACGCCGTCCCTATCTACCACCAGTGCTCGACTTCCTGACTTCAAGAGCATGGTTCGAATTCGGTCGACAGGGAACGTCGCGTTTAGCGGCACATAGCCGTGACCGCGGAACAAGGCTCCAAGAACACCCGAGAAAACGACCTCCGATCTGTTACCTAGGACCGCAGTTAGAGATACACGCTCGGACCAACAGTGTCCGTCTAGCGTTGCGGCTATCGAAGCCGCTCGAGCCCTCAGCTGAGCGTAAGTGTATGTCACATCCGACACAACGAGAGCGGATCGATCCGGGAACACGGAACTCGCGCGGAGAAAGCCCGATCGCAGGGACAATCCCTCATTGTCGGTGTCGGCGAATGCGGAATCCATGCGTCACCCTCAGGTTCGAAAAGGGCGAGCTTCCGGCGGGAACTCTAGGAATCCGTAGATATTATCCTTGAGTAATCTCAACCCGGCCGTGCAAAGCTCACTGAGACGGTATGATTGTATAGTGCCGCCCCCGAGGCGAGTCTCTTGGTAAGTGAAACCCTCTCTTGCAAACGACTCCATCAACTTGCGATTCCCATCCTTCACGATCTCGCAATCTAGATTCCGAACATTCAGGTAGAACTCGGAATCCAAAGGTTCGCCGCCGACAATGACGGACATCGTAAACTCCTTCGTGTACCGGTATGGCACACCCATCAGCGTCTCCACGTGATGCACGATGCTGCAGGTCTTTTCGATCTCGAGCCCCACGCTTACGGCCGTAGTGTCAAGATCCAGCATTCGATCCGTCGGGGTCTCCGACCCGTATCCGTGTTTCGACACATTCTCGCAAACATACCGAGCCTCGGCGCCAATCGCGGTGTAGGATACAAGTGGATGAACGCTCCTCACGCTGTCCGGGAGACATCTCACGAACTCGGAAAACACACCCGCACGGGACGGAGTCTCTTCGTAGCAGAACAGACTGCCATCGCTCAGGATATCGGTGTTGTCCGTCGGTACTATGAGCGTGCCATCAGGGCCCACCAAGTCCGTAAACGCCCGATAGAAACAGGTCAGCAGATGGTCTCGGCCATCGAACCCAATAGGGCTCCCTAGTCTGGCCAGATCACCCGAGATAAGCAGCGTTGCCCCCTTGGTCAGTCCCAATTCACCGAGACTGTTGCGGATATCGTCCTCTGAGTAGGTTTCCACGGTTTCGCTACTCGTTGCCGTTTCGTCTTTGCATCAGGAATTCTGCGAATTGCAGATCCATCTCCGTATCGATATCGAGAATCCGTTCATCCGGAAGTTCCACGATACCGGCTCTTGGCATGCGAAGGTGGTGATCATACCCATAGAGTGCTTCTCTCGAGTAGACATACGCACCGCTATGGACCGTCCACGATTCGGGGGCTTCCTGACGCCGATTCAGGACACTCTCGGGCGGATCGCACAACCTGATCCAGGGTGAGTCGCCATCTCGCTCGATCAGGTTGTAGTATGGGCTGGCTTCCGACTGTTTGGCGGTCATAACGACGTCTGCTTCCAGATCGAAGAACCGGTCGATACAGGCATCTATGTCAGCTGACTCGCAGAACGGGGTCGTCGGCTGAAGCAGGAGAATCACGTCCACACGTCGCCCCTCCTCGAACTCCACCTGCTCGGTCGCGTGCTTCAGGACCGGGAAGATGGGCGTCTCATCCAGCGCAAGTTCCTCGGGCCTCATAAACGGCACATCCCCGCCGAAGGACTGCGCCACACGCGCAATCTCGTCGTCTTCGGTGGAGACGACCGACCGGGTAAGCCGGTCGGACGCACGCGATGCCTCTATCACATACGCG
>DPVD01000144.1:0-4067 GCA_003526745.1 Candidatus Latescibacterota bacterium
CGTCTGTTCGAGGGCTCGCCTTCCGTCAAGAAACTGCTCGCTCAGGATCCGTTCCCCAACACACCGCCTCGATACCTTCGCGCTCACGTATTCGACTACCGGTTTTCATCGCCGGAACAAAGAGCCAAAAGCGGAGCGTGGTGGACACGGTCCTTCAGTCACGTATTCATGCCTCCCATCACACAACGCCCGTGAGCTTCCGTGTCAAATCCATCCTCCTGCTCGTCTTGGTACTAGCCGCTGACGTGTCTGCGAACAAGCGATACACACTCCCGCATATGGTCACCACGTATCGTGAAGACAAACTGATTGTTGTCGAGATGTCCTATGCCATCCCTCGAGCGGGCATCGCAGCGTCCGGTGGAAATCGCGACAACGTTCGGATCGAGCAAACAATCTCGGTCGTGGACAGATTAGGTAACAGTTACCACTCCTCGTTTGCCCGCCCAACATCACTCCCGCCTGCAGGCAGTACGAGCATCCGGCGGAACTACCTGCTAGCACACGAGCAGATCAGGCTGCCGCCGAACGAATACGACTTGTATGTGGGAGTACGTGACCTGAAGGTTAGATCGACGGGATCGTTCCATTCTATATGCCGTGCCCCGGGCGAGGGTGGCCGTTTCGATATCAGCGACCTCCAGCTTGCGACTCAGATCATTTCACCTCGAGACGAGGTCGCCACACGCCAGAATTTGGTGATCCATCCAAACCCGCTTCGATTATACCGGAAGGGGGAACGTGTGTTTGTCTTCCTCGAGCTCTACAACCTCCATCGAGACGAGTTCGGACAGACGCAGTTCGAGATTGCATATCGAATGGCGCGCCCGGTTGAGCAGGAATTACAGATCGAACTGTTCGAGTCCCTCCAAAGGAACAGCAGCTATGATGAGGAGGACTCAGGTCAGTCGTATCTCGTACCCAGCAAGCATCGTCAAGGTGTGCGGATCGAGAAGACGTGGGAAGGTCGCGAGGGACAGACCACGATAGCAACACAGTATGTAGGAGACGCCACGCAAGATCTGACCTACTTGGAGTTCGACATAGCCCAGCTTGCGGATGGGATCCACAAGCTCACTCTCATCGCGACGGACTTAGCGACGAAAGAAATGGCAACAAGGTCGGTGATCTTCAGAGTCATCGAGCCACTGCCTGAAAAATATTAACCCCGGAGCCCCCCTCGGTTCCGCTCGGGGCAGGATCAGCTCACGGTAGGAACAACCAAGCTCTTCGTGCCACCCCAAAAGTTCACAAACCAAAATCGCTACCAATCGGATTTTTCTCCAAGGCCCAACTTCCCCCTCTCTTCATTCACCCAAACGGAGAAGGTGGATGTTTTGAGCTTCTGCGCCTCGGGAGAGGAGAGCCATCTTGAGGCTGCAGCGAGGAAGGTACGGGCCTGATCATTATCGACCTTAACAAGTGCTGCGTAGTCGCGTTTCGCGTCTTCGAAGCGGCCCAGACCGAGATAGGCCTCTGCGCGGTATTCGAGGGCCTCAGGATAATCGGACTTCATCTTGAGAGCGCGGTCATACGACTTCAGTGCGTCCTTGTACCTTCCGATTTTGCGCTGCGCATATCCGAGGCTCCCAAAGGCTTCAACGTGTCGTGAGTTCTGTTTGGTGGCCAATTTGAACGCATCGATCGCGCGTTTGAACTCACGCTCTGCCGATTTGGCGTAGACCGCACGGTCTTTCTCGCTTGCGGCCCCTTCCGCCTGTTTCTCGTAATCCCACGCTTTGTCACGATGTTTAAGCCCGGTGTTGTAAAGCCGGTCTGCTTCGGCCAGACGGTCGACGGATGGTTCCTCCTTCTTGCTCCCGCCGGCAGCCAATGCAGGCCCGGAAGCGATCATGAACGTACATAACAAGGCAAGGATGTGTGTGGGCGTTGGCATATTGATGGTCCTTTGTTCGCGTCGAGGGTGATTAGGGGCGCACTCAGATCGTATATCTCAGCAAACTTCATGGAACTGGCGATCGCCCTGCGGGCTGAAGCTCAGTTACTGACTGGCGTACCGTTTGGGCTACCCCTTCGTTGTCCGTCGCCTTTCAAGAGCGGCAGCTTAGAAGCGATTCCGACGTTAACTTACGCAGCCTCACGGATGCCTTTTTCCATCTGGTCGACGATGCTGTCGGAGTTATCGCAGTGCATCGGGATCAGCACAGCGCGGCTCAGAATCTCGAGCGAGTTCTTGCACATGTCCGCTGTGTATTCGACCTCCAGCTTCTTGTTGGCTTCTAGGTTGTAGGGATTGAGGTCCGGGTGGTGGGCGCCCTGCTTGCGCATGACCGGGTCCCAGCGCGTGTAGACGTGGCGGCCGGTGTCGATCGGAAGGAAGCCGCGCATCTCTCGTGGCCCTAGGCCGTCGTCGACTGTCTGTTCCTGTAGCCGATCCGAAAAGGCACGGGCTTCGTCTTCGGTCGCGAAGATGAAGCCGAGATGCGTTCCGCAATCGTCCTCGAAGCTGTTGTAGGCGATCGGCTCGAGCCCCTCAGACTTACCAACCTCCACAAGCTGTTTTCTGTGTCGGTGCATTGTACCGAGCATATCGTCAATACGCTCCAACTGCGCGTTCAGGATCGCTCCTGACACTTCAGTCGCCCGAAAGTTCAAACCGGGAAACTGGACCTCTTCGCGGTGTTCGTCCGATTTCCAGTAGTAGGAACAGCAGTCGACAGCCACGGACCCGCGATCCATGACATCCTTCGAATTCGTGACAAAAGCGCCACCCTCTCCACTCGTCATGTTCTTGTAGTAGTTGAAGCTGAACGCACCTGCGTGTCCGATCGAACCTAGATGGCGACCTTTGTAGCTTCCCCCGACGGACTGACAGGCATCCTCAAGGATCTGGATGTCGTGCTCTTTGGCGAGCTTCATCAAACCGTCGAGATCGCACGCAAGCCCCCACATATGGACGGGGATGACCACTTTCGTGTAGGGCGATATCCTCCGTTCGACATCCTTTGCAGAAAGTGTGATCGACTCATCCACATCCGCGACGACGGGGAGCGCACCTGTTGCCAGGACAGCAAGCGCTGTCGCCATGTACGTGCACGCGGGCACAATGACCTCGTTACCGGGCCCACAGCCAAGCCCGACCAGGGCCGCATACAGAGAGGCCGTCCCACTCGTTGTCATCCTCACGTGCTCAACACCGAGCCGCCTACCCCAAGAAGCCTCGAAGGTTTCACATTCACCTGCGCGTCCATAGCGAAAGATCTCACCGCTTGCAAACAGCTTCTCAATCCGATCCAGTTCCAGCTTTCCGATTCGATACATCTCACGACCCCGTTGTGACTATGGCTTCCTTATTCGCGCCCGCTGCCTCAGGCTCGAACACGACAGTTATGGGGACCCATTCCCTCACTGAATTAATCATATAGACTCGGGTCGCCCGGTGCAAATCAGCCGCCTTCAACGTGCGCTCTTCGATCTGTTCCGCTTCCAGAAGTGCCTGCCTGAATGTCCCGCCCAGCAGACCTGATTCTCTTGGTGGTGTGAGCAAGGTCCCGCCTATCTCCAGAACAAGGTTCCCGATCGACGTCTCCGTCAACTCGCCCCGCTCATTCTGAAGGATCACATCATCCACATCAGGACAGAGCGCTTTCCGATCGTCGTAAACCTGTCGGTGCGAGGTTTTGTGGAAGAGAAACACGTCTGATGAATCGACTGGAAGTGCACAAACTTGAGCGGTGTAGCCTTCGAGCACGGTAAGCGGACCCGTCTCAGCCAGCACCTCACCCGAGGAATCGATCGACAGCCTGAGCCGACAGGTTCTTCCGGAGACGGCGGCGTCCGCTGCCACACGTAGTCGGTTTTCGTTGAAAGGAAGCCCGAAATACTCGGCTGACAGTCGCAACCGGCGCAAATGGTGATCCCACAAGAAATACCCTTTCGCCGCGTCGTGACGAATCGTCTCGAACAGGTCGAAGACAGGTCGCTCATCCGTCAGAACGCGCGCCTTAGCGAGACACTCCTGATATTCGCCTTCGGAGGTCGAATCACAGGTGACTACACCGCCCACGCCAAACACCGCACGCCTATGATGAAGATCGATGCAGGCC
>DPVD01000216.1:0-5078 GCA_003526745.1 Candidatus Latescibacterota bacterium
TTAAGGTTGCCTGTCTGAGGCCATTAGGCGGCTAGAAGGCACGGTTAGGATGAGCGTTAGTCGAGGCCCGGCCATCACGGCCGCCAGCGAAGGTTTGGTGCGTCTGGAGTCTGCCTTTACTTGTAGTTCGGTTGTCGCTCAGTGTGACGCCTCCGAAAGCTGCCAATCGGAATACAGTCCCAACCGATCCTCAGCGTGCCTTCTTTGTCCGCAGCCTGTTGACGGAGCCGGACCAACAGGGGATATTCTAACTGCTTTAGCACCAAACGTTTAGGACGACATACCTCTATTCGGAGACCCAGTGGCCGATCATAGCGCCTTTTTGCCTCGCATTTCCGTTACGCGCCCCGTGACAGTCATTATGGCGTTAGCGGCTCTCCTCGTCCTGGGTGCCATCGCCTACAGCCGCGTTCCCGTTAAGCTTGTCCCGGATGACATGGAATTCGGCAAGCTCTATATCCGGATCGATTACCGCAACTCCTCACCGCAAGAATCCGAGCAGCAGATCACACGTCCCCTCGAAGAGATGCTCAGACGGATAAAGGGGATCGAAAGTCTCCGCACTTGGAGCAGCGACGGGGGATCGCGCGCGAGTGTCGACTTCCGTGAAGGGACAGACGTGTCGCTCGCCTACAACCAGGTGATCGACCAGTTGGACAGGTTGAAACCGGAGCTCCCGGAGGAGGCCCGTGACCGGGTTCGCGTCTACAAGTTCGACGCGAGCGGCTGGAACATCGTCTGGGTCGGTGTGACCCTCGATGCTTCGCTCGAAGATCCCTTCGAATACATGAATCGCGTCGTCGTGCAGCCACTCGAACGGATCGATGGCGTCGGCCGGATCAGTCTGTATGGTGTGGACGAAAAGGAAGTCATGGTCGAGATCGACCAGGACAAGTTACGTTCACGAGGCCTCTCGATCGGCGAGCTTGTCCTTTCGCTTCAGAGCGACAATTTTGCGCTGACCGGTGGACACGTGATGGAGCAGAGCAAGAAGCTGTACGTTCGTTCCGTCGCTAAGTATCAGACCGTCCAGGAGATCCAGCGGATTAGAGTGCGAACGCGATTGGGTCGCGAGGTTCTACTCAAAGATATCGCGACGGTCTCGTATGACGTGCCTGAACGACGCTACTACCAGAGACTGAACGGACAGTTTGCTGTGGCCTTCGGGATCAAGGGGGACTCTGGAGCGAATATTGTCGAGACGACGGAGGCCGTCAGGGTTGCGTTGGGTGAGCTGGAGAAGAAGGTTCCTGGTCTCGAGTTCGATGTCTTCTACGATCAGGGCAGCCAGATCAAGGAGGCGATCACGAACCTTCAAGGGACAGGACTCTGGGGTGGCCTGTTTGCGGCGCTGATCCTGCTCTATTTTCTTCGCACCGTTCGGATGACGTCAATCATCACGCTGTCCATCCCGTTGTGTCTGATGATGACGCTGACGGCGATCTACTTCATCGACTGGACCCTGAACATGATCACGATGATGGGCCTGATGGTCGGTGTGGGCATGGTCGTGGATAACGGGATCGTAATCCTGGAGAACATCTACCGCGTTCGGGCTAGCGAATCTGACACGAACCAGGCCTCGATTAAGGGCGCGAGCGAGGTCGGTCTTGCGATTACCATGGCCACATTGACGACGGTCGTGGTGTTTCTGCCGCTGATGCTGATGGGCGGGCAGAGCCGCATGATGAGCTTCTACCTTACGAAGATGGGGCTACCGATAGTGATCGCGCTGATCGCATCTCTTTTTGTGGCACTAATCTTCATTCCTCTTGCGGCCGCTCGCTTGGGGGGATCTGGGGTGAAGGCGGAGTCACGGCTGATCACACGCACGAGAAACATCTATAGTAGAATGCTGGCCTGGACGCTCGCACACAGGCGTGACGCCGTTCTGGTCGCTCTTGTTGGGTTTGTGTCCATCTCGATCCCCATGGGTGGGATGAAGCGTGGAGGAGACAGGGGAAACTATACAAACAGCTTTCGTGTCCGGCTCTACATGCCGAAGCATTTCGGGATCGAGCAGACCTCGTCTATCCTTGAGCAGGTCGAGGCGTATTACCAGGCTCATCGTGAGGAATACGACATCCGTACGATCCGAACCTACTACCGACAGAACTACGCAAACCTGCAAATTTTTCTGAACTCACGGGCACACGAGCCCTGGTGGTATGTGGCGTACAAGAACTCCCGCAAAGCATTTGGGGCTCCGCTGAACAAAGAGATGGAGCGCAACGAGGTACTGGAGCACGCGCAGAATAATATGCCCAAGTTTGTGGGTGTCGTCGGACGTGTAGATCGTGAGAACTCGGGTAACAGCGACCCGAACGTGCGTGTTGTGCTTGAGGGTGACGACACCAGGCTGCTCGTGGGTATGGTGGATGAAGTAGTCAGGCGATTGGCTACTATTCCCTCTGTCCTGAACGTCGAGCGGGAAGAGGATGACGACGAAGGATACGAAGAGGAGCTGCGTGTTCACGTGGACCGGGCACGTGCCAACTTGATGGGGATTTCGGCCAACGACGTAGCCCGCCAGATCGGGTTCGCGCTGCAGGGCGTGAACCTCCCGAGATTTCAGGCTGATGAGCGCGAGGTAGAGGTGAGGATGTATCTGGAGCGAGGAGATCGGAAGACGCTCCAGCAGCTGAAGAACTTCACTTTCGCTTCGGCGGACAGCGGGGAGGTGTCGCTCGCAGAACTGGCGAATATCCGGGTCGGAAGAAATACTGGGGATATCTATCGCGAGGACGGGAAGACGCGTATTGTGGTCAAGGCATTTACAACAAAGCAGGATCGTAAAGGGCTCTACCAGGAGATCGACATTGCCATGGCCGGCTTCTCGATGCCGCGGGGCTACAGTTGGAACAAAGGGGAGAAGTTCCGCACGATGACAGAGGACGATCAGACGCTCGGTTTTGCGACCATCATGGCGGTGACCTTCGTATTCCTGCTGATGGGTGTGCTTTTCGAGTCGTTTGTTCTCCCGTTCTCTGTGCTCTTCTCGATACCGTTCTCGTTCCTCGGCGTTTACTGGTTCCTCTACGTGACCGGGACGCCTTTGAACATGATGGCCATGGTGGGGATGATCATCCTGATTGGTGTCGTTGTGAACAATGCTATCGTGCTCGTCGATATGGTGAACCGACTTCGCAAAGAAGGTCTCGACCGGACGAGCGCGATTCTTGAGGCCGGCGCCAACCGCTTCCGCCCCATCCTGATGACGACCTTTACGACGATATTCGGACTTTTGCCTATGGCGGTCGGAAACAGCAATATGATGGGCCAGCCCTATTCGCCGCTGGGGCGGACGATGATGGGGGGGCTGATTTCTTCTACGGTTCTGACGCTACTCGTCGTGCCTTTGCTTTATACTTTCTTGGACGATCTGGCCGCGTTCTTCAGACGTCTCGTTTCCGGCGCCTTTGCACCGACTGTGCCCGATCCGGGAGGAACATCTGCAGATGATTAGCTTTTGAACGACCAGCAAACCAAAATCGAAAACAGTTCGGAACTTCCACTTCTCGCCATCACGATGGGCGATGTTTGCGGGGTCGGCCCGGAGATCATTGCCAAGGCTTTCGGTGGGGACGCACTCTATGGGATGTGTCGACCAGTCGTGATCGGTGATGTGCACGCGCTGGAAGAAGCACTCCGAATCGTGGGATTGAGTCTGCGGATTCGGGAGCTCACTGGTCCGGAAGAGGCGCTCTGCAAGTCAGGCGTGATCGATGTGATCTCGCCCGTGGAGCTGGATCCGGCGAACTGGCACAAGGGTCAGGTCAGCCGAGATGCCGGGAGGGCGGCGGCCGAATGGGTTATCGAGGCTGTTCGACTCGCGGTAGCCGACCGTATCGACGGGATCGTTACAGCTCCTCTAAATAAGGAGGCCATGAATTCTGCGGGCTATGCCTATCCTGGACACACGGAGCTGCTTGCCGAGCAGGCCGGCGGTCATGACGTGCGGCTGATGCTCGCATCCGACTGCATGAGTGTGGCACACGTGACAGGACATTTACCCCTGCGCGAAGTGCCCGAACGACTGACCCAAAAGCGTGTCTACGATACGATCGCACTGACTCGCGACGCCATGGTCCGCCTGGGTAAGCCTGAGCCACGTCTGGCTGTCACGGGGCTGAACCCCCACGCAGGAGAGAACGGTCTGTTTGGCCAAGAAGACGATCTGGTGATCCGCCCCGCGATCGAGCAGGGGAGATCGCAGGGATGGGAGATCGACGGACCTCTTCCTGCAGATACGACCTATTTCAAGGCCTACGACGGCGCCTATGATGCGGTGATTGCCATGTATCATGATCAGGGCCACGCGCCGATGAAGTTAGTCGCTTTCGACACCGCCGTAAACGTGACGCTCGGGCTCCCGATCGTTCGCACGTCCGTTGATCACGGAACAGCTTTTGACATCGCCGGTACGGGCGATGCGAAGGAAGTCAACCTGATCCATGCGGTTCGCTTCGGGGCTCGGATGGCGAACGGACGGAAGGTTGAGGCCGAAGACTAGGCCTGATCTGCTCAGGATGGTTTCTCCTCCGGACATTTCTCCTGCGACCACTGCCGTTACCACGTCGCGCGGATCCGACCCTACTATCACAGCCCGAGCTGAAATCGTCGCGAAGGAGCTCGGCTGTCCTATGCTTAGGCGAGGCGGCCTTTCGATTGCTGAGGTCCGAGACTCGACGGGACGCGAGAATCTTATCGTCGTAACGACCGAGCAGGTTCGGCTGGTTGCAGGTGGCTCGGTTTTCTGGTTTCACCCGAACATGGCTCGATCCCGAATCGAAGCGATGCTGCGAAGTGAATACGACAGGCTGGTCGAGTTTGCAGGGGTTACAACGGGTGATCGTGTGTTCGATGCTACGGGCGGTCTCGGCTCGGATGCGATCGTTTTCGCCCACGCAGCAGGCCAGAGCGGACACGTGTGCGCAGTCGAGCGGTCCGAGATACTTTCCGCGATCGTTCGTCACGGGAGTCGATACTATGAGCACAGGAACCGTGAGGTGATCAAGGCCATGCGTCGCGTCATGTTCACTTGTGATGATTCGTCTGAGCTGCTCAAGACTGAAGCG
>DPVD01000438.1:0-24896 GCA_003526745.1 Candidatus Latescibacterota bacterium
TTGCGTTCGTCGAAATCCAGCCACCCAATGTCGAGAACTCGATGCTGTCCGGATCGTGACCCGAGGTTAGCCCCTGCTCTTCCAGACGCAACTCCAGTTCCTTCCCCTGGATACCGGATTCGATACAGGCTAGGTTGTTCTCCTTGTCCACCCAGAGGATCCTGTTCATTCGGCGCATGTCGACGGAGCAGATCATCCTGGCCTCGTCCTCGGGGACGGCGAGCGCGCCGCTCACGTTGGTTCCGCCCCCGAACGGGATCAGGCAGACATCGTGGTCGACCCCAGCTTTCACAATCGCCCGAACATCGTCTTCAGATTCGGGGAACACGACCACGTCTATAAGTCGGGTGAACGATCCGCCAGTCAGAACCCTGAAAATTTCGTCCACGCTGAGCTGTCCATGGCTGTGAGCCAGACGGTTCTCGGCATCAGAGGCGATCTGCTCGGCTTTCAGCGCCGCACGAACATCGGCAACAAACGGCTCGTTCGAAACCTGATCGGGTAGGTCGTAGCTGACCCATTCCTCGATCAGGTCGTCCTGCGAGATCGGCAGCTTAATGATCTCTTCCACAAACGGGATCAGGTAGGGCATACGAAAACCCGAAATCTTGTATCGATCTCCTGTCACCCGAACGGCTCTGGGCCCGTCGAACTCGAACCGCGTATCGGCATAGCCCCACTTGTGGACGTATCGCTCACCGTCTCGGGGATCGTAAAAGGCGTCTGATTTCATCTGTCTCCTTGGGTCTGGTCTCAACACCAGAGACTAATCACGAAGACGCAAAGATCACGAAGGGAATCAAGGATCTGGTGTGCAATAAGGGAGAGGGCCTGACCCACCGTCGGCCTGATTTAATGACCGCCATCCTGCCTTCGCTTTGCTTTGTGTTTTCGTGTCTTTGTGTTTCTGTCCTCGTCTACCTCAAGCTAATCGGCCGTCCCGCCGTCTGGATCGAATAGTGCCGCGATATGGACAGCCTGAAAAAGCGCAGCTGCCTCGGCCTGTACACGCAGTGAGCGCCGTCGCGGCATCAGTGTGGTCTCACCTAGCATGGGTGGCGCCAGATACGCTTCGACGCGTCCCGGGTTGATATCCAGATTTCCCCTGGGGCACTTCGGCCAAATCGCGTGGATACCCCGAAACGCGACGGGGATGATCACGATATCAGGGGGAAGATGCGAGAACAACACACTCTGGAGCGGGAAATTCTGGAGTGGAAACGCCGCAGTCGTCCCCATAGGATAGATGATTCCGGGTCGCTCTTCGAGGGCTTTTGCGAGCGCGGTCGTGGTGTGCGTGGCCGACCCTCCTCGGTCGAGCATAACGAACCCGTCCACCTTCTCCTGGAGCTCGTCAAATGTATCTGAGGTCATCCCGAACATGGTGAAAGACCACGACCCGATCCGGACACCGTGCCGAGCGAGCCCCGTTCTCGCGAGGATCACACAAGGTTTCGGCTCGTCCCAACCCATCGCCTCCACCACCTCTGGGCTCTGAAGGACGTGAAACATAACGGGATGATCCAGCAGAGCCTGATGTGTCGGGAGAAACAGCGTCTTGAGCGACGCATCCTTTCCAAGACCGATAGCCTCCGCAGATGCGTTGAACTCCGGATCCAACTTCACATCCACATCAACTCCGAGCTCTTCGAGCGAGGCCGAGCCCCAGACCTGAGATGCCTTCCAAGCCTCCCGATAGAGCTCCGATCCTTCCAGACCCGAGCGACTCAGCCTCTTCTTTGTCTTCCCCAGAGCCCAGGATCGTCGCCCCCACCCGAGCAGCCGACGGGTTCGTGAAGGGCCCTTCCCGCTCCCTGAGTATACACCGACGTGAGCATATTCGGTGAAAGGCCCCGTGAGCGAAGAGTTCAGTATCTCCGGTTCCTCAACCGCGTCCTGATCGGGCAGATGACTACCGATCAGCTTGTTCACGACTCCGATCACACGTCGAGCGTCGTCGATCATATCCCGAGTCAGGTAGCTGTATGGCGAGCCATACCAGTAATTCTCGGGACGCAGCTTCGATGGGTCCTCCCGGTGGGCCTGGACGAACTCGATCATCCGGGCCTTCGACTGGGGGAAGGCGGCACGAATCCGGTTCACGATCACCCGAGCTTTGCCGATCTGCTCGAGCCTGTGGCAGACCCAGTCGACCTCTAGCAGCACACGCCAAAGTGAACACCCGAACCAGGCGAAGTTCGTGTAGGTGTTGTATCGCGTTGCCAAAAGACCGCCTGCGCCGATAAAGGCGAGCGTCCTTTGTGCCACGAACTGCAGTGCATCTTTGAGTGTCGATTCATGCGCGACCGTGTCCGAACCGAATTGAACGGGCATGTCCCAACGCGGATCGTCGCTGAACTTCACGTTTGATAGCGCTTCAGCCACTGCCTGCGCGTGAGAAAGCGGGACGTGCGTTACCTGCGCACGTCCAAGCGCTTCTTCACCCGTGTCGAAAGAGAAGAGCCGGCCAGAAGCAATCGCCTCGAGATACAGCGACTGATACAGAGCAAGCAGATCCTCCGCCGGTCCCGCGCCGTATTCGACAAACGCGCGCTTCACCTGCACGTAGGCTCGACAAGCATCGTAGTATCCATTCTTCAGCTCTACGTAGTCCGCGTGAGCCTCCCTCAGTCGCTCTGCCCTGCGCGCGGGAATCCCCTTCTCGATCCGATCGACCATCCGAAGCCGCCGCTTGAGTGTCTCTTCCGATACAGCTTTCGTTGTCGCAGGCCAAAAGAGGTCCTCTTCGGACCATCCATCAAAATGACCTTCAAGACGGCCGACTTCGATAAACTCCTGCGCAGCCTTGTCGTACGCTGCGTCCAAAGCTGCCGGCTCTGAAAGAAGCTGAATATGAAGGGGTTGGACGCTGGATTGGGCCATGGCGCCGACCCTACTCGCCATTCGGTGCCAGCTCGGACTTTAGGACGTGGCGGTGAAGGCCTGGTATGTGCGTATCCTGGACGTAGGATCGCCAATCGATCCGGCTCACATCTGTGTTGAAACGGACCTGATCGTCGGGGTGCATCTCGTTGTAAACGCGTTCCAGGTTGGTCGTTTCGAAACGACAATCCAGAAAAGTATAGGGTGCGTAGATCTCGCAAAGGGCAAGCACCCGTTCGAGCGTCGCCTCTCCACGCGTGACGCGGCGCATCATGCGATTTGTAAGACTTGATTCCGGCATCCGATCGAGCATCCATCGCGTGAGGGCCATCGGCAGCTTATATCGGAAACGGCACCAGCGTTCGAACCGATCGACCGTGGGGAACCGCCATCGCGAAACGTTTATCGGGTTGCCCTCTCGGTCCAGAACGGGGTGCTCCCGGTAGTATTCATATACGTGGTCGAAGATCTCGCCGAACCGGATCGGATTCTGCGATCCCGTTCCGACGTGATAAACCTCGATCTCCTGCCGATCCCGGATACGAGGCAGGACAGACAGGATCGCGTTGGCGACGATATCGACAGGGATTACATCCATAACCACACGAGGATCTGCGGGGAAGTCGCCTAGTCGGCCCTTGCTGAAGTGCGCTATCAGGGGATCGGCAACCTTGAGACCTTCCAGCCAGCCCGGCTCCGGATCCCGCAGGCTGCTCTCGATGATCGCCGGGCGGATGATCGCCACGGGCAGGTTCCCACGTTCGCGCTGTATGAACTGCTCACCCATCGCCTTGGTCATCGTGTAAGCGTCGTTCCACCCGTGCTGTCGGCCTCTGCGGAGACCTTCACCCACCAGTTGGCTCTGGATCCATCGGTCCCTTAGCGCGTCGAGCTGGTGCTCCAGACGATGGGGCGTCACGCGCTTCCCGCGATTCTGCCTTGCGAGCTGGGCCTCAAACTCCTTCTTGCGAGCCGGCAGCTCGGCTTCTTCCCTCACGCGTGAAGAAAACGCTTCGATCTCGGCGATCTGCTCGTCCAGATCGTACGCCGCCGCCGTCCCATTCCCCAGCTGATGGGCTACGGACACATCCGGCGGGATCAGTGCTTCCGGGATCGGTCCTGTTCGCATCCCGTTGACGTATGCCGTCGAAACATACACAAAGCTCGCGTCGCGACAGCCTTTCGTGAACTCCAAGACTCGCCTAAGCCCAATCGCATTCTGGCTCAGAGCCATGTCGATCGGCTCGTCGAACACAACGGTCGCCGCGCTGCTGATCACGATGTCCACCTCATCCTGGAGCCGTGCGCGCTCAGCCGCGTCCATCCCAAGGCCCTCGTATTCTAGTCCCTTCCAGGCGACAACGGCCAGCTTCTCGAGCACGCGTTCGTCGAACCGTTCGCCCCACTCTTTCCGGAGCACGTCGAAGGCGCTCGAAGCCACGACCTGACTCAGCCTCGACTCCGCCGACTGGACGTCACCGCTCTTCAGACGACGCTCGCGGGCAGGAATGTAAACCCTCTTGATGTCCGGTACGTGCCTAAGCACCTGAACAACGACGGCTTTGCCTACAAAACCAGTTGCACCGGTCACAAGGAGGACCTTGTCTTTTAGAAACTCAGGAATACTTTGCATAGGTTGTTTATACTGTCGGTCAGGACGACGGGTAGGGTCGAGCGGCCGGCTGGGAAAAGCCCATATGGACGACAGATGGGCAGTGGCAAGAGAGTGTAAATAAAAGCCCTCGCAACATGGGGTGTCAACTCAATTCTCCTCCAGAATACCCTGATCTGCAGCTCTCCAACGTTTCGATTGACAAAAACTGGGCCCTCTTCTATCTTCTTCAACTTCAGTTAGATAGACATAAACGGCCTTTCTTCCAGGGGGCCATTTTTTGTGGGTGCAGGAGAAGGGGAAGATGGCCAGAACGCTGATGATCGTAAAGCCCGACGCCGTCAAGAAAAACGTCGTCGGGGACATTATAAGACGGGTCGAGGAGCAGGGCTTTAAAGTGGTCGAGTTGAGAATGATCTGCCAGACGACTGAACAGGCCGCAAAATTCTACGAAGTTCACAAAGAGCGTCCCTTTTACAACGATCTGGTCAAATTCATGACCTCCGGCCCCTGCATCCCCATGGTTCTGGAGCGCGAAGACGCCGTTGCCAAGCTTCGAGAGGTAATCGGCGCGACTAACCCAGAGGAAGCCGAGCCTGGCACGATCCGAGACACACACGGGAGCAACATCCAGAACAACGCCGTGCACGCGTCAGATTCGCCGAAGAACGCGGCGATCGAGATCGCACACTACTTCGGATAAACACTGTGGACGAACCCGTCGTAGAGAATCCGATGAAGGTCGACCTCCGCGAACTGGAGGACGGTGAGACTCGCCTGACTTTCAATCAGGATGCGACGGACTTGGACCTCCAGCCAGAAGATGCATCCTTCTCGGGTCAGATCGAAACAGCCGTCACGCTGATCAAGCTCAATGATTCACTTTCGGCTTCGGGCAAATCGCAGTTCGGTCTCAAGGCCGACTGCGCAAGGTGCAGCGAGCCTATCACGCTCTCTTTTGAGGCCGAGTTCGCTTTCGTGTTCCAGAAGGGCAACAAGCCCCGAGGCGTGGAAGGCGACGAGGACGAGACCTTGATTTGGCTGGAAGAATCATCCGACGAACTCGATCTCGGCAAGGAAGTCCGAGACTACATCCTGTTGGAAATTCCGATCAACCCCGTCTGTGAGGCATACGAGACCGGGACGTGCCCAAAGCTGGCCGCCGTCGAGGAAATCGAGCGAGCAGCCAGTGGTGAGGTCGCAGAAGACCCCAGGTGGGCGGCGTTGAAGGAACTCAAGCTCGACAACTGAAGAAAGACCTGAAACAAGGAGAGAACCCTTGGCGCATCCAAAACGCAGAAGCTCCAATTCGCGCACAGGCAAGCGCAGAACACACTGGAAGCTGAAATCCGTGAACACGACGGCATGCCCGAATTGCGGGGCAACCCGGCTCCCCCACCGTGTCTGCGGGAACTGCGGCTATTACAACGGTCGAGAGGTCATCGAAGGCGAGGGCATCTAGCTCTGGATTTTCCTATATTCTGACCGCCACGTCATCAAAATCAGGAAAAACGGATGCCAAATCCCTTGCGAGCCGCGATAACCAGCGTATCCCATTACGTTCCGGAAGACCGGCTCACGAACGACGATCTCTCTGAGATGGTCAATACGAGCGACGAGTGGATTATGTCGCACGTCGGGATCCGGGAACGACGGATCCTGAAGGACAAGGACCTCGCGACTTCGCACCTGTGTACGAAGGCTGCCGAGCGTATACTTGCCGATCGAGGTATCGCACCCAGCGAAATCGATCTCATCATCGTCGCTACGATCACCCCCGACATGACTTTCCCGGCTACGGCCTGCCTCGTACAGAACAACATCGGGGCAGAAAACGCGTGGGGGTTCGACCTCTCCGCTGCGTGTGCTGGATTTGTCTACGCCATGACCGTCGGCGCCCAGTTCATCCAGGCGGGTACGCACAAGAGGGTCCTCGTCATCGGCGGCGATAAAATGAGCGCCTTTATTGACTACACCGACAGAAACACGTGCATCCTCTTTGGAGACGGCGCAGGCGCGGTCCTGCTCGAGCCGACTGAAGACGACCACTGTATTCAGGACTTTATCTTTCACGTCGACGGCTCCGGCGGAGAGCACCTTTGTCAACCTGGCGGTGGAAGCCTGCACCCAGCCAGCCACGAAACGGTCGACAAAAAGATGCACGTCATTCGGCAGAATGGACGTGCGGTCATGAAGTTCGCCAGCACGAGCATGGCGGACGTCTCTGGTCGGATCATGGAACGTAACGGGCTGACGGCTGAGGATATCAAGCTTCTGGTCCCGCACCAGGCGAACAAACGTATCATCGCCGCCGCCGCAAGGCGCATGAAACTTCCGGAAGAGAAGGTTCTGATCAATATCGAGCGCTTCGGGAACACGACAGACGCTACGGTCCCAATCGCGCTCTGGGAGGCTGTCGAGACGGGACGAATCGAGCGCGGGGATTACATCGTGATGGCCACTGCCGGCGGTGGCTACGCTTGGGGCAGCGCGCTCATCAAGTGGGCATATTAGAGAACGACGATGTCGACGGCTTTCCTCTTCCCGGGCCAAGCATCTCAATTCGTCGGCATGGGTAAGGACCTGTATGAAACTTCGCCGGAAGCCGCACATGTCTTCGACCTTGCAGACAGCCTGCTCGGCATCCGAATCAAGTCTTTCTGCTTCAACGGACCCGAGGAATCACTCCGACAGACCGCAATCACGCAGCCGGCCGTCTTCACACACAGCTTGGCGGCTCTCGAGATACTGAAAATCCGGGGAAAAACGCCGGACGTTGTCGCCGGCCACAGTGTCGGTGAACTCGCTGCACTCGTAGCTTCGGGTGTCCTAGGACTTGAGGACGGGCTTCGTCTCGTTAGCATCAGGGCGCAGGCGATGTCAGCAGCGGGCAAGCAGCGACCCGGCTCGATGGCTGCGATCATCGGTATCGATAATGCTGAGGTAGTGGCGCTCGCTGAAGAGGCATCAAGTGTAGGTCTCGTCAGGGCAGCGAACTTCAACTGCCCGGGACAAACGGTCATCTCCGGTGAGGAACGAGGAATCAAGAGCGCGATCAAACTTGCGAAGGATAAGGGCGCTAAGAGGGCTTTTGAGCTTCCAGTCAGCGGCGCCTTTCACTCTGACCTGATGAAGCCAGCCGTCGAAGCCCTGACGGCAGCTCTGCAGGACATCAAGTTCTCGTCTCCGACCGTTCCGGTCGTCCCGAACGTCACGGCCGAGCCGACGACAAACCCTGAAGAGCTCAGGCGCCTTCTGGTCGATCAGGTCGTCTCGCCTGTCCGATGGTCAGAGTCGATAACGCGGATGGTAAGTGAGGGAGCAGACACGGCCTACGAGGTCGGACCCGGCAGCACGCTCAAGGGCCTCGTGCGCCGAATCGACCGTGGAATGACGGTTCACACGGCAGGTACGAAAGAAGATTTCGACGGTCTGGATACCTGATGCGGCTCGAAGGAAAGTATGCTCTCGTCACCGGGGGCAACAGGGGAATTGGTAAGGCACTCGCGCTACGACTCGCAGATGAAGGGGCTTCGGTGGCCGTATGTGCCAGCCGGTCGATCGAGTCCGCTAACACCGTTGCAGAGGAGATCCGGACCAGAGGCCGCAAAGCCATCGCAGTAGCAGGCGATGTTTCCGTAGCCGACCAGGTCGACGCGCTCGTCAAGCAGGTCCTTGATGCATTCGGCACGGTCGACATTCTTGTAAACAACGCAGGAATAACCCGCGACAACCTGCTGATGCGAATGAAGGAGAACGACTGGGACGCCGTCCTCAACGTCAACCTAAAGGGCGCGTTCCTCTGCACGAAGGCTCTGACCCGCACGATGATGAAGGCACGATCTGGAAGGATCATCAACCTGTCCTCGGTAGTGGGTCTGATGGGGAACGCCGGTCAGGCGAATTACTCGGCATCCAAGGCCGGCCTTCTCGGGTTCACAAAATCCGCGGCAAAAGAACTCGCGCCGCGCGGCATCACGGTCAACGCTGTCTGTCCGGGGTTCATCCCGACAGACATGACCGACGCGATGCCCGAACAAGCTAAGGAAACGTTGCTGGAGATGATCCCGATGGGTCGTCTCGGTTCGGTCGAAGACATTGCCGGGGCGGTCGCGTTCCTGGCGTCTGACGATGCAGCCTACATAACAGGACAGGAGATCGTGGTAGACGGCGGCATGTTTATGTAGACAGAAACGGAAACCACAAAAGACACCAAACTGTGCAGGGGAGGAACCAATGGCCGACGAAAGCCAGCAGAAAGTAATCGATCTGATTGTAGACCAGCTGGGCGTCGACGCAGACAACGTCACACCGGATGCACACTTTATCGATGATCTCGGTGCCGACTCGCTCGACACAGTTGAGCTTGTCATGGCTTTCGAGGAGGAGTTCGACATCGAGATCCCGGACGAGGATGCGGAGAAACTCGAGACAGTCGGAAATGCAATCGACTACCTCAACAAGCGGCTCAGCGAATAGCGGAGATCAACTTGGGAAGAGACCGACGAGTTGTCATCACGGGGTTAGGCACGCTCGCGCCCAATGGTTCGACCACCGAAGAGTATTGGGACTCGCTGATCAACGGGAAGACCGGTATCGGACGAATAGAAAAGTTCGACACGTCCGATTTTCGGGTCCAGATTGGCGCCGAGATCAAGGACTTCGCCCCCGAAAACTACGACATGGACAGGAAATTCGTGCGTCGAGCGGATCTCTTCACACAATACTCGATCGCCGCATCTTTCATGGCCATCGCGGATGCCGGTCTCGACTCGAAAGACGCGGCCGACCCGGAACGAATCGGTGTGGTCTACGGATCGGGTATCGGTGGTATCCAGACCTTCGAGGTGCAACACACGGCGCTAATGAACGGCGGCCCTCGCAAGATCAGCCCGTTCTTCATACCGATGATGATCGCGGACATGACGTCAGGGCAGATTTCGATCCGATTCGGAGCGAAGGGCCCAAACTACACAACCGTTACGGCCTGTGCCTCGGCCTCACACGGAATCGGAAACGCGGCGCGCGAAATCCGGGACGACGAAGCCGATGTCATGATTACGGGAGGCGCTGAAGCCGCGGTCACTCCTATGTCGCTGGGCGGGTTCGCAGCCCTGCACGCGCTGTCGACACGTAACGACGAACCGGAGCGCGCCAGCAGACCCTTCGACGCGGAACGTGATGGTTTCGTCATCGGAGAAGGCGCAGGATCGCTTATACTCGAGGAACTCGAACACGCGAAGAAGCGTGGTGCCCGGATCTACGCGGAAATCGTAGGTGCCGGCTACACGGGTGACGCCCACCATATAACGGACATGTCGCCGGGTGGCGAAGGTGGTGCTCGAGCTCTCCGCCGCGCCCTCAGGCAGGCGGATATGAAGCCGTCTGAGATCGATTACATAAACGCGCATGGAACCTCGACACCCGTCGGCGACAAGAATGAATCCGCCGCGATTCGGAGCGTCTTGGGTGATCAAGCGGACAAGGTTGCCATCAGTTCCTCCAAGTCGATGACTGGGCATTTGCTCGGCGCATCAGGTGCGATCGAATCAATCGCCTGCGTCATGGCCGTGCACACGAACAAGATCCCACCTACTATCAACTATGAGAATCCCGACCCTGAATGCGACCTCGATTACGTACCCAACCGTGCACGTAAAAAAACGGTCAACGTTGCCGTGAACAACTCATTCGGGTTCGGCGGCCACAATGCGACCCTGATCTTGAAGAAAGTCACCGACTAGCGAGGAGGCGCCTCACCATCGGGATCCTAGGAAGCATCTCCCGCCTTTTCGGGAGCCAGACGCCTGAAAGGCTGGCCAGCCTCCAGAGCCAGCTGCAATACCGTTTTGCCGACCCCGACCTCCTCGACCTCGCACTCCGTCATCGCTCCCACGTCTACGCGAACGCAGAAGAGGGCATAACCTCCAATGAGCGTCTTGAGTTCCTTGGAGACGCCATTCTCGACCTCGTCGTCACAGAGGACCTCTTCTGCCGTCACACGGACAAGCGAGAAGGCGAACTCACCCAGATCAAATCACTGCTCGTCAGCAAGGCTGTCCTCGCTCAGAAAGCACGAGACATAGGTATCGGCAACTTCCTCCACCTCAGCCATGAAGAAGACCTAGCAGGTGGTCGGGGACGAACGTCAATCCTCGGAGATGCCTTCGAAGCCGTGCTCGGGGCGATCTACCTCGACGGGGGAGTCGAATCTGCCCGGGTCTTCGTAACTGACCATCTTCTCAAGAACCAGGACGAGATCACCTCAGACGGTTCGTATATCAACTTTAAATCGGCTCTGCTTGAACACACGCAGAGCGTGGGCCACGGGCATCCGCGCTACCTAGTCCACGCAGAGGACGGCCCCGATCACCGCAAGACGTTCACCGTAGAAGTTCTTGTCGCCGGAGATCGTGTCGGATTGGGTCGGGGACGGTCGAAGAAGGAAGCCCAACAGATGGCGGCTCGGGAGGCACTCGAGAAACTCGGTGTCGAATAGATGACCTACCCAAACCCGAAACCTTGGCGTTTCCTGAACACCTCGTTCGGAAACGCCTTTTTCAATATGGCTGTGGATGAACATCTCGTCCGGTCGGTCGCGTTGGACGAATCGCTGCCCGTCATCCGGATATTCGGGTGGACGCCTGCGGCCGTCTCCTTCGGATACGCCCAGCGAATTGGTCGCGAGATCGACGCGGTGAAGGCGAAGAATGCGGGTATCGACATCGTGAGACGCCCCACAGGCGGCCGTGCAGTCCTCCACTGGAACGAACTCACCTACAGCGTGATCTGCCCATCAGGTCACGACCAGTTGGGCGGCAACATATCCGAGGTCTACCAAGCGATCAGTTCCTGCCTGGTCACAGGCTTACAATCACTCGGTGTGGATGCTTCTCTCGAACGAGGACGCCCGCCGGTCCCTTCACCTCGGGGGGAAAACCTGACCTCCCCCTGCTTCTCAAGCACATCTCAGTATGAGATCACGCTTCAAGGAAAGAAACTCGTCGGAAGTGCTCAGCGTCGTATAGGGGGGATTGTACTCCAGCACGGCTCACTGTTGATGGGCTCGGAACACAAACAGGTTGTCGATCTGATGCCAGACAATCACGCTCGCCTCCGGAAGACGTATCGGCAACAGCTCGAAGAAAGCACGATCTGTCTTGAGGAGGCCGGATACGAATTGAACTTTAACGAGATAGCATCAGGCCTTAGGGAAGGCTTCGCGCGTTCTCTCGACACAGAGCTGCTTGAAGAGCCCCTGACGGAATCCGAAGTGTCCGGGGTCCACGCGCTCATCGACGCAAAATACGGGACGCAGGACTGGAACCTAGGAGATCGCTCGGCGGAGGTCACCCGGAGACTGATCGTGTGAACGCACCTGACCCTGTTCGCTGGTCCGTCCATCCACTTCGGTCGGAGCCTTGGCTTAGAACCCTCGGCCTGATCGTTTCGGTTCTTGGTTTCGCCACTCTATTTACGTACGCTTTCGACTCCGGGGCCATCGGCGTCCTCGCTGGCGCCGTCCTGACGGTCACCGTTTCGAGTTATCTTCTTCCAACGCACTATGAGGTGGGCGCATCAGGCATTCGGATCTCACGTGTCGGCTCGCACAAGACGGTCGCCTGGTTCTCAATAGAACGTGTCGAGCGACATCCCGACGGATTCTTCGTAAGCCCCTATAATAACCCAAGCAGGCTGGATTCCTTCCGGGGAAGCTTTGTCCGCCTGCCCATCGAAACGGGAACCTGTATCCGGAACTCAGTCGCGAACTTGCTGAGCGACCACGCATTGTAAAACAAAGACGTCTCAACTATCTTGTCATCAGATTCAAACACAGGCTGGCGAACCCGATTCCGGCACGCCTTCCAGGTCGATCCGGGGCCGGAGTCGCTGACCGAAGTGGACCAGATTCTCGTCGACCGAATCGCCCGGTTCATATCTGACCGTGGCTTGATGGCGCCGGCCGTCGCAGCACTCGAGTCCAGTCGACCATATACATTCTTGGGAAGCCAGTTCCTCCTGTTCTTGAAGCCCTTCGCCCACATCGTCCTTCCGGGCCCCGACTACGATCGCTTTACAAAGCTGATCGAGAACAGGAGCAGTATCGACCACATCCTCGATGCCCTCGCAAAGGCAGACCGTGTCGATTGACCTGAACATCGTGATCGCCACGGATTGTGGCAGCACCACAACGAAGGCGATCCTGATCGAGAAGGTCGACGGTGTGTATCGCCAAACATACCGCGGAGAAGCGCCCACAACAGTCGAGGCACCGATCGAAGACGTTACACGAGGCGTAGTCAACTCGATCGAAGAGGTCGAGGAGCTCTCGGGCAGAAAGATCCTCGATGAAAACGGCAGCTTTGTCACACCGTCATCCAATGGTGTCGGTGTCGACGCCTACATCTCAACGAGCAGCGCAGGTGGCGGCTTGCAGATGATGGTCGGAGGCGTCGTGTCCGCAATGACGGGTGAGAGCGCCCAGCGGGCTGCGCTCGGAGCGGGTGCGATTGTCACCGACATTCTGGCCTCGAACGACGGCCGTCTCCCCCACCAGAAAATCGAGCGAATCCGAAACCTCAGACCCGACATGGTGCTTCTATCAGGGGGTACGGACGGCGGTACAATCAGCCACGTCGTCGAGCTTGCAGAGTTTATCTCCGCTGCCGATCCGAAACCAAGGTTCGGGACCGGATACAGGCTGCCCATCGTCTACGCGGGGAACAAAGACGCCACCGACAACGTGTCAGAAACGCTCGGCGAAAAGATGGCGCTCACCGTCACGGACAACATCCGCCCGACGCTCGAGGAAGAGAACCTAGGTCCAGCCAGAGACGCGATCCATGACCTTTTCCTTGAGCACGTTATGGCCCAGGCACCCGGCTATCCGAAACTAATCGACATGGCCGATGCCCCGATCGTTCCCACACCAGGTGCTGTTGGCAAGATGATGCAGAGCGTCGCAAAAACGCGCAGCATCAACCTACTCGGTGTCGACATTGGGGGGGCGACGACGGATGTCTTCAGCGTGTTTGACGACATTTTCAACCGAAGCGTTAGTGCGAACCTAGGAATGTCCTACAGCGTGTCGAATGTCCTTGCCGAAGCGGGACTGGACGCCATCCTTCGCTGGGTTCCCTTCGACGTGGACGAAGCTGATCTTAGAGACCGCATCAAGAACAAGATGATTCGGCCGACCACGATCCCGCAGACCCTCGAGGAACTCCAGATCGAACAGGCGATCGCACGAGAGGCTCTTAGGCTCGCGTTCAACCAGCACAAGCAGCTTGCCGTTGGGCTAAAAGGCGTTCAGTCCAAACGCGACCTCTCCAACGTGTTCGAGCAGACCTTAACAGGCGAAAGCCTCGTGTCGCTCATGTCTCTGGACCTTATCATCGCGAGTGGCGGGGTCCTGTCTCACGCCCCTCGACGGACCCAGGTCGGTGCTATGTTGATCGATGCCTTCCTGCCCGAGGGTGTGACGCGTCTTGCCGTGGACAGCATCTTTATGATGCCCCATCTCGGTGTCCTGTCGACAATCAACGAGGTCGCGGCGAACGATGTCTTCGACAACGATTGTCTGATCGATCTGGGAACCTGCATCGCACCTGTCGGCAACGGTGACGAGGGATCACAATGCCTCGAATACGAGGTCCGTTCGACGGATCGCGCGGCATCAGGTTGTCTAAACGTGGGCGACGTAATCCGACACGAGTTTGAGGGTGAAGCGGAGGTCGTCTTGACCCCTTCCAAGGGCTTCGACCTCGGGGCAGGGCAGGGGCATAGCCTGAATGCAAAGGTGGTGGGGGGAGAAGTTGGTCTGATCCTCGATGGGCGAGGTCGGCCAATCGTCTTTCCCGATGACACACAGAGTAAAGCCGAGGGTCCCGAGCGATGGGCACGGGCACTCGGATTGTATAACTAGCCAGAGATCTGGGGCCGCTTCAGCGTGGCCCAACAGGCACCCAAAGGAGGCCTAGATGCCCCGACCGACCGTACAAGTCGCACTTGCCGTTCTCTTCACTGTCAGCACCGTATCCGCAGACGACTGGAATAAGGTCGAGGACATTCTCATCAAGACACAGGATATTGTGGTCCTAGACGGAACCGAAGTCTCGCCAAGCAGATCCCCGAACGACCAGAGCGAATACGGGGACTGGCTCGTCCGTCATCAGCTCTCTGACCCGCAGAACCTAAATCCATACACCTCATCCGACGCAGGGGCGTCAAACGTTCTCTCGAACATTTTCGAGACCATGCTCCTTCCGAACCCAGAGCCTCCCTTCAAGCTCGAAGGGCATCTGGCAGAGAGCTATCCGGAAATCTCTGAAGACAAGCTTATCTACACCTTCACAGTCCAGAAGGATGCGCACTTCTCGGACGGCAAACCACTCTCTGCGGCAGACGTGCACTTCAGCATCAAAACAGTGCTGAACCCAAAGGTTCTCGCACCGCACTCACGCAACTACTACTCCTCGGTCAGTGAAGTCACGCAGCACGACGACTACCGGATCAGCTTCGTAATGAAGGAAGTTTACTTCCGGAACGACGTGTCGCTCGGGCTTCTAGCGATTATCCCCCGTCACTACTACGATCCGGACGGTCTGATGGACAACGTAACCGTCAAGGAACTCAAGAACGGATCCTGGGAAACCGGATCGAACGCCGAGGCCATAAACCGGTTCGCCGAGCAGTTCAACCAGAACTACAACCGGGAAGCGTTGGGATCCGGGCCCTATATGCTCAAGAACCCGGAGCAAGACCTCGTCACCGGCCAGAAGGTCGTAATCACGCGAAACGACAACTACTGGGGTAAGGGCAAGGATCTCCCACAGGGACCCGGTTACGTGGATAAGGTCGTCTTTAAGACCATCAATAACCAGGATGCCGCCTTTATCGAGCTGACAAACGGCAACCTCGACCTTCACGGCATGCAGCCGCTCGAGTTCAAGGAAAAAAGCTGGTCACCCGAGTTTATCGAACAATTCCTCAAAGTGGTCGAGTATCGTGGTCAGTACAATTACATCGGCTGGAACAACAAGCATCCGATCTTCAAGGACAAACGTGCCCGCCGGGCGATGACCTTGATGACGAACCGCGGAAGCATGGTCCGGAACCTGCTCTTCGGTCTCGGTGAGGTCATCGTCGGTCCGGTCCACCGGACACGTCCGGAGTACAATACCGGGATCGTGGCGATTCCCTTCGACCCGGATGCCGCGCTCGACCTGCTTGAAGAGAGCGGATGGGTCGATTCGGATAGCGACGGTCTGCTGGACAAGGAGATCGAAGGGGTGAAGACACCCTTCAGGTTCACCATGCTCATCAACTCCGGGAACCAGATCCGGAAAGACATTGCACTGACCCTCCAGGCAGAATGCGCCGATGTGGGCATCGAAATGGAGGTTCGCGAGCTCGACTGGTCGGTCTTTCTCGAGGAGGTCAAGAGTCAGCGCGCCGATGCTTACGTGCTCGGCTGGCGATACAGCCTGACCTACACACCCGATCCGTTTCAGATTTGGCACTCTTCCCAAGCCAAGGACGGCGGATCGAACAGCATCGCGTTCATCGACGACGAAACGGACAAAATCCTCGAGGAGTATCGGAAGACCTTCGACCCTGCGAAGCGAAAGGAAATGCTGTATCGCTTCCAAGAGATCATCCACGACGAGCAGCCCTATACGTTCCTTTGGAACCCGAGGTCGACCCAAGCCTATAGCCGCCGGTATGAGAACGTGAACTGGTATCCAGCTGGCGGTGACCATGGCGAGTGGTTTGTGAATCCGGGGGCTAGGCTATACGCGGACTGACTCGGATTGGGCAAAGTTACAACTAGCGTGTTCTGTTCTCACTCATGATCAACTACGCCATACAACGCGTCTTGCTGTTCATTCCCACGTTAATCGGAATCACGATTATCACGTTCAGCATCATGCATATCGCGCCCGGTGACCCTGTCGACCTGTTTATCGGCGGTCTCAGTGGCGGTGACGGCATCAATGCCGATGAGCAGGCCGACCTCAAGAAAACGCGCGAGGACCTCCGAAGACAGCTCGGCCTGGATCAGCCACTCTATATCCAATACCTGACGTGGCTGTCGAACCTAGTCCTGCGCATCGAATCGGTGAACACCTTCGACAGGTCCGCCATGATAGCTGATCGCTTGTTCGATCAGGTCACGGAAGAGGAACGATCCCGACTCGAGGATCTCGAAGGCTCAGATCGAAAAAAGCTGTTCTTCGAGATCGCAAGTCGGATCTCACCATCCGACATCGAACTCCTGACCGACTCTGCCTTCTGGCGTCTCAAAGGGATTCGCACAGAAAACAACTACCGGCCACAGACGTCGGGTCTTGTACTCTACGAGTCCGAATTCTACCGCGCAATTACACTCAACTTCGGCCGATCTTTCAAGGATCAGCAGGCCGTGATCGATAGAATCCTCGAGCGCATGCCAATCACGCTGGAAATCAACTTTGTCGCGCTCATCATCGCATATCTCATCGGCATCCCACTCGGGATTTACCAATCGGTCAAGCAAAACACGGGCACCGACCGGACGCTTACCGTCGGAACTTTTGCACTCTGGTCCATGCCCACCTTCTGGGTCGGCATGCTCCTGATCATCTTCTTCTGCAACAGGGAGTTCTTCTACTGGTTCCCGGCATCGGGGGTGCAGTCGCTTCGAGTAGACGATTCTTGGGGCTGGTTTGCCGTGTTCTCGGACCACGCACACCACATGGCGCTCCCGATCCTTGCTTCAACCTATTCGAGCTTCGCAGGCATCTCGCGCTACATGCGAACCAGCATGCTCGAAAACCTCCGACTGGACTACGTCCGAACAGCTCGAGCCAAGGGTCTACAGGAGCATCTGGTGATCCTGCGTCACGTTCTCCGCAATTCCTTAATCCCAATCGTCACGCTTTTCGCCTATCTGCTTCCTGGATTGATCGCAGGATCGATCTTCATCGAGACCATCTTCACTATCCCGGGGATGGGGTTCCTGGCCTTTGAGTCCACGCTGATCCGCGACTATCCAATGGTCATGGCTCTCTTTTTTATCGGCTCTGTTCTGTCGCTCGTCAGCATCCTGATCGCGGATATCCTCCTGAAAGTAGTCGATCCCAGAATCGACTTTTCGAGTGCTAGCATCTGATGGCTCTCACGAAGACAGAGGTTCCACAGGTGGCGGAGGACGACCAGCCCGTCGAGAATCCCTCACAACCGCAGAGCTACTCAAAGATCGTCTGGGGACAGTTCAAGAAGAACAAGCCCGCCATGGGATGTCTCATCCTGATCGGTATGCTGACACTGATCGCGCTGGGTGCAGACCTCATTGCCGGAAACAAACCGTATTACCTGGTCTACCGCGGAAACACCTACTATCCAGCGTTCCGGCAGTATGCCGTACACGTCGGTGATGTCCTCCAAATCGGCGGCCTCACGAATGTGCCTGACGCACTCCGCTGGCCAAAGGATCTGCGTCGACGCAAGAACTTCAAGAAATACCGCGCAGACGAATCAATCCTGCCTTTGATCCCCTACGATCCGAAAGAGGTTAACCTTCAAAGCAAATATCAGCCCCCGAACGAAGAGCACTGGCTAGGCACGGACCGGCTCGGTCGCGACGTCCTGTCCGGTCTGATCCACGGAACCCGCTACGCCTTAACCATCGGCCTCGTCTCGGTCGGCATCTCGCTTCTGATCGGAGTTTTTCTCGGATCCCTTGCCGGCTACTTCGGCGGATGGGTCGACCTCGCACTGTCTCGCCTTTTCGAACTCTGGTCCGCGATCCCTGGCTTGCTTTTGATCATAACCGCCTCGGCCTTCTTCCCACCGAGTTTGTTCTTTGTGATGATGATCATCGGTCTCACGGGCTGGGTGGGGATCGCACGGCTCACGCGTTCCCAATTCTTCCAGGTCCGATCGAACGAGTATGTGGCGGCGGCACGCGCCCTCGGCTACTCATACTCACGCATCATGTTTGTCCACATCCTCCCAAACGCGATCGCACCCGTCCTCGTCCCGGCCGCCTTCGGTGTCGCGGGTGCCATCCTGGCGGAGTCAGGCCTGAGCTTCCTCGGTGTAGGCGTTCCCGCCGAGTCGATCACCTGGGGCGCCATCCTTGCCGGTGCGCGCAGCAACTTCTCCGCCTGGTGGCTCGTTGTGGTCCCCGGGATGGCCATCTTCATCACTGTCACGATGTATAACTTGCTAGGAGACGGCCTTCGAGACGCGCTGGATCCCAAGATGAAAGTCGACTAGACCTCTGGACAACTCACTACAGATCCGGACCTGAACCGAGATACGAGATGCCGCAAGCCTACACACCCGGTCTTCGGGTCACACCTCATACTACCATTCGCAAACAGCGACGCCTGCCGCTCGAGGGTGAGGTCCTCGTCAGCACGGGAGACGTAGTTCTGCGCGACCAGATCGTCGCCATGGCTGACCTTCCGGGGAACGTCACAACGCTGAACCTAGTGAACCGACTCGGTTGCTCTGCAGAGGAGCTCCCCGACCTCATGCTTAAGCACGAAGGGGACGCCGTCGAACTCGACGAACCGATCGCACAAACACGCCCGCTCATCAAATGGTTCAAGACAAGCGTTCCCTCCCCCATCACGGGAGCGATCGAAAGCGTCTCGCGCGTGACCGGTCAGGTCCTCCTGCGAGAACCACCGAGTCCCGTCGAGCTTCTGGCCAGCATCGATGCTCGCGTCGTCGACATCGTTCCCGGGCAGGGTGTGGACCTCGAAACTGAGGGGGCTTATATTCAGGGGATTTTCGGGCTTGGTGGTGAATTCGCAGGACCCCTTCGTTTCCTATCAGAGGGTCCGGACGAGGACCTCGCGCCGGACCAGGTCATAAAAGATATGGTCGGTTGCGTTGTCGTCTGTGGGAGACGCGTACCGATTGAGTCTGTCCACGCCGCTCAGGAAGCCGGTGTATCCGCCATCGTCGGCGGGTGTATCAAGGACAGCGACCTCCGTGAACTCCTTGGACAAGATCTGGGGGTTGCGATCACGGGACAGGAAGACCTTGGACTCGCCCTGATCGTGACCGAAGGATTTGGTCAGATCCAGATGGCGGATCGGACTTTCCAACTGCTCAAATCGCTGGAAGGAAAGAACGCATCCGTATCGGGCGCCACCCAGATCCGAGCGGGGGTTCTGCGTCCCGAGATCATCGTCGTAACTGACCAAATATCGGAGGGCACCACGGCGGCCGGATCGGGGCTGGAGCCAGGCGCTACAGTGCGTGGCATCCGCACGCCTTACTTCGGTTTGGTCGGACAGCTGGTCTCTCTTCCATCGGAGCTTCAGACAATCGAGTCCGGCGCAACCGTCCGAATCGCTGAAGTCGACTTCCCAGGACGCGGCTCTGTCATAGTCCCGCGTGCGAACATCGAACTGATCGAGAACTGATACTTGCGAACCACATTTGTCACCATAATGGTCGTTTGCCTACTGACGACTTCTGCTAACCCTCAGTCCAGCGTGTCGACCAAGCTGCGAGCGATCGACACGCCCAACGACTCGGGGAACAGCATCACGCTGATATTGCCGGAGACACGTTCCGAGAACACACTCTACCGAATCACCTACTCCGAAACCAACAGCGGACCGTTCGAACTTCTGAAGGAGATTCAGGCTGATCCGACCGCAGACGGGAACCAGAAGGTGCTCGTCACCTCGCTACCGAGACCAAACGGTTCCGTCGATCCGATCGAGACCGGCAAGACCATCTACTTCAAGGTCACGGCATCAACGGATGGAACGATGCTCATTGGAGGCGCCGTCCCAGCCTCTGCCCAACCCAACTACTTCAACACCAACCAAACGACCAACTTCATCTTTGTGATCGCCTTCACTGTCGTCCTTTTCCTGTCAATCGGCACAACGCGTAAAGGGGGCCTCAACATCCGCAGGCTTCCCGGTCTCGAAGCACTCGACGAGGCGCTTGGACGTGCGACCGAGATGGGTCGGCAGGTTCTTTTCGTACACGGGCTCCAAGAGATCAGCCAAGCCTCGACCATCGCCGCCGTCAACGTGTTGGGCCAGGTAGCCCGACGTGCGGCAGAGTTCGACACAGAACTCAAGGTGGCAACCCGTTTTCCGTTGACCATGTCCGTCAGCCAGGAGGTCGTCCGAGAGGCCTGTGTCGAAGCTGGACGACCGGATGCCTTCAACGCAGACAATATCTTCCTCGCCGCGGCAGACCAGTTCAGCTACGCAGCAGCTCTTGAGGGACACATGATGCGGGAGAAGCCAGCAGCCAACATCTTAATGGGCTACTTCTACGCCGAATCGCTACTCCTCGCCGAAACGGGTTCGCGCACCGGCGCTATTCAGATCGCGGGAAGCGATGCCTACACACAGCTTCCTTTCTTCGTGACCACCTGCGACTACACCCTCATGGGTGAGGAGCTCTACGCGGCCAGTGCCTACCTCTCCCGGGACGCTCGCCTGCTCGGTTCGATCAAGACACAGGATCTGGCGAAAGGCCTGATCGTTGCAATTATATTGGTCGGCGCGGTTGCCTCTGCGATCGGCTATGAACTCGTCGGCAAAGTGCTGGGGTTGACGTGAGCTTCTTCAAACGCACCCTTCCACTTGCTATCGCCTCCGTGGCCGGCTTGCTCGGTATCTTCACGTTCTACATCCCGGTCTTGGAAGAGTTTGAAACACTTTCCGCTATCTGGTTCCGGATCGTCTTCGCCTTCGCCATGATCCTCGGGATCCACAGCCTGCTCCATATGCACTGGATGCGCGTGCGCAGGAACCAGGCCGGCTGGGCATACAGCGCCATCACGCTGATCTCCTTCACAGTAACGCTGGTCTTCGCCTTCTACAACCACGGAGCAGGCCCATTCACCGTCCAGAACATCACGAACGGCCCGCTCATTTGGATGTATCAAAGCATTCAAGTCCCGGCTGGCGCGACGATGTTCTCGCTGCTTGCCTTCTTCATCGCCTCTGCAGCCTACCGGACGTTCAGAGCCCGCAATCTCGAAGCCGCCATCCTCCTAATCGCTGCTGTTGCCGTAATGCTCGGGCGTGTGCCGATCGGAGCGGCAATAAGCGAGCACCTCCCGGTCTTCTCGCAATGGCTGATGGACACGCCGAACATGGCGGCGCGTCGAGGAATCATGATCGGTGTGAGTCTCGGGGCGATCGCGACCGCACTGCGGATCATCTTCGGGATCGAACGATCTTGGCTCGGTGAGAACTCGAACTGATGGAGCGACTCCTCAACTTAGACCGCAGAGTTGTCTACCTGTTCGTGTTTGTGAGCGTCACGCTCGCACTACTCATCGACTTCCGGCTCCCTGTTCGGGCAACCCCGAACGTTCGAGCCGTTTACGACGGAATTGAGGCGCTGCCTGAAGACTCGAACATCCTTATCTCGTTCGATTTCGGTCCTTCAACGGTGACCGAGTTGGGTCCGATGTCACGTGCGGTTCTCCACCATTGTTTCAGGAAGAACCTTCGCGTCATCGCGGTGACACTCATCCCCGAGGGACTCGGAATCACGCAGAACCTTTTGGAGGAAGCGGCACAGGAATTCGGAGCGGAGTACGGGAAAGACTACGTCTTTCTCGGCTACAAAGCTGGGAACGAAGCGATGATCCTGAACATGGGTCAGGACATGCGGCGTGCTTTCGATCGGGACATCCGAGGCAACGCGCTCGCCGACATGTCGGCAACGCGCGAAATCAGGTCGCTTCGCGACCTCTCATACGTGGTCAACCTCGCAGCAGGGTATCCTGGCGTAGAGGAGTGGATCCAGTATGGCCAGGAGCGCTACGACTTCCCGCTCGGTGCAGGGGTTACGGCCGTCATGGCGCCGGACTTCTTCCCTTTCCTGCAGTCCGGACAGCTTCAGGGACTACTTGGAGGCCTTGCCGGTGCGGCCGAGTACGAGCACTTGATCGATAAACCTGATAAGGCTATAGGCGGGATGCGACCACAGTCAGTCGGACACGTCGTTATAATCACCTTCATCCTGTTTGGTAACCTCGCCTACTTCGCTGGACGGTCCAGACAGTGAACAGAGAACAACTTGCTCTGATCCTGATCGTTGCCGTCTTCACGATCGTAAACGGGGTCCTAATCGCCACCGGCACACTCGCACCCGACTGGGATGGGTTCAGCATCATCGTCGGGGCTGGCGTCACGCTCGCCCTCTACAGCTTTCTGTATCGCGACAACCCGCTCTTCAAGCTCGCCGAGCACCTGTATGTGGGCGTAGTTGCAGCCTACGAGTTCGCACAAGTCTGGTTCCAGAACATCGTCACGGACATCATCGATCCCCTTCTGGGACGTGCTCAGAACCCGGAACCGGCATGGTCGATCATCATCCCCACGATCTTTGGGATCCTGCTCCTCTCGCGACTGGTCGGCAAAGCGGTCTGGCTCTCCCGTCTTGCCTTTGGCCTGATCGTTGGCCTTGGTGCCGGTCTGCTGATCCCGAGACGCGTGTCGGCTTACATCATTCAGCAGATCGATCCGACCGTCTCGGCCGTCTTCGCACCCGCCGGTTTCGACCTCAACTCATTGTTCATTCTGATCGGGGTCGTCTCGGTTCTCGTCTACTTCTCTTTCTCGATCGATCACAGCGGCGTTGTCGGGAGCGTGGCCAGAATCGGAATCTGGTTCCTGATGGTTTCATTCGGCGCATCCTTCGGCTACACAGTCATGGCACGTCTCTCGCTACTGATTGGACAGCTGACCTTCCTGTTGCAGGACTGGCTACACCTGGAATTGCCTTTGTTCTGACCTCTCCACACTGCCCACGGAGAAATCCGGTGGAACGACTGGCAGGGTTGGCGTGTTCAGCATCTACTTATGCTCAAACGGTTGATCTGGAATGGCTGAAAATCTCTTAAGTGTAAAAAATTTAAAAACTTATTTCAGGACAGAAGCGGGTGAGGCCAAGGCCGTTGATGGCGTCTCCTTCGACATCGATCGTGGAGAAACACTCGGACTCGTTGGAGAGTCGGGGTGTGGAAAGAGCGTCACCTCGCTCTCCGTGATGCGCCTTGTACCCGAGCCTCCCGGCAAGACCGTCGGTGGCGAGATCCGGTATCGCGGTCAGGATCTCGTCCAGATCTCTGATGACGACATGCGCAAGGTCCGCGGCAACGACATCGCCATGATCTTCCAGGAACCGATGACCAGTCTCAATCCCGTTTTCACCTGCGGCTACCAAATCGACGAGGCGGTCATCCTGCACCAAGGACTCAATCCGACGCAGGCGAGAGAAAAGACAGTCGAGATGCTCAAGCTCGTCGGCATCCCCGACCCGGAGCAGCGGGCGAACGAGTATCCACACCAGCTGTCAGGTGGTATGCGCCAGCGCGTAATGATCGCGATGGCCCTGAGCTGCAACCCGGATGTCCTGATTGCAGACGAGCCGACTACGGCTCTCGACGTGACAATCCAAGCACAGATCCTAGAACTTCTCGAGAAACTGCAGACCGAGCTCGGAATGGCTGTCCTGATGATCACGCACGACTTGGGCGTGATCGCCGAGGTCGCGGACCGGGTAGCCGTTATGTATGCAGGCAAAGTCGTCGAGATGTCCGAGGTCAATCGGATCTTCAAGACCCCACGGCATCCTTATACGATTGGTCTTCTGGAATCGATACCCAAGCTGAACGAGCAGAAAGAAACGCTGTCTGTCATCCCGGGCACGGTCCCGGAAGCGACACGATTCCCTGTCGGCTGCCGCTTCGCACCGAGATGCTCCCAAGCGGATGACGTATGCCTTCGGGAAGAGCCTCCCCTACTCGCGATCGAAGAGGACGAGGTCGCCGGAACACATCAGGTGGCCTGCTGGTTCGCAGAGGGATACTCTGAGCAAATGGAAGCGGAGATTACGTGAGCGCATCAACGGCACAGGCCGCGGATCCCTTAATCAAGGTACGGGGCCTTAAGAAACACTTCCCGATCACGAAGGGTATACTCTCGAGAACGCACGGATACCTGCGTGCTGTTGACGGTGTCTCCTTCGACCTACTGAGGGGTGAGACGCTCGGGCTCGTCGGCGAGTCCGGCTGTGGTAAGACGACAACGGGCAGATCAATCCTAAGGTTGATCGAACCGACCGACGGCCACGTGGAATTCGATGGGCAGGACATCTTGGGTCTCAAATCAGCCGAAATGCGGTCTCTCCGACGACGGATGCAGATCATCTTCCAAGACCCATACAGCTCACTGAACCCTCGCATGACGGTGGGCGGCATGCTTGGCGAGGCGCTCAAGATCCATAAACTAGCAGAGGGAAGTGCCCGTCAGGGCAAGATCGAAGAGCTGCTCGAAACGGTCGGTCTCACGAAGAATCACGCACAGCGCTACCCCCACGAGTTCAGCGGTGGGCAACGTCAGAGAATCGGGAT
>DPVD01000422.1:0-4402 GCA_003526745.1 Candidatus Latescibacterota bacterium
TTCGACGGTTGCGACGTGTTCAGACCCTGGTGTCTCGTACTCCCAACAGGCTGAGAATGTCACGCAGCCATCAGCAGTGCTCGACTCGACATCACCGATCGATCAGGCGATTCGAGAGCTTTCCGAGTATACAGGCGAATCGGTGGATGCGATTCGGGGACAGATGGATTGTTCAGGCGCCGCCCTTGCGAACGAATGGCGTGTGAAAGAGCGACAGACGGTCGCAGACGTCGACGACTTCTACAAGCAGACCGATCGATATCTCTACAACCTCACGCGGTTCAACTACGGTAAAATGTATCAGGGCTGGCGAGGTGCGATTAAAAACCTCTGTCATCAGGTGAGCGAAGCCGTCGATGACCGGGGCTTCGATGTGCTTGACTATGGTGGAGGGATCGGGACGAATCTGATCGATGTTGCCGATGTATCGGGTGCTCGTCTGCACTACACAGACTTGCCCGGAAAGACGTTCGACTACGCGAGTTGGCGATTCGATCGCCGCGGTATCTCGGTCGATATGCTGAGCGCAGAAGGCGAAGACCCGCTCGGCGACCGTCTGTTCGAGGTGATCGTCTGCACGGACGTGATCGAGCATCTCGTAGATCCCGAAGGTGTGACGCGATATCTGGTCGATCACCTGAACCCGGGCGGGCTTCTCGTCCTGACAGTTACATTCTTTCAAGGCGACGACGGCCCGTATCACTTGAACTGCGATCGTTACACGAACGAGTCTTTCTACGAGCTGGTTGAGACGATGGGCATGACGTCGTGTTCGAGCTTCAGCCCGCGAGTTTTCCAGAAGAAGGACAAAGTCGAGAAGGCCAATCCTGTTGCGAAGGAGACACAGGGAGAAGGACCCCGGTTCAGCTCACCGGAGGAGATAGACACCTTCCTGAAGAGCTGGGGTGGTCCCGTTCGGATGAACCTCGGATGCGGGTCGGACAGCAAGATCGGCTACATTAACATCGACGCGTATGTCAACAATGCCGACCTGAAGATAGACATCTGCGACCTTCCCGTCCCGAACGACTCGGTGGACGAGATCTTTTCGTCACATATGCTCGAGCATATGTCGAAATTCGAGGTCCCGAAGGCGCTGCGGGAGTGGTATCGCGTGCTCAAACCGTCCGGCAAGTTGCAGCTAAACCTGCCGGATCTGGAGTGGGCCGCTCAGCAGTGGCTCGACCTGCCTGAGGATGCTCGATGGGGCTGGCCGCTCGACACGATCTTCGGATTGCAGACACATCCCGGCGAGTTTCACAAGACAGGGTTCACTGCCGACCGGATCGAGAAGATCCTGAAACAGATTGGATTTCGTAGCGTGCAGACCTCTTGGTCCTGGTCCCACGGTCTGCGATGCATCTGGGTGGACGCCTCGAAGGTTGCCGCGAGCAACTTGGTTGACACGGATCTGAACCGTTTCAAGGCACAGTTCGTGACGGATCTGTCTGATATAGTGCCCTACACAGAGCAGGATACCCATGCCTTCTTCGCGAAGAGCGACTGGCGTGTCGGCTTTGTCAGTTTCGAACGACTACCGACGGAAGGGAACGTCTTCACGATCAACGTTGCTCTCAAGCAGGGCGACCGTCAGATGGTCCTGCAGTGCTTGAGGCTGTTCAATGCTGACCAGAACCCGGTGCTCTGGTTCCCGTCTTATCTGCAGAAGATTGATCAGGCGGATCAGGCAGAAATCGGGGAGAAGGTGAGTGCCGCCTACAATGCAATGGTGAACGATCCGGCCTTCCAGGATGGACAGTTTGTGTTCGCCCGGTTTGGCGACGATGGAGACCTGGGAATCGATCTCGATGGTGAACGTGTCATCGCGGGGCTCACGGATCTGTCCCTCTACATCCCGCACATCAAGCGCTACCTGTTCGCGAAGACCTTCTGTGAAGGCAAAGAAGTTCTGGACGCCGGCTGCGGTACGGGCTATGGCGCCAAGCTGCTTTCGCATGTCGCACGCTCAGTCGACGCGATCGATATTGCCGAGAATGCGCTCGCCTACTGTCAGAAGACCTATCCGACAGACAGAATCACTTGGTCACGCGGCGATGTCAGGTCTCTCGACAAGAAGGACGCGTATGACGTCGTCACGTCGTTCGAGGTGATCGAACACTTGGAGCGAGAAGACATCTCGGCATATCTGGAGGGTATCGAGTCGGCGCTGAAGCCAGACGGTGTTGCACTGATTTCGACACCGAATCGTCTGGTTGCCCATCAGTGGGACAACCCGCATCACCACACGGAGATGACCCGCGAGGAGTTCGAGCGCACACTGAGCGAATACTTCGATGTGGAGTCGGTTCTGGGTCAGGTCACATGGTCGCAGGATCGCGAGGCACCAGGTCAGTCGTATGTGACGCGTCGAGTGACCGATGATGACGATATGTATTTGGCGATCTGTAAACCGCTTACCCTTCCGAAGCCACCCGGCCCGAAAATGAGAGCAGGAGATCTTTCAGTGCGGTCCTCCTGTCCTACTCAAGAGGAGAGCGGGAGCGTCAAGTCTTCTGAGGATTCGGTTGCACCTGGGCCTCGTTCCAATGCACAGGCCGCGGTTGTGGATGTAGTGATTCCGCTCTACAACAAGGTGGAGTATACGAGAGCGTGTCTGGAGAGCCTTGAGGCGACACAAGGGGATACCCCTTTCAACATCATTTTGGTCGACAACAAGTCTACAGATGGGACGGCGGATCTGTTGGTGGAGTGGCAGGATCGCGCGATTGTTGTGAAGCCCTGTGAGAACCTCGGGTTCTCCAAAGGGAACAACCTCGGAGCATCGAAGACCGACAGTCCGTATGTCCTGTTCCTGAACAACGATACAGTGGCCGAAGATGGCTGGCTCGACAGGCTTTACGACGCGATGGAATCCGATCCCATGATTGGGATTTCTGGACCGAAGCTGCTATATCCGAATCGGACGATTCAGCACGCTGGTCTCGAGATCATCAACGGGGTCCCGGATCACGTGTTCCGGAATGCGCCTGAGAACGACACGAGAGCGAACGTTTCACGGGACCTGGACATGGTAACCGGCGCGTGTTTGATGATCCGACGAGAACTCTTCGAGACGCTCGGTGGGTTCGATGAAGGGTATGTCAACGGTGTCGAGGACGTGGACCTGTGTCTGCGGGCCAGGGATCGCGGATTTCGTGTTCGGTATGTGGCAGAGTCGGTCTTAGAGCACCACGAGGGGACGAGCGAGGGACGCTACGATCACGTCCAGCCGAACCTCCAGAAGTTCGCGCACCGCTTCTTGGGGCGGTTCGACGGACAGGGACGGTTCGTCCCTGTGGTCGACACTGCATCGACAGAAGAACCGAGTGAAGGTATGCGGCCATTGCGCGGAGTTTGGGAGGGTACACAGTTCGTGCGGCACAGCCTCTCGCTCGTGAATATGGCGATCACGGGAGAGCTTCTGAAGGACGAGCGAGTCGAACTACGCTTGATCCCGTATGAAGCACCAACGTTCGGTCCCGACGAAGATCCGAACGTATACGGTCCGCTTGCCGAAGCGCTGCAGCATCGGCTGCTGGGAACACCGGACTTTCACGTCCGGCACAAGTGGCCACCCGACTTTTCTGCGCCCGCTGCGGGACACTGGATTATGACTCAGCCGTGGGAGTTCGGGCGCATTCCGAGGGCTTGGGTAGAGCCAATCCAGAGCCAGGTCGATGAGGTCTGGGTACCGAGTTTCTACGTCAAGCAGTGCTATGTTGATAGCGGGATCGATCCTGACCGAGTTCAGGTTGTGCCCAATGGGGTTGACTGTGATCGGTTCAAACCAGAGGCGAAACATCTCGATCTCTCGACGGAAAAGACGTTCAAGTTCCTTTTCGTGGGTGGAACAATCTACCGGAAGGGGATCGACATCCTGCTCAATTCATACAGTCAGGCTTTCACCGCAGACGACGATGTATGCCTTGTTGTAAAGAGCATGGGGGACAACACCTTCTACAAAGGGCAGACAGCGGGCGACCTGATCCGCAAGATCCAGAGCGATCCGAAAGCCCCCGAAGTGGTGCATCTCACAGATGAGCTGTCAGATGCAGAAATTGCAGGTCTTTACACGGCGTGCGACTGCTTGGTCCACCCGTATCGGGGTGAGGGCTTCGGGATGCCCGTCGCCGAGGCTATGGCCTGCGATTTGCCTGTTATCGTGACACGAGGCGGGGCGACCGACGATTTCTGCGTCGACGAGACCGCGTATTTCGTGGAAGCAGACCGGCGAGACATCGCATTCAACGAGGAAACGGTCGGCCAGACCTGGCTGTTTGAGCCGAAGGTCGACTCACTGATCCAGCAGATGAATCACGTTCTGAACAACCAAGAGGAAGCTGCCGACAAGGGTCGGCGGGGCGGGTCACATGTTCGAGAACACCTGACGTGGCGTCAGGCC
>DPVD01000231.1:0-24554 GCA_003526745.1 Candidatus Latescibacterota bacterium
GACCAGACCCAGATCCTCGTAGATCGCAGTATTAAGGTCACGAGTCCGCTTGTTGTGGCGGGGCTCGCCAGGCATCCCGTTGCAGACCAGCGCAACCACGAGATCGTGTTCAGGATCAGCAAAAGCGGCCGAAGACTGCGACCCTCCGTGACCGAACGTCACTTCGGACGCGTGGAGTCCGAAGCTGTAGGGGACAGTAATGGGACCATACCGATTCGAGTTCACCATGAACCCGAAACCCCAGTCGAGATAGTGCTGGAATGTGTGGTCGTAGAGACCCTCTCGCTGTCGGGTCGTCAGACGAGCCACGGTGTCTGGCCTCAGCAGATCACCGCCGCCGCCGAGCAGCACCTCGTAAAACCTACCCAGTTCGCTGATCGGCCCTCGACCGTTCCCGCCCGGCCTGACGTCTGCTATCGCCTCCTCCCTGTTCAGTGCTGTGTCGGGGCGCACAAATCGGTTTGCCCTAAACATCCACCCGAGACTCTCACCATATTTCTTTTGCTGGTGAACGGGGACTCCGATCCATGAGTTCTCCATCACTAGGGGATCGAAGACCTTCTGTTTCGCGAGCTCTTGGAAGGATGTGTCTTCGATGCGCGCAATCGCCTCCGCGAGGATGTACCAGCTTGTGGCGGGATGGTAGCCAGCACGTTCCCCAGGCTGCCAATTCTCTTCAAGCGCAACAGAGCAGACGCTCGAAACGGCCTTTGCCCACTTGCTGCCGACGAGGCCATCGGGCTTGGGTCTGAAGCCTCCGGTATGGGTCAGCAGATGACGAAAGGTGATCCCCGACTTGCCACCCGATGCAAATCCGGGGATCACCTCACAGACTGTTATATCCAGCTCGAGTTTGCCAGATTCCCAGCTCTGAGCAAACAATACTGCCGTGATCGGTTTCGTGGCCGACATCCAGAGGTTTATCGTGTCCCTGTTCATCGGGACCTCCGGACGCGCCTCACCGATCCCGTCATCGGCAACGACTTCTCCTTTCAGCGAGACGTATGTCTGTGCGCCATGATGCAGACCTTGTTCGACACCCTCAAGTAGCAACTTGTGGGTGAGGGGCAGATTGATGTCGAGTTTAGTCAAAAGAGGCAGGGACAGGCGAGTGTGGTAGCAGGCTAAATCTCTGCCTTTCCTCCCAATTTCCTGCTCTTCTTCCTAAGGGTTCTGTACGGCCTTGATAAGAGCTTTGATATAGCCAGCGGTGAAAGCGCGCTGTCTGTGGCCCCAGCCGCTGTCCTGATCCGAATGTGCGACGTGATCCGGACAGAAGACGCCGTCGTAACCTAAGTTGTGGTAGACTTTCATAGTCTCCCACATGTCTACGTCGCCTTCATCGATGTAGGTTTCCTCGAAGGCGAGACGCTTCCCGCGGATGTTTCGGTAGTGGACCATGAAGATCTTCTTCTGTTCGAGGAAGTACTTTACAACGTCGAAGATCTCCTTTCCAGGATCCTCGAGCATCTCCGAGAAGGTGCCCTGACAGAAGTTGAGACCGTGATACGGGCTGTTTACGAGGCTGCAGAATTTCTTCACGCCGTCGACAGTTCCGAGCACGCGGTCGATGCCACGGTAGCCCAATGGTGGCATGCCTGGATCGTGGGGATGACAGGCCATCTTGACTTTGTACTCCTCTGCAACTGGAATCACGCGCTCCAGGAAGTACTCGATACGTTCCCACATCATCTCGCCGGTGACTTCACCCGCGAGGGTCAGCTCTTTGTTCTGCTTCTCCATCTCTTCGAAGTTGAAATAGCGGTATGTCGAGCCACCGCGTCCCGGACTTCGGCCCGTGGAGACAACCCCGAGAAGGGTCAAGTTGTATTTGAGACACGGAATGCCTGCCTCTCCTGCTGCCTTGATGCATTCGATGATGTTGTCGATGTCCTCATCCCGCTTCTCGTTCCCGAGCATGATGTTCGGGTTGTCAGCGCCGTCGACGAAGTTAGAGTGGAGAGGAGGTGCCATGACAGCGATATGGACTCCGTGTGATTCGCACCGCTCACGAAGCTCGATCAGGCTGTCCTTACCCCAGTAGCCCTTTCCTTCGACCATGAATGGCTTGTGTGACGCGTGAACGATGTGGTTGACACCCGTCTGAACTGCGAACTTGAGGTTGTCGTCTGAAGCGTCGCTCATCTGGTATGCTGGATGCATGTTTTCCCCGTTTTAAGCACCCTTTTGGGTGCGGTGTAGTCGTTACCGATCGTGTGACGAGACTTTAAGTCGTTTCGTTGTCGAAGAGCTCGATGACCTCGCCATCGGGTCCTTTGAAGAAGGCGAGTCTGACCTGCGTGTGTTGGGGTCTGCTCTGAAGCTCGACATTCTTCGGCTCGACCGTGACCTCGGCGCCTGCCGCACGAGCCCGCTCGATCGCGCCATCCACATCGTTCGTACGGATCGCGAAGTGTATGATCGTAGCCTCTGGCTTGGATCCCTCTTTTCCATTTGCGAAGATCTCAAGGTAGTTCCCGTCGCCCGTGTCGAGCATGACGGCCCTTCCACTGTTTTCTCCCCAAGAGATTTTTTCGGTGAAACCGAGCGCCTCTGTGTAAAACTTCACCGACGCATCGAAATCGTGTGCCCGAATCGCGATGTGGTGGAATCCGCCGCCACCGATGACCGCATTGCTACCTGCCATTTCAACTCCTTCGATTCTTGTCACTCCAGATAGTCCATCTCGGGACGGAGATCCCATCGATGTATATCTCTTGGACGTGTGTTCCGGGTCCATTGGGTCAGAACCCGAGATTCCTTCGACTTGGTTTGGATTGTCTGCCAAATGCGATTGGGGTCCCACTCTTCGAGGACACGATTGGTCAGTTCCTCGACGATATCCGAACAGCCTGGATCAGCTGCTCTGTCATTCATTTCGCGGGGGTCCTCGTCTAGGTTGAACAACTGCGTGGGCTGTCCATGGAAGTAGTTCAGCTTCCAAGGACCTTTTCGGATCATCCGCTGAAGACGCCCATTTTCCGTGCAGTACTCGCAGAAAGCCGTGTCATTCCACTCTGCGTTCAGATCCTCGAACAAGGGTAACAGAGAGCGTCCTCGACTCGTTGGAAGCGGCTGACCTCCGAGGGCATCTATCATCGTCGCGTTTACGTCGAGCGAACTAGTGACGTTCGGTATTCGCGAGTCCTCCTGGATTCGGCCAGGCCAAGCAACAATACACGGTACCTTTGCTGAATCGTCGTAGAAGGTCTGCTTCCACCATAGCCCGTGTTCTCCGACTTGCTCACCGTGGTCCGACGAGTAGATCACGAGCGTGTTATCTTCGAACCCGTTCGTTCTAAGCGCCTCGAGGATTTGGCCGATCATGACGTCCATCCGATAGACGAGAGCCCAGTAGGCGGTGCGTGCACGATCGACCTGCTCTTCCGGGATCTCAGTCACGATCCCACATTGCTCGCGCCACATTTTATAATTCGGATGCAGATCGTTGGAATACGGCACCGGTGTCAGTGGGGGAGGAACACGCCCTTCGAATCGCTCATAGTCCTCTCGGCGAGCGACAAAGGGTTGATGCGGTAGCATGAAGCCTACGGTAAGGCTGAATGGCTTCTGCATAGTGCCGGCTCGGCGCTGGACACCAAGACGGTCGAGGTATGCGACGGTCGCTGCAGTGACTTCCTCGTCGTGAACCTGATAGGCGCTTTGGCCGATGCCTGACTTCCGGATGCTAACACGTTTGGGCCCCGCCGTGCCGTGGAGCATCCCGTGATTTGCTCCGACGCCTCCTGGATAGTTAGGCCCGTGGTCTCCGACCAGCCGTTCCGCATAACCGTGAAGCTGGTCGGGACCGACCGAGTGCATCCGGCCGATCAGGACGGGATCGTATCCAGCAGCACCTATGGCGTGAGCGAAAGTTGGGATACCAGAGTCGAGTATGTTGTTGTTGGTCCATACCTCGTTCTCAAAGGGATATCGGCCGGTCAGCATGGCCATCCTTGAGGGCACGCAGATTGGCGAAGGGCAGTAGACGTTATCAATGACAGCGCCCCGCTGCGCTAAGGCATTGAGATTGGGAGTTTCGGCTACAGGATCGCCGTAGCAGCCCGTGACAAACGCACTGTGCTGGTCGGAGTGGATGTATAGTAGATTGGGTCTGTGGGTCATACTCGTTCCTTTGTCAAGGAGTCGAATATCTCGATTTGCAGCCCGATTGTCCAATCTGTGGTCTGAGACATCTGCCGATATTCACAGTCGACCGAAACAGACTTAGAAGTTTGGGCGGATCTCGAATCGTGTGTGGCCGACACCGTCATAAATGTATTACGGCAAAGGGATTCGATCCTAATCGGTTCCTTTGCTTTTTCGGTCGCAGATTCCACAGCTTGACTACCTGCCAAGACTGATACACGGGTTTGTGGAAGGGGTAGTCTCGTCGGAGCTGGCCTGTAATTCCTTCAGGAGCACAGTGATGCTGTCCGAGGTCGTGGATATGCTGATGTTCCGACCCGAAATCATACTCAGAAGAACACAGGATTGTTCCGACTTCGAGATTGCGTCCTATGTGATCAGGAGTCTGGGTCACGAGCTGTCGATGAGGGAGGCGGTGTTCGATTCGCAGAACGCGGATCCTGAATCGACACTCGATGGAGAGACCGATGACGACGTTTGTGTCCGTGATATCCTGAGCTTCGGTAGCGGGGAGGCACGCATCGAGGCTTAGAAGACACTTGAGCAGATTCGAGAGGTGATGGGGCTGAAGTTTGCGATGTTCGGCTAAGTACAAAAGCGTTCCAGTCTCCAGACAAAGCTGAATTCACTTGGCACAGCTTTGCTGTTTTGGAACGCCTTATTGTTTCTTCTCGTATTCGGCGATCCTCTCGAGGATGATATCCCAGCGCTCAGCGTGGCTGATGTGGGTGTTGAGGGGATCGAAGCCGGCCTTCAGGTAAGAATTGATTGCGGGAAGACGCCAATCGTCCGTCTTCAGGTGTGCCTTTTGGAAGCCCTGCTTCTTCAGTTTATTCAGAACAGCTGCGTTGACGAGGTGTCCCAAGCCCTTGCCTCTATGTTCGTCGAAGGCGCCGACCATGTGGACGTCTCCGACAACCTCTTCCTCAACGCTCGATCGCCAAGCGCATGCACTGGCCACGGGTATTCCTTCGTAGGTTGCGAAGAAGAGCCCATCTGCAGAGAATCGAGGATCAGAGGACATTTTTTCTGCGAAGAGCTCCGTTGTCCAGTTACGGCCGACATTCCCTTCCATGATGTCGCACCAGGCCTGCTCGTCCCCGGATTGGAAAGTTCGCATCTCGTAATCCATCGGAACGACCACCTCAGGCAGATCGTCCAGGTGGTATCTCAGCATCTCCAGCTGTGGCAGAGGCGCCTCTGCCGTCGTGTCCTTGTGTCCGAAGATCAACTTTAGCCAGGCAAACACTAAGATCCTCCCATTAGGCTTTTCGTCAGGCGACACAAATATACTCACGTCCTTCGACCCACCCTAGGCCGTTCAGGTTCTCACGAATCAGAGACCTTGCGCCTCTTGACGGAACAGCAGCCAGGATCAACGGGTTGTCCGACCTCTCAGCAACACTGGGTAGCTCTTCGGGAGATATGATCAATGCACCTCTTCTAGTGTTTCCGATCTTCTTCGGGTCGATGTCCACGAACGCGAGCAGTTCCACGCCTGCGCGCAGGAGATGCTTGGAGACCCGGCGTCCCATCTGTCCGGCGCCCCAAATGATGACCTTTTTGCTGTCGTTCAGAGGGCCTTGAACCAGGTAGTGAGTCTTCGCCCGAATGAAATTTTCTACCGAATAGCGCGAATCTGTTCGGGTCAGCCTTCTATCTCCTTCGCGCCACTCGTGCAGCGCCTCCGGGATTTTTGCGAACCGAGATCCCGCCGTATGCAGCCTGAGCCAGAGGTCATAGTCTTCCGGCCAACCGTTGTCAACGTAGCCGCCACAACGATCCAGAACTTCGCGTCTGATGGTCACCGAAGGGTGGACAAGTGGGCTCTCGATATAGATCTCACGTGCGATGTCCTCTGGGGAGATCAGCCCATTGATCCAGCGCTCGTAGATCCTGAAACCCTTAGCCACCCTTTCGTCCGGGAAGCATCGAATCTGTGAGCCCACGGCGTCGATGTCGGCGTTCGCGTCGAGAAAGTCTACCTGACGGCTCAAACGATCCGGATGTGCCCGATCGTCCGCATCGAATCTGGCGACGTATCGGCTCTCACACAGACTGATCCCCGCGTTCAACGCCCCGACCAACCCCTGGTGCGCGAGATGCACGGGGCGAATCCGGTCGTCCAGTTCAGCGGTACTATTAAGGATGTCAGCTGTCCCATCAGTAGATCCGTCGTTCACCACAATGGTCTCAAAATCGGCAAAGGACTGCTCACTTATTGTAGACAGGGCCTCTTTGAGCGTCTCTTCCGCGTTGTAGGCCGGAATCAGGACAGAAACAGCAGGTGCGGAGGTTCGAATCATAGCTCTAAGATAGGTGTTCAAGAGTATTCTGGTAGCGATGGCCTTTTGGTTCTGAACAGTATGGGCAGCATTGGGGTAAAACGGGGACCCCTCGGGGGCCGCCTCATCCGCCAAAAAACCAGTGAATTTGGGCGAATACAGCGAATCTAAACGTGTAGTTTTCCTTTCTATTTGGCTTGACATGCAGAAGGCCGTACGATATACTAATCGCGATTTTCTGGGGGGGGAGCGCTGGTTTTTTGCAGGTTTTTGCGCTCGACTTTCTCGCTTTTTGGCACACTGATTTTTCGCACCTTCGGGGGCATCTACAAGAGAAATGCTGAGCGACTATCTCCCGATTGTCCTGCTCTTTTTTATTGCTGGTGGGTTCGCGGCCGTAAACCTTGCGATTACGCATCTGGTTGGCCCACGAAAACCAAACCCTGTAAAGCTATCGCCCTACGAGTCAGGTGTCCCAGGATTCGGAGACGCGCGCCTGCGTTTTTCCGTGAAGTTCTACTTGGTGGCGATGCTCTTTATCATCTTCGATATCGAAGTCGTCTTTCTCTACCCTTGGGCGGTAGTTTTTCGCGAACTCTTAGCTCAGGGGCCTTTTATTTTCTACGAGATGGTCGTGTTTCTCGGAGTGTTGGCCTTGGGTCTCGCGTATGTGTGGCGTAAGGGAGGTTTGGAATGGGACTAGAGTCCTCGCTGGGTGACAACGTCCTGACGACAACGCTGGACAAGATGATCAACTGGGCTCGGAAGAGTTCGCTCTGGCCGATGCCTTTCGGAACGGCGTGCTGTGCGATTGAGATGATGGCCACGCTGTCAGGCCGGTTCGACATGGCCAGATTCGGTGCTGAGGCCGTCCGCTTCTCGCCCAGACAATCAGATCTGCTGATCGTCTCCGGGCGCATATCGATAAAGATGATGCCTGTTCTAAAGAAGATCTACGATCAGATGCCTGACCCGAAATGGGTGATCTCAATGGGTGCCTGCGCATCTTCGGGCGGTGTCTTCAATACCTATACACTTGTCCAGGGTGTGGATCAGTTTATCCCCGTTGACGTATATGTTCCCGGGTGTCCCCCGCGTCCTGAAGACTTGATCTACGGGTTGATGAAGGTCCAGGAGAAGATCGACCGCGAGCAGCCCACACAGGCGACCGAGGAGGTCGCGGCAACGGCCTAATGTCTGAGGATATCGCGACAAAGACGCCCGAGGTGGCAACGGAAGCTCTCGTTCCTGACCATCCAGTGGCCGCCAGACTCCGTGATCGGTTCGAGGATGAAATCGTTAAGGTCGTCGATGCCCAAGAGCAAGTGACGATCGTCTGTCAGAAGGACAGAATCACCGACATTCTGTCCTTCCTCAAGAGCGAACCGGATCTCCGCTACGACCGTCTCAACGATGTGACTGCGGTCGACTATCAGGATCACCCGCATCGAGCACCCGATCTTCCTCGCTTCGATGTGGTTTATTCCCTGTATTCCCATCCGAACAATCAGAGATTGCGTGTCCGTGCGCAGGTCGCCGAAGACGACTGTAGAGTTGATTCAGCGACCACAGTGTGGCGTGGTGCAGAATGGCCGGAACGTGAAGCCTTTGACATGTTCGGGATCCGGTTCGACGGTCACCCGGACCTGCGCCGGATTCTAATGCCGCACAACTTCCAGTATCACCCGCTGCGTAAAGACTATCCGCTGCGAGGTATGGGAGAGCGGAACATCATCGCGCCCGAGGATCCCGGTTTTGCGGGTAACCCTTTCGCGGGGCAGGAGGATGCCGATGAGGATCCTCTCGGTTCCGAAAAGATGGTCCTCAACCTCGGTCCCCAGCATCCTGCCACACACGGGACGCTGCGCCTGCAGTTGCAGCTGGATGGCGAGCGGATCTCAAAATGCATTCCGGACATCGGCTATCTGCACACGGGCTTTGAGAAGCTGGGCGAGCACCACACGTTCAACCAGTACGTGACGGTTACGGATCGGATGAACTACTTGTCTCCGCTCTGCAACAACATCGCCTACGCGGCCTCGATGGAGCTTCTGATGGGGCTTGAGGTTCCGGAACGTGCGACCGCCGTTCGAGTTGTTCTCTGGGAGCTGTCACGAATCGCTGATCATATGGTCTGGCTTGGCACGCACGCGCTCGATATTGGTGCCTTTACGGTTTTCCTCTACACTTTCGAGCAGCGTGAGCGATGCTACAACATCTTCGAGCTGGTGACGGGTGCCCGGCTTACGACGAGCTACACACGCGTTGGTGGGTTGGGTTGGGATGTGCCGGAGAATTTCCGCGAGGTGGTGCTCGATTTCATCGCGCAATTCCCGGATGCGATGAAGGAAGTGGATCGACTCCTAACGCGGAACCGGATCTGGGTCGATCGAACGAAGGGGATTGGCGTGATCTCCGCCGAGGATGCAATCGACTGGAACATGACTGGTCCGATGCTCCGCGGATCAGGGATCGATTACGACATCCGGAAAGCGGAGCCCTTTCTCAACTTTAGCGACTACGATTTCGACGTTCCTGTTGGAGAAAACGGCGATACATATGACCGGTATCTCGTCCGGATGGAAGAGCTGGTTCAGAGCACGCGGATCGTCGAGCAGGCAGTGAACAACCTGCCTGAAGGGCCGGTCAAGGTAGACGAGGCTAAAGTCATCTTGCCCGAGAAGAAGGACGTCGATTTCGGAATGGAGTCTCTGATCCATCACTTCAAAGTGATCATGGACGGTCACGGTCTGACCCCGCCCGTGGGTGAGTCGTATCTCCCAACGGAAGCGCCAAACGGTGAGCTAGGATTCTACGTCGTCAGCAACGGATCCGGTTACGCGCATCGGATGCGTGTTCGGCCACCCTCGTTCATGAACTACCAGGTTTTTTCCGAAATGGCCGAGGGGCTGATGGTCTCCGATGCGATCGCCGTTCTCGGGAGCTTTAACGTGATTGCTGGGGAACTGGATCGCTAACCCAAAAGCTGGGACGCAGAAGACGCAGAGAAAACCCGAGGGTTGGGGGAAGCCCCGAAGGGGCGTGTGGCGAGATTAACCCGGGGCGTTAGACCCGGGGTTCGCGCAGATAAGGGCTCTGGGTGCTGCAAGAAGCAAGCAACAATGCGAGCCGTAGCCTGCGGCGCTGACCGAAAACGATCACAAATGCCAGCAGAACTCACAGACGAAACACGCGAGAAGGTAGAAGCGATAATCTCACGGTATCCGGATGACTGGAAGGAGGCCGCGATCCTACCCGTACTGCACACGGTGCAGAAGGAGTGGGGATACGTGTCGCTTGAAGGGCTGAAGCTTGTGGCCGAGATGCTGGGGATGCCGCCGGCCCGTGCTGCTGGTGTTATGAGCTTCTACCCGATGTTCCACAAGGCGCCGATCGGAAAGCACCTGATCCAGGTCTGCGCCACGCTTTCATGTTCGCTTTGCGGCGCGAAGAGCCTCGTGGATCATCTGAAGGAGAAGCTACAGATCGACGTAGGTGGGACGTCGGCGGACGGAAGGTGGACGCTCGAAAAGGCTGAGTGCATCGCCGCCTGCGAGGGCGCTCCCGCAATCCGAATCGACGAGAAGCTTTATCGGGGAATCACGCCTGAGAAGCTCGACGAACTGATGGCGCATTACGACTGACCGGAAGACGACTATGCCGATCAAAGAGTGCAAGATCCTGACCGCCAGCCTGGATGTCGAGAACATCACCGACATTGAGGTCTACAAGCATAACGGCGGATACCAGGCGATCGAGAAAGTCTTCAAGGAACTGTCGCCGGACGACGTGATCACGACCGTTCAAGACTCGGCGCTGGCCGGCCGAGGCGGAGCATGGTTCAACACGGGGATGAAGTGGAGTTTTATGCCCAAGGAGCCGGACGGTCCATCGTATCTGTGTGTGAATTGTGACGAGAGCGAGCCCGGTACGTTCAAGGATCGGCACCTGATCGCCAAGAACCCGCATCAGCTGCTTGAGGGGGTAATCATCAGCGCCTACGCGATCCGGGCATCGGCCGCCTACATTTATGTTCGCGGTGAGATGTGGGAGGAGATGATCGGGATGGAGGCAGCGATTGGTCAGGCTCGTGCTGCCGGTTTGGTCGGAAAGAACATCTTGGGATCCGGAGTCGACATTGAGGTGTATACGCATCCCGGAGCTGGCGCGTATATCTGCGGTGAAGAGACGGGGCTGATGCAGTCGCTCGAAGGTAAGAGAGCAGAGCCACGTGTGAAGCCGCCCTTCCCGGCCGCAAAAGGCATCTTCAGCCGCCCCACGACAATCAACAACGTTCAGACGGTCTCCTACGTACCGCACATCATCAACAACGGACCGGACTGGTTCAAGTCGATGGGGAGCGAGCGGTATCCCGGTAGTTTCATTTTCTGCGTCAGCGGAGACGTGAAGACTCCCGGGCTGTTCGAGCTTGAGATCGGCTGCTGCACGCTCCTTGAGATCATCGAAGAATGCGGCGGAGGGATCCGGGACGGCAACGCGATCAAGGCAGTGATCCCGGGGGGGTCGTCGACACCCGTGATGATGCCGGATGAGCTCGATATCGTTATGAACCCGGAACTTTGGGCGATCCCCGGACGCGGTGAGTTCCAGGGGATGTTCGGAACAGGTGGCATCATCGTGATGGACGAGACGCGCTGTATGGTCGACGCGTGCCTCAACCTGATGACTTTCTACGCACACGAGTCGTGCGGACAGTGCACGCCGTGTCGTGAAGGAATCCCGTGGGTTCGCGACATAGTCTGGCGGATCGAACACGGTCAGGGGACGCTCGAAGACCTCGAGACCCTCGAGGATGTCTGCAACAACGTTGCACCGTTGCTTTCACCCGCGATGTCCACGATCTGCCTGTTCGGACCCTCGTGGTCCTACCCGATGCTCGGGTTCATGAAGTGCTTCCGGAGCGAGTTCGAAGAGCACGTGAAGAACAACGTTCAACACGCTTAAAGGTGTTAACAGCAGAGGACGCTGAGTACGCAGAGAAGGGATAGAGGAGCACGGAACTGCCTCCAAAAGAGATCTCGCAGCTAAACAATTAGACAAACAAATGCCTACGTTCAAACTCAACGGAAAAGAGATCGAGATCGCGCCGGGGCGTAACGTCCTCCAGACGGCGGATGATCACGATGTGCACATCCCGCACTACTGCTACCACAAGGGCCTATCGGCACCAGCAAACTGTAGGATGTGCCTGGTCGAGATTGAGATGGGTGGTCGTCGCGGTCTGATGCCCTCCTGCACAGCTGTGCCAGCCGAAGGGATGATCGTCGATACGGAGACGGATGCGGTGAAGCACAATCAGGAGGCGATTATGGAGTTCCTCTTGGTGAACCATCCGCTCGACTGTCCAGTTTGTGATCAAGCCGGCGAGTGTGAGCTCCAGAACTACAGCTTCAGCCATGGCTCGGGCACAAGTCGGTTTATGGAAGAGAAAGCTGTGCAGCCAAAGAAGGACATCGGCGAACACGTGATGCTCTATTCGGATCGCTGTATCCGTTGCACTCGCTGTATTCGGTTCTGCGACGAAATCTCCGGTACGAGTGAGCTAGGATACTTCAATCGCGGCGTGCACAACGAGATCGATGTGTTCCCCGGAATCAAGATGGATAACCGCCTGTCCGGTAACACAGTAGATATCTGCCCAGTCGGCGCACTCCTCGACAAGGAGTTCCTATTTAAACAGCGTGTCTGGTTCCTGCAGGAAGCGGATTCGGTCTGTCCAGGCTGCAGCACGGGCTGTAACATCCGCGCCGACCTGAACAAGGAGCGGATCTATCGTCTCGTTCCCCGAGAGAACCTGGAGGTGAACGACTATTGGATGTGTGACGACGGCCGACACGGCTGGGACTATGTCCACAGCGATGATCGGCTTCTGTTCCCGACGATTGGTCGAGGGGAGTCCGAGAGTCTTGTGCTCTGGGATGTAGCGATTTCGAAGGTTTCGGAAGGTATCGGCACGGCTCGCGATGCACACGGAGTGGAATCGGTCGGTGTGTTCGCCTCTTCGCACCTGACGAACGAAGAGCAGTTCCTGTTTGGGAAGCTGATTCAGGATAGATTGTCGGGCGCGAAGGTGGCTCTTAGGTCAAAGGTGAATAGCGATGGGGACGTGGCTTTCAAGTCCGGGTTCACGATCCGGGCGGACAAATCGCCGAACACGCGGGGCGCAACGGAAATTCTGGGTTCGCTCAATGTGAGCCTGACTCCCGAGAATGATCTCTGGGACGGGATCCGGAATGGGTCGATCAAGACCGTTCTATTCTTCGGAGGCGATCCTCTTGACAAGTTCAACGATGAGGAAAAAGAGGCGCTTGGCGGGCTGGAGTTCCTCGTGGTCCAGGATATCCTGGCCTCCGATATCAGTGCGTCTGCGGATGTGGTGCTGCCAGGAGCCGCATTTATCGAGAAGGGCGGGACCTACACGAACTTCGCCGGGCGTGTTCAGCTGATATCGGCAGGTCTCGAACCGCCGGGCGATGCGCGCGCAGAGTGGCTGATTCTGCGCGATCTCATAAACGCATTCGGTGGAACTCTGACGTTCGACTCGGCCGCAGAGGTTATGTCAGCGGTGGCGAAAGAGGTCGGTTCCTTCAGCGACGTGAATATGGAAAGTGTCGGCAGCGTGGGTCTTCAGATCGCGGGAACAAAGGCGTAGATGGATTACGCACTCGAAAGCTTGATCAAGATCGTGATCGTCTTGGGCGCAGTCATCACGACTGTGGCTTACGTCGTTCTGGCTGAGCGGAAAGTCAGTGCCTACATCCAGAACCGACTCGGACCCAACCGCGTTGGGCCTTGGGGATTGCTGCAGCCGCTCGCTGATGGACTGAAGTTTATCCTCAAAGAAGACGTCATCCCGAATCACGTGAACAAGGCGGTCTACCTGATCGCTCCAGCCGTAATCCTGGTTCCAGCGCTGATGGGATTCGCGGTCGTTCCTTTTGGGGACGTGATCACGCTGATGGGACACGAGATCGAGCTCGTGATCGCAAATGTCGATATCGGGGTCCTTTACGTTCTCGCTCTGAGCTCCTTGGGCGTCTACGGTGTCGTGCTTGGCGGATGGGCATCGAACAACAAATACGCGCTGATGGGTGGGATCCGTGCATCGGCTCAGATGATCAGCTACGAATTGTCTCTTGGACTGTCGTTGATCGGTGTGCTGATGATCTCGGGGACGCTACGCCTGACCGATGTGGTGAACCTGCAGGCGAGCACGACCTACTTGGGTTTCCTGCCCGGGTGGTTTTTGTTCAGCCAGCCAGTTGCGTGTATCGTGTTCATCGTTTCTGTCTTTGCCGAGACGAACCGCCTGCCGTTTGACCTGCCCGAAGCGGAGCAGGAACTTGTGGCGGGGGATCACGCCGAATACAGCAGTATGAAGTTCGCAATGTTCTTCATGGCCGAATATGCGCACATGATCACTGCGTCCGCATTGATCGCGACGCTCTTCTTCGGCGGTTGGCATCTACCGGGATTGGATCCCGCCGACGATTCGCTCGGCGTGAGCGTTCTGAAGGTTCTCGTTTTCGCAGTGAAGACGGCGTTCTTCCTGTTTGTGTTTATCTGGGTGCGCTGGACCGTACCGCGATTCCGGTACGACCAGGTGATGCGGCTGGGTTGGAAGTATCTGCTGCCGATCGCGCTCGCTAATGTTTTCGTCACCGGACTCGTTCTGACGCTGACGAGTTAGGCTGTTCGGTTCAGGGGGGTAGATGGAGACAGTCGTATTCTTCGTTCTGGCAGCTGCTGCAGTTGCATCTGCACTCCTGCTCGTACTCTTCCGAAATCCCGTCTATTCGGCTCTGGCCCTGGTTGCCACGCTGTTCTGTGTCGCCGGGCTCTTTGTGTTGCTCCAGGCCCACTTCCTCGCGGCGGTTCAGGTGATCGTTTATGCCGGCGCCATTATGGTACTCTTCCTGTTTGTAATCATGCTGTTGAATCTTGGCGCATCTGAAGGTCTGGAGGTGGTGACCGGCCGGTATCGTGGGTTTGCGGTCATCTTGCTTTCAACGATGCTCTTCGCCTTCCTCGCGCTGACCTTGCTCCGTCAGGTGGGTGGGGCGCCCGTCGAGAACGAGGCATTGGCGACGAATAACATTCCCTATGTCGGGAAGCTTCTGTATACGGACTTTGTGTTTCCATTCGAGGTCGCGTCGATGATCCTGCTAGTGGCCTTGGTCGGGGTCGTCGTGCTGGTCAAAAAAGAGACGGCGACGACCTAAGACGAACGTGACTATTCCGATCTCATACTATCTGCTACTCAGCGCGATCCTGTTCGCTATCGGTGTGACGGGTGTGCTCACACGCCGGAACGCTATCGTGATCTTCATGTGTATAGAGCTGATGCTGAACGCAGTGAATCTCGCGTTTGTAGCGTTTGCGAAGCAGCTCGGGCAGGGCGACGGGCAGGTGTTCGTGTTCTTCGTGATGGCAGTAGCCGCAGCAGAGGTTGCGGTCGGTCTAGCGATCATCATCGCGCTGTTCAGGAATCGTGAGACGGTTGATGTGGGAGAGGTAAACCTTCTGAAGTGGTAAGCCTATTTACCTCTGCGCGCCGAGCGGAGGCGAAGGCGGCGCTATATAGTCCTGCAGGCCTACTCTCGACGATAAAGTAGTGATGCCACCCTAAGCGGAGTCGAAGGGTGACACAAGAGAATATGCTGACGAACGTTGAAATAATCATTCTGCTGCCTCTGACCGGGGCGATCATAACCGGAGTTTTCGGCCGCTGGCTTCAGAAGGCGTCCGGATACATCGCGACGGTCGCTGTCGGCGGGTCGATGCTCCTCGGGCTGAAGACCCTAGCTGACGTGATGGGTGGCGCGAGACTTGACGAGAACGTCTACACGTGGATCGCAGCGGGATCCTTCCAGGCGAGCGTAGGCTTCCTGGTCGATCCGCTTGCGGCAATTATGCTGGTGACCGTGACGACGGTGTCCTTCTTCGTCCACGTCTATTCCTTCGGGTACTTGAGTCACGACAGCGGGTTCAGTCGGTTCTTCACCTATCTGAACCTGTTCGTGTTCTCTATGCTCGTCCTGATCCTAGCGAATAACTACCTGCTGATGTTCGTTGGGTGGGAGGGCGTTGGGGTGTGTTCGTATCTGCTGATCGGGTTCTGGTTCGAACGGAAGTCCGCTTCTGACGCCGGTAAGAAGGCTTTCATCGTGAACCGGATCGGAGACTTCGGCTTCCTGATCGGCATCTTCACGATGTTCGGGTATCTCGGAACGGTTCAGTTCAGCGAAGTGTTTGCGGCAGCTCCGGGCGCGCTGTCCAGCGGTGTGGCGACAGCGATCGCGCTTCTGCTGTTCCTAGGCGCTTGCGGCAAGTCCGCTCAGTTCCCGCTGTATGTCTGGCTGCCCGACGCTATGGAAGGTCCGACACCCGTTTCTGCGCTGATCCATGCCGCGACCATGGTCACGGCCGGTGTTTACGTGGTTGCTCGCTCGAACGTGCTGTTCACGCTTGCGCCGACGGCAGGTGCGGTTGTGGCTTGGGTTGGTGTGTTTACGGCTTTGTTCGCCGCATCGATCGCGCTAGTCAACACGGATATCAAACGTGTGCTGGCTTACTCTACGGTCAGCCAGCTGGGATATATGTTCATCGGTGTAGGCGTTGGTGCTTACACGGCCGGGATTTTCCACCTGTTCACGCACGCCTTCTTCAAGGGATTGATGTTCCTAGCGGCTGGAAGCGTCATGCACGCGATGCAGGACGAGTTGGATATGAGGAAGTATGGGGGTCTGCTCGGGAAGATGAAGGTGACGGGATATACATTCATCCTGGGTACGATCGCGATTGCCGGCATCCCTCCGCTGAGCGGTTTCTGGAGTAAAGATCTGATTCTGGCGGGGGCATACTACTCGCACGTTCCCGGTCATACGGCCATCTGGATGCTCGGCGTGCTCGGCGCCATGATGACGTCGTTCTACATGTTCCGACTGATTCTGATGACGTTCTTCGGATCGCCGCGAGACCAGCATCTGCATGACCAGGCACACGAATCACCGAGCAGCATGACGATACCGCTGATGTTCCTGGCGATCGGTGCTGTGTTTATCGGTGGCATCACCGGGTATCCCCTTGAGCACGGATGGATTAACCATTTCCTCAAGCCCGTCCTTGGTCAAGCCGAACACGACACGAGCCAAGGGCTGTCACCGATGGTGCTTCTCGTGATCTCGATCCTGGCCGGGATTGTCGGGTTGGGTGTGGCGATCTGGATGCACAAGGGCAGGAAGCTCGGCGCGGATACGCACGCGCCGCTGCACAATGTGCTGCGGAACAAGTGGTATGTGGATGAACTTTATCACGTCGCAATCGTGAACCCGATTCACAACCTGTCGATGGGGCTCTGGAACTTCGTGGATACGATCCTGATCGATGGTGTTGTGAACGCGTCGGCTTACACGGTGAAGGGGATCGGCTGGGTGTCGAGCCGCTTCCAGACAGGACGTATGCCAACCTACGCACTCTGGATGCTGATCGGGACCGTGGCGATGATCTATGCCTTTACGGCACCATAGATATTGGTGATTGAGACTGCTCATCCTGACTAGCCGCCCGCTGAAGTGATTTGTAGGGCGGAGAAGTAATAGGATGAGTGCGGCCTTTCAAAGGAGACGGCGAGTGTATCTCGGTGTTGACTGATCGCCCTTCGGTACGACCTGAATTACAGAATTGAATTTGGTAATCTCGTAAGAAGAGGGAAACCAGGTCACCCAGAGTGATCTGTCATCTCGAATAGAGCATGGAAGCAAGCCTACTCACATATTTAATCTTTATTCCGCTTGCCGGCGCGGTTGTGATCGCGTTGGTGGGGAAGGACCGGAATAATCTGAGCCGGTGGTTGGCACTCGGTGTGTCGCTGCTGAACTTCATTGTGTCGATTCCCGTGTTTACGAGTTTCGATGCGACGACACCAGCGATGCAGTTTGTGCAACGGTTCGACTGGGTCAAGAGTCTCGGGATTTCGTATTCCGTTGGAATCGACGGGATCAGCGTCCTGCTTGTGATGATTACGACGCTGCTCACCGTTCTTGCGATCCTGGGCTCCTGGGCGTCGGTGACATCACGGGTTCGCGAGTATATGGTTTCCATGCTGTTGCTCGAGACCGGGATGCTCGGTGTATTCTGCTCGCTTGATCTGTTCCTGTTCTACGTGTTCTGGGAGGCGATGCTGATCCCGATGTATCTGCTGATCGGGGTCTGGGGCGGCGAGAGGCGGATCTATGCGGCAATGAAATTCGTGCTGTTTACGCTCGCTGGCAGTCTGCTCATGCTGGTTGCGATCATCTATCTCTACTTTCAGCACGGGCTTGCGACAGGCAACTACACCTTCGACCTACTCGCACTGTACGACTACTCGCTTGCGACGAATACCCAGTACTGGCTGTTTCTTGCGTTCTTCCTGAGTTTTGCGATCAAGGTTCCGCTGTTCCCGCTGCATACGTGGCTTCCCGATGCCCACGTGGAGGCACCGACAGCCGGTAGTGTGATACTGGCCGGCGTGCTTCTGAAGATGGGGACCTACGGGATCCTGAGATTTTGCATGCCCTTGTTCCCATCTGCTACGGCCCACTTCACGCCCACGATCATGCTTCTCTCGGTGATCGGGATCGTGTATGGCGCGCTGGTCGCGATGGTGCAGACGGATATCAAGAAGCTGGTTGCCTACTCGAGTGTTTCACACCTCGGCTTTGTCGTGTTGGGGATGTTCGCGATGAACGAGCAGGGCATGCAGGGCAGCATCATCCAGATGGTGAACCACGGGATCTCAACAGGCGCGCTGTTCCTGATCGTTGGAATGATCTACGAACGCCGTCACACACGCGAGATCGAAGACTTTGGTGGGCTCGCTAAGGTGATTCCGGGTTTCTCGGTGGTGTTTATGCTCGCGACGCTCTCGTCGATCGGGCTCCCGGGTCTGAACGGGTTTGTCGGGGAGTTCCTGATCCTGCTGGGTGCGTACCAAGCTAGCACGTTGCTGGGTGTGATCGCCACCTCGGGCGTTGTCTTATCCGCCGTCTATATGTTGTGGATGTTCCAGCGGGTCGTGTGGGGCGAGGTCAAGCACGACGCGAACGCGAAGCTCAAAGATCTATCAGTGCGTGAGTGGATCGTGATCATGCCACTTGTGATTCTGATGATCTGGATCGGCGTGTATTCGCAGCCATTTATGAAAAGGACGGAAGTGTCATCCAAGCATCTTATCCAGACCGTGCAGTCCAAGCAGCTCCGCGGTTATGGGCAGGCTGTGACCCTCAGCGATCAGACGCCTGCTTTGATCGACGCGAAGTAAGGGAGAGTATTATGAGACGTTTCGCTTTGACTATTCCGCTTCTTTTACTGCTACCGGGGACGGCATTCGCCGCAGGTGATGGAAACGGCGCAAATCTCGGCGAAGTCCTGCCGCTTTGGAGTGTGATCCCGTTCGTCGGCATTCTGTTGTCGATCGCGATCGCTCCACTTATCAACGAACACTGGTGGCACCACAATTTCCCGAAGGTTTCAGCAGCTTGGGCGATCATCTTTGCGATCCCATTCCTTTTTGCCTATGGGGGCGCAGCCGTCCACGAGATCCTTCACATTTACTTCCTTGACTATATCCCGTTCATCATCCTGCTGTGGGGTCTGTTTACGGCGGGTGGCGGGATCGTGATTCGGGGAACGCTGGCGGGAACGCCAGCCGTCAACACGACTTTGATTCTGATAGGAACGGTTCTAGCCTCTTGGATGGGAACGACCGGTGCTTCGATGGTCCTGATACGTCCGCTGCTTCGGGCGAACAAGAACAGAAAGCACAAGGTTCACATCGTCGTGTTCTTCATCTTCCTGGTCAGCAACATCGGTGGCTCGCTCACACCACTGGGTGATCCGCCGCTCTTCCTGGGTTTTCTGCACGGTGTGCCATTCTTCTGGACGATGAACCTGCTGCCTGAGATGGTCGCGATGAGTATTGCACTCTTGGCGATCTTCTTCGTGGTGGACACAATGTATATGAAGAAGGAAGTTGAAGGTGCTGCGGAGCCGGAAGGCGACAAGGATCCGCTGAAGGTGGAGGGCCTCCAGAACCTTATCTTCCTGCTCGGGATCATGGGTGCTGTTCTGATGAGTGGCATCTGGCAAGCGGGCGAAGTGACGGTTCTCGGTATACACATGACGATCCAAGGCATCCTGCGCGATGTGACCATTGTTATAATGGGCCTGCTCTCGCTGAAGTTCACGTCTCAGGCGCTACGAGAAGCGAACGAGTTCAATTGGTTCCCGATCAAGGAGGTGGGTTACCTCTTTGCCGGCATTTTTATGACGATCGTTCCCGCACTCGCGATCCTGAAGGCGGGCGAGCAGGGCGCGCTTGCTTTCGTCGTGACGGCCGCCAAGGACGAGGCGAGCTACTTTTGGATCACTGGAGTGCTGTCCAGCTTCCTGGATAACGCGCCAACGTATCTGACGTTTTTTACTTCGGCGCTCGGTAAGCTTGGGTTGACAGAGTCGCAGATCGCCACTGCGCTTCGGATGGCTGAAGATCAGTGGGACACGATTGGGGCGGATCCGGCCAAGCTCGCTCTGTTTGTGAGCTATCTGAAGGCGATCTCGGTCGGCGCTGTCTTTATGGGTGCGAACACCTACATTGGCAATGCGCCTAACTTCATGGTGCGCTCCATCGCCGAGCAGAACGGTGTCAAGATGCCTTCGTTCTTCGGCTACATGGCCTACTCCGGCGCGATCCTCGTGCCGCTGTTCATTGTTTTGACTTTTGTGATCTTTTAAGGGCTCTCTAGTAACGAATGCTTGAGTTCGAATGGCATATCCTGACCCCGGCCTTGATGGTTTCCGGCCTAGTGTTGGTCGTTCTATGTGTTGACATCATTCGACCGCAGAACGAGGGTAAGGTGTCGGGCTACATCGCGCTGATCGGTATGGCGATCACGATATATGTGACGCTCGGTATGTGGGGGAGCGATCCCGCACATGGGTTTGGCGGGATGGTGTTCCTTGACAACTATGCCCTGTTCTTCAACTTGATCTTCCTGACTGGAACGGGGCTGACGGTTTTTGTGTCGGCCGGGTATATCGAGCGGGAGAGTATCGGCAAGAGTGAGTACTATCTGCTGATTCTGGCAGCGACTCTCGGGATGGTGTTGATGGCGGCGGGTGCTGATCTCATCGTGATCTTCCTTGGGCTCGAGTTGATGTCGATCTCGCTTTATGTGCTGGTTGGGTTCCTGAGAGGACGTCAGAGCTCGAACGAAGCTTCGATGAAGTATCTGCTTCTGGGCGCATTTGCGACCGGCTTTCTGCTGTATGGTATCGCCCTTATATACGGTGCGACGGGTTCGACGAACCTACGTGAGATCGAGTTAACGCTGTCGCAGGGACGAGAGAACGGCATGATCACGCTGCTCAGCGGAGTGGCGCTCCTGATGGTCGGGCTGGCTTTCAAGGTAGGTGCGGTTCCGTTCCATATGTGGGCACCGGATGTGTATGAAGGTGCCCCTACCTCGATCACGGCGTTCATGTCGGCTGGTCCAAAGGCGGCGGCGTTCGCAGGGTTCTTCCGGATCGTGTTTGTGGCACTGAAGCCGATCTCGGATGAATGGGGTGGCGTGGTCTGGGTACTTGCGGCGCTGACGATGACGATCGGTAACTTGGGCGCGCTGGCGCAGCGTAACATCAAGCGAATGCTGGCGTATTCGAGTGTGGCACACGCGGGATATGTGCTGGTCGCCATGGCCGCAGGGAACGAAAAGGGGATCGCCGGCGGCCTGTTCTACCTGTTCGCCTACACGTTCATGAACATTGGGGCGTTCGCGGTCGTGATCGCGCTTAGCAAGAAGGGTGAGGACAACCTCGACATCTCTGGATACGCAGGTGTCGGGTTTCGTCATCCCGGATTGGGTCTGGCGATGACGCTCTTTATGATCTCGCTGGCCGGGCTGCCGCCGACTGCCGGGTTCTTCGGAAAATTCTACATCTTCAGCGGCGCGGTCGAAGCCGGGCTTGTGAGCCTTGCAATCATCGGAGTGCTCAACAGCCTTGTGTCGGTCTACTTCTACTTGGGCGTTGTGGTGAGCATGTATATGAAGCAGCCCGTCGGCGAAGCACTGGGCCTGACGATGTCTCCCTTCGCGAGAGCGGCTCTGGTGGTGACGTCGCTGGCGACACTGTATATCGGGCTGGCCCCGTCAAGGTTTCTCCAGATGGCCAGAGAAACCGTTTCATCGTTGCTGTAATCGTCTTCAATGAAGGGCCGGTGGGCCCCCCGTGCAGAAGCCTAAACCATCGGATCTTGCCGAGGGATATCGGCGAGCGGGACCATACATGGGCCTGGGGATCGAGTTTGCAGCGTCGGTGATTCTGTGCTTCGTACTCGGACGCTGGATCGACGGGCATCTTGAATCCGAACCGTATGGTGCCTTGATCGGGTTTCTTCTCGGCACGACGGCAGCTATAACGAACCTGATTCGGTCAGTTAACCGGCTGCACGAACGGGTGGAGAAACGGGCAGAGGAGTCCGAAACCGAGTAGCTTTGGGCGTCACGGAAGAGATCAAAGGGTTTGTCCGGCAGGTGGCGATCGTATTGATTGTTGGTGTCGTCGTCGGGGGCTACCCAGTCTATGCATCACTCGGCTACGACTCGGTGATCGCGGCGCTCGTCGGGTGCGGCATCAGCACGGCGAATGTGATCGCCGGCGTCGTGACGATCGTCTGGGCCTTCGACAAGCCCCAGTCGGTGTTTCTGAAGGCGATTTTGGGTGGTATCGCCGCAAGAATGGCAGCAATCTTTATAGCGTTGATTCTGTTTGTAAGGCTGACCAGCTTGGAGATCTTTCCCCTGGTCGGCAGTCTATTCGCGTTTTATCTCGTTTTTCAAGCTCTCGAGTTGCGGTTTGTCGTGAGACGAGGGCAGGAATCAAAGGAAGCCTAAGGAATGGCATCGGAAGTTGCTGCAGGAAACGGGGGCAAAAAAGATTGGATCATGGAGCATCTTCTGGATGGTCCAGATCTCCATGTTCCCTTTGCTCACATCCATCTTCCTCAATACGAACTCTTCGGCTACGACATTTCCATCACACGCCACGTCTTCATGATGTGGGTCGCGGCTCTGTTCCTGATCATGACTTTGCTGATCTCGACGCGTCGCCGAGGACTGGTGCCGGCCGGATTTGCGAATGCGGTTGAAGCGATCGTCGTGTTCATCCGTGACGAGATCGCCAAACCGAACATCGGCGAGAAGGACTACCGCCGGTTCATGCCGTATCTGCTGACGGTCTTCTGCTTCATTCTCACGTGTAATTTCCTCGGTCTGGTTCCGTACGGAGCGACTGCGACGGGTAACGTGAGCGTTACGGCAGGTCTCGCTCTGCTGACGTTCATTGTTACACAGATCGGCGGTATGATGCACAACGGCATATTCGGCTACTGGAAGAACCTCGTGCCGCACGGTCTTCCGCTTCCCGTGACCCTAATCCTGATACCGATCGAGTTTATCGGGCTGTTCTCGAAGCCCTTCGCGCTCTGCATCCGTCTGTTCGCGAACATGACAGCCGGTCACGTGATCATAATGGCGATACTCGGCCTGATTTTCTTCTTCAAGGCCTACACGATCGCGTTGGTGGCCGTACCGTTTACGCTTGCTATCTACCTGCTCGAAATTTTCGTCGCAATGATTCAGGCATACGTCTTTACGATGCTTTCGGCCGTGTTCATCGGTATGGCTGTGCATCAGGAACACTAGAAAAGATCGGCTGCTGCGAAGGCAGCTCCGTTGCAGATATTCATCTGGTGGCGCACGCGGAATCGCCAGCTCTGATATTATACCCGCGACCCAAACGATTCATGGAGGTGTTCTGTGGAACATGCAGCAGCATCAGTGGCAGCTGAGGCCTATGGCTATTTCTCGGCAGGTATTGGCGCAGGTATCGTGACGATCGGTGCAGCGCTCGGTATTGGTAAGATAGCAGGGATGGCCGTTGACGGTACGGCGCGTCAGCCCGAAGCCGCCAACGATATCCGCTCGTCAATGATCATCACAGCCGCGTTTATCGAGGGTGTGGCTCTATTCGGTCAGGTGGTCTGCTTCCTTCTGGCGACGAAGTAGGGGTCTCCACAACGCCTAGTGCGTTGGCACGCTGACAAAGGAGACATAGGATGCTACTAGACGTCGAGCCAGGGCTTATCTTTTGGACCGTCGTTACGTTTCTACTCCTGCTGATCGTTCTTCGGTCGGTAGCGTGGAAGCCGATTCTCACGATGCTCGACCAGCGTGAGCAGAGGATCGCAGACGCTTTAGAAGAGGCAGAGAAGGCCCGGCAGGAAGCCGAACAGCAGAACCAGGAGAACCAGGCAAAGCTTGAGACCGCCCAGGCGGAAGCCCGTCAGGCGATCGCTGAAGGTCGCGAGCTGGCCGAAAAGGTTGCGCAGGAAGTGCGTGAGCGTGCGGAAGCGGAAGCCGGCCAGATGATGGATCAGGCGCGTCGCACGATTCAGCAGGAGCGTGACCAGGCCGTGCAAGAGCTCCGGAACCAAGCAGCCGATCTTGCGATCCTGGCTGCTCGGAACATCTTGGACGACCAGCTGGACGAGAATCGTGGCCGGCAGATCGTGGATGACACGATTTCACGCCTGCCCGAAAGCCCCAACTAGACGGACCCAAACAACTCGGAGTTCGATGTGAGTGGAGTTGTCGAAAGATACACGGGCGCCTTGGCTGACGCCGCTGAAGAACGCGGTGCACTCGACCAGGTCGCTTCGGATGCGGAGGGGCTGGCCGAGCTTCTGAGCTCGTCGGTCGATCTTAGGAGCTTTGTCGAAGATCCGTTCGCGCTCCCGGCCGAGAAACAGGCAGTGCTTCGCCAGATTCTGGACGGCAAGGTCCACGAGGTGACGCTCAACTTCCTCGCACTGCTTTGTGAGAAGCGCCGCGAGCGAGTACTGCCCGACATTCTGGCAGCCTTCGCGACACTGATGGACAAGAAACGCGGCATTGTGACTGCATCGGTGAGTTCGGCTCAGGAGTTGACCGATGAGCAATGCGTGCAGCTGACGGAGCGGTTGGAGAAGTTCTCGGGGAAGCAAGTGCGTCTTGAGAC
>DPVD01000329.1:0-310 GCA_003526745.1 Candidatus Latescibacterota bacterium
ATCTCGAAGCCATGGTGAAGGCAGAGAGTCTTGATGCCGTGGATGTGGTGACGGATCCCTCTTTCCACCACGACGTGGTTTGTGCGGCGCTCGACCTTGGATTGCACGTGATGGTCGAGAAGCCCTTTGGGATGACGATCCGAACCTGCCGGATGATGATGGATGCGGCTGAGCGAAACGGGAAGCTGATCTCGGTCGCCGAGAATTACCGCAGAGACCCGTCTGCCAGACTCGCCCGCCACATGATCGGGGCGGGTGCGATTGGAGAGGTATACGGGGCCGCGCTACATTCGGTCAGGGCAGGCAAGCG
>DPVD01000329.1:596-7005 GCA_003526745.1 Candidatus Latescibacterota bacterium
CGGTCAGGGCAGGCAAGCGAATCTTCATTACGCCCTGGAGGCATCTGAAAGAGCGCGCTGGACCCCTTCTCGATATGGGCGTTCACTACACGGACCTGATCCGGTATCAGCTCGGTGAGATTGAGGAGATCTACGCAGACGCTCGTCTGATCGAACGTGAAAGAGAGAAGGCGGAATCAGAGGGCAGCCAATACGGTTTCTACCAGGATCGACACAAGGCGATGTCGGAAACCGTTCCTGCGACGGCTGAAGATACGTCGTCCGCGTTGTTCAGGATGAAGAGCGGCGTTTCTCTGAACTGGATGATGCAGCTTGCAGGACCGATCAGCTTTGGGCGGCAGATGATATGGGGCACCGAGGGCGCGATTGAGGGATTCGGCAATCGAGGCTCACAGATCAAACTGGTCGAGATGGATGGGACACGTGTCGAGCAATCGGATCTGCTCGGTCGCTATGCGGGGCTCGAACTAGAGCCCCTTGCCGATCACTTTTTCCCGACACGCGTGTCCGTAGGGGACAAGGCAGTCGACTGGAAACTGATCGCGCTCGAGTATCACGAGCTGTCTGAAGCGATCCTAGATGGAAGGCCGCTTGAGATCGATGGTGAGGAGGGAATGCGTGACGTTGCGGCCTCTCACGCGCTTTGCGAGTCAATGATCGCAAAGCGGGCTGTGACGATGGATGAGATGGTATCCGGCCACGTATACGCCTATCAGGAAGAGATCGACGGCCTGCTGGGTGTCGCGTGACCGGATAATGTTTCGGAGGACGGCTCACACGGGAAATGAAGTTGCCGTGGGCGTCAATGTCTGAACGGGGAGCGTCCGAGCCGGCGTGTTCAAGCTCACGGGAGGATGATAGGGCTTGTGATGGAGGGATGGGCTCTAAATCGGCCGTATTCAGAGGCTCGGCTCGGAGTTGTTCCATTGATTTGGTAGAGCTATAACGAGCTCATAGTCGGACTGCTTTTTCGACACACCTGAGCGATCTACTAGGGATGAATGGATGATCGATCTCGCACTGATCGGCGCCGGCAGAATCGGCGCCGTCCACGCAGATAGTATTTGCGCAGCTAACGACGCCCGACTCAGCTGGGTTGTTGATGTGTTCGAGGATCCAGCAAGGAAACTTGCCGAAGCTTATGGAGCCAAGCCAGCAACCGATCCTGCTGAAGCACTCGCGGATCCGGACGTTCAAGGGATTCTGATTACGAGTCCGACGGATACGCATTTGGAGCTGATCCTTGCAGGCGTTCGGGCTGAGAAAGCAGTTTTCTGCGAGAAGCCGCTCGATCTCGATATGTCGAGAGTGGACTCTGATCTGGGGGAGATTCAGGCCGGGAAGGTGCCTGTTCTGGTCGGTTTCAACAGGCGGTATGACCCGAACTTTCGGGCAGTTTTCGATGCGGTAAATGACGGAAGCATCGGGGAACTCGAGATTGTGAAGATCACCAGCCGGGATCCAAGCCCGCCTCCAATTGAATACATCAATGTGTCAGGCGGTTTGTTTCGAGATATGATGATTCACGATCTCGATCTGGCCAGGTGGCTTCTTGGTGAGGAACCCGTGGAGGTTTTTGCGGCCTCAAGCTGTCTTGTGGAACCCGAGATCGGAGCCGCCGGGGACGTGGACACGGCAATCGTTATGATGAAAACCGAATCAGGCAAGCTCTGCCAGATCGACAACAGCAGACGTGCGGTCTACGGGTACGACCAGCGTGTGGAAGCCTTCGGGTCGAAGGGCATGGCGAAAGCGGATAACGTCCCGACGAATACGGTGGAGGTCTGGGATGCTGAGCGTATTCACCGTGAGAAGCCTCCCCATTTCTTCATCGAACGATACACCGCTGCCTATCGTGCCGAGATGTCTCACTTCTTAGACGTGATCCTTGGGAAGGCGATGCCGTCGGTGACCGTTCAGGACGGTCGACAGGCCCTGGCCCTTGCTGATGCCGCACTTGCTTCATCTGAGTCCGGCAAGTCCGAAGTCCCATCCTGACACCGATTGGGGGGGAGACTTGGCAGAGCCTCAAAGGCTTGTCAGTGACAAAGTTCTCGATGCTTTCGCAGAGCTTGTCGGGCTCATAGAGAAAGATGATCGGTTAGAATCCTTTGCCGAACAGGTGGAACGGTATGCCTTCCAGGCAAGGACGCTCCATACCTCACCTGTAGAAAACGCACTTCCGCCCGCCCTGACCTTCCGCCCGCCAGAACCGGAATCCTCCGATTCCTCGGTGCGGTTCGCTTTCAGAGTAACGGACTCCGGAAACGGCGATTTCGGAGAAACCCTTGCCTTTGCGTCCCTCTCACAACTCAGTCGTCTTCTCTCAAGTGGCCAGCTTTCTCCAGTCGAGCTTGCAGAGCTGTATCTCGACCGGCTTGCATCGATCGGTGAGAAGCTGACGTGTGTCGTGACGATCACGGAGGACCTGGGTTTGCAGCAGGCGCGCGAGGCAGAACAAGAGCTCGTTGATGGCAGGTCACGAGGCCCGCTTCACGGGATCCCTTGGGGTGCGAAGGATCTGCTGGCTACACGAGGGATCCCCACGACATGGGGGGCGACACCCTACCGGAATCAGCAGATCGATGAGGATGCGACAGTAGTCACCCGGCTCGGCGATGCAGGGGCAGCCCTGGTCGCCAAGCTGTCTATGGGTTCCCTCGCCTCCGGGGACCAGTGGTTTGAAGGTATGACGCGTAATCCGTGGAACCAGGAGGAGGGATCGGGCGGCTCTTCGGCGGGGCCCGGCGCAGCGACCGCCGCCGGTCTTGTAGGATTCAGTATCGGGACCGAGACGCACGGATCGATTACCAATCCAAGTCATCGATGTGGTGTCAGTGGTCTTAGACCGACATTCGGCCGGGTGAGCCGTGCGGGATCCATGGCCCTAAGCTATTCGCTCGACAAGATCGGTCCGATGTGTCGTTCTGCGGAGGATTGCGCCGCGGTCTTTGCGGCCATCGCAGGCGCCGACGAACGCGATTCGGTGGCGCGCGATGCTCCGTTCACGTGGCCGCCAGAAGAGGATCGTCAGCTGCTGATCGGAATCGTCGAAAAGGAATACGAAGACATAGAGAACGAGGAGGAAAAGCAGATCGACCAGGCTGCTCTCGATGTACTAAAGGATCTGGGAATGGGCCTGCGGCCTGTCGAGTTGCCGGGTGTCCGGACTGGGATCATGCTAACAATCTGGGTCGAGGCGGCTGCGGTTTTTGATGACCTCTCGCGATCAGATGATCTGGACCTGTTGAAGGAACACGACAACAGTCGGTGGCCGGAGATCTTCAGGGCTGCAAGGACGGTCTCTGCGGTGGACTACGTGAAAGCCCAACAACTTCGAACGCAGCTTGTGTCTGACTTCTGCGCTGCGGTGTCCGATGTCGATGCGATTGTCTGTCCCGGCACGGGTGACAGCAGCATGACAGCAAGCAACTTCACTGGACATCCCTCCCTTACGATCCCAGTCGGATTTGTAAATGGAATGCCAAGAGCTATGACAATAGTCGGGCATCATTGGGACGAACAAACTATACTCGAAATTGGCGATGCATATCAGCGGGCGACCGATTGGCATTGTCGAAGACCGCCGTTGGACGAATCGTGAGGCTCTTCAGGCGAGCTGAGGTCTGGATTCCGACTCGTTTTGGGTGGCTGTTGGTTCTGGGGCTGCCGACTCTGACGGCAGCCCTTGTGCTTGTTGGAGTCTACTCGGCGCTGACCGTCAACGCGCCGGTTGGTTCGGGCTACCTTGTCGTCGAAGGGTGGATGAGCCGGACTCAGCTCAAGGCAGCTGCAGCCATCTATCGGGAAGGCGCGTATGGGGCAGTTCTCGTAACTGGCGGGCCGATCCCCGAGGAAACCTTCCTCAAGCAGCTCTATCCGGACAAAGTTTCGCGATCCGAGATCGGGGTCGAGCAGTTCACGGAGATGGGTATCTCACCTGTGGTCGCAGTTTCACGACCTGAGGTTGGGAAGGACAGGACTTACTCATCTGCCCTCGGCCTTCGGAAATGGTTGCTGAATGTGGGTGACCCGAATCCGTCGGTGGACATTGTATCATCAGGACCTCATAGCAGGCGATCGTGGATGCTTTTTGAGGCGGCCCTGAAGGATGTCGCAACCGTGGGGGTGATCGCATTGGAACCGATTGGCTACGACCCCCAACGGTGGTGGACGACAAGCACTGGTGTTCGTTCCCTGATAAGCGAGTTGATTGCCTATGGCTATGCGAAGTTTCTGTTCTATCCGAATCCGGAAGTGGATATCGAAAAGCTGTTTCCGAAGGAGAACTGATGGAGAATAGAGGCTACACGAATCCGGATCTGCTCTGGTCCGTGGAAGAACTGAATGGGCGACTGTCAGATCCGTCCGTACGAATTGTCGATACCAGACCCGTACACGAATACGTGGCCGGTCACATACCAAGAGCAATCAGCCTCGATGTGTATGGGATCAGTCTTGCAAATACGGGACCTGACGCCTTCAATGCCTTCATGAATATGTATGCGTATCTGTTTCACAGTCGTGGAGTAGGAACAGATCAGTCGGTTGTGTTCTATGAGAACAATTCCGGTATGAGGGCAGCTCGCGGGTTCTGGGCGTGTGAATACCATGGGCATCGGGATGTGCACGTCTTAGATGGCGGCTTCGATGCTTGGAAGTCAGCCGGTATAGAGATTTCTACAGAAGGTGTCGAGGTCGAGGCCGCGGAGTTCAACAGCGAACCTGTCGTGGAGCGCGCGATCGGATACCAAGAGATTCTGGATTCGCTCAGTCGCGAGATTTTCGTGCCCCTTGACACGCGCAGCGATGGCGAGCACTACGGAACGACCGTTCGTGCTGCAAGGGGCGGATCGATACCGGGTGCGATACATGTCGAGTATGTAAACAATCTCGATGAGCAGGGCTGCTATAAGCCGGCCAACGATCTTAGGTCGATGTATGAGCGAGCGGGCGTGATGCCGGAGCAGACTATCGCGTGCTACTGACAGGGCGGATACCGTTCCTCTCACAGCTACCTGGCGTTGCGACTGATCGGATACGAAAACGTCCGCAACTACATCGGCTCGTGGAAGGAATGGGGAGACAGGCTGGAATTGCCTGTGGAGGTGAGAAGCAGGGAGGGGTAAAGTGGGGGTGACCTCCGGTCGCCCATGTTTAGAACCGCATGACGAATGTCGAGTCCTGAGTGTTGGGTGCTGAAGGATCCCCTCAATACTCAACATCCGTCATTCGTTTGTAGGCTAAGAGAAATCATAAGCTAACCAGTAACACGCCTACCGTTGCGTTCACCGAAAACATCCAACGTCACGTCCAATGCCCAACAGTAAGGGTCCCCGTCGGCACCGTAGCCTAAGCCTTGGAGGCGGTGTTCACCACAAAACCCAAAGCCCGCGGCTACGTTCTGGACGATCGCGGCGTAGTCCGTAAGCACATGGTGATCTTCATAGACGGCGATGGCCTGAAGGACCGTGAACACTTGAGCGATCCCGTTATGCCAGTCTCGATCACGGCCACTTCGGAACCAAGCAGCATCGGTCGAACGGTCGTGGGGATTCCTGGGTCCAGATATCCGCTACAGTCTACTACTTGGCCTGGTCGTAGTTGCTGAGATCGTGGGAGCCGCCTCCTGCCTTCGCCTAGGCTACGCCGGGCAGGCCCGGCGACGAGATCTTCGATACACAAAAACGCCCTCGTGTCGAAACATGAGAGCGTTGCTACGTAAACCTGTTACAGAATTGCTCTCTGCCCTAAATCAACCCATCCCCCTCCAACCACCCTAACGTCGTCTCAAATGCCGCCAATGTTTTCTGCACATCCTCATCTGAATGCCCCGCCATCGTAATCGGCGTCCCCGGAAAATCCACGCCGTTAAGAAGCATTCCCATCCGTAGCGTCTTCGCCACGTCCGGCCTCGAAGGCGACTTCAGCTTGTTGATGTCGTGCGCAAACGGATCGAATTCGAGCGCCTTGATCTCCGAGATCCCATGGTCGATCACCATCCGGAAGGACGAGAATTCACCATAAACACCCCAGCCCAAACCACGATCGTCGATGATCTTCGCCAGACCGTGACGTAACGTCGCGGCCGTCTCGTTTGCGTGGGCCTGCGGCTCACCCGTTGACGCGATCTTCAGCGTCGCGATACCGGCCGATGCGGACAGTGGATTCGCGTTGAACGTCCCCGGATGCGGCATCTTCTTCTCGGGATCGGTCTCACGGATCGAGAGCAGGTCCATGATGTCCGCACGTCCTGCGCAAGCACCACCGGGAAGTCCACCGGCGAGGATCTTCGCCATCGTCGTCATGTCCGGCGTGATGCCATAGTGTGCTTGCGCCCCGCCAGGCGACACACGGAAGCCCGTGATGACTTCGTCGAACAGCAGGATAACGCCATGGTCCTCCGTAC
>DPVD01000465.1:0-6483 GCA_003526745.1 Candidatus Latescibacterota bacterium
ATGCCGCAATTCGTTATGCCGGATACAATACGAGAGCAGATTGTGGACTACCTTGTAGGGACGAAAAAGTGACCTTGGGGGGACTCACTCGGTCGTCTTGACAGCTTCAGGGTATTGCTATATTCTTGTGCAACTCATAGGTTTGCCGATATGCGGTCCCCTTCGGCGGCCTGTTTTGAGGGTACCCTGCCACACACAATCGCTCTCCCCCTAGAAGCTTCCCACACACTCTTCATAGTGGTGCACCCTATGGAAGACCTCTCCAGCCGGGAGCGGGCGATACTCGATCGCCTCGTCAACGTCTTTATTGATACGGGCGAGCCCGTCGGGTCTCGAACCCTTTCCAAGCAGGGCCTTGATCTGAGCGCAGCCACTGTGCGGAATTCAATGTCGGACCTAGAGGAGAAGGGGTATCTGTTCCAGCCGCACACCTCTGCGGGGCGTGCGCCGACGGACAAGGGCTATCGGGTGTTTGTCGACGCACTAATGGAGCATCAGCAGGTTAGCGAAGTGGATCGCCAGAGGATGCTCGAGATGGTGGAGGACTTTATCCGTCAGAGCAATGTGGACTCCCTGATCTCGCAAGTCTCGCACGTGATCGCGGATGTATCCCAGCAGCTGGGCGTCGCGCTTATGCCGAGGTTTAACAAGGGCACTTTCAGGTCGCTGGAGATGGTGCAACTCAGCGAGTCGAAGATGCTGCTCATCCTAACGATCCAGTCCGGTTTGGTCAAGACGATGGTCATGGAGGCCGATGCCAGGATCGATCAGCGGGATTTGAACGCTACACGCAGAGTCGTGAACGAACGACTCTCCGGGCTGTCGGTCGAAGACATGTTGAAGGAAGTCGAGGAACGGCTGATGTCTTCGAGTGAGGGGTCACCCAAGCTGTTGCGAATGATCTGCGACAACGCGGACAACCTGTTTGAGGCCGTGAACGATGAAGATCTTCACCTAGTGGGGACGGGGAATTTCTTTATGCAGCCCGAGTTCTGCGAGAGTCAGGCGAGAATGGCCGAGTTGATCGGGCTATTTGAGGAGCGTACCCAGATGGCTGAGATTCTGAATGGCCGGATGGAAGAGGATGGTGTCGCCATCACGATCGGAAAAGAGAACGAATCTCCGCAGCTCAAGGACTGCAGCCTGCTCACGTCCAAGTATCGCTTCGGAAACGTAACAGGCGTCATAGGACTGATGGGGCCGACCAGAATGCCATACAACAAGATGGTACCGCTGCTCCGGTATATCACCGGGCTTACGGAAACCATGCTAGAGGAGAAAGCAGAGACGAGGGCGTTGCACGAATGAGTGAGAGTGAAGTGTCGAAAGAGGACCTGACTGACCCGACAGATACCAGCGAGGAGTCGTTGCCCGACGCAGAGGAAGAGGATGAGGTAGCGGAAGGGGAATCTGTAGAGCCAGCAGAGGAGGAAGACGTAGAAGGGGATGCGGAGGTCTACAAGGATCGCTGGGTTCGTCTGGCCGCTGAGTTCGACAACTACAAGAAGCGTACGCTCCGAGAGCGTGATGCCCTTATCCAGTCCGCTAATGAGGGGTTGATCAGGGATCTTCTTCCGATCGTCGATTCAGTCGATCGTGCCTGCACACACGCCGACGGGAACTCCGAGTCGGATGCCTTCAAGGAGGGCGTTCGAATGATTATGGAGGAACTTCCGAAGATTCTGTTGTCGCGGGGTCTCGAAGAGATTGATGCCAGCGGACAGTCCTTCGATCCGAACTTGCACGAAGCCCTGATGCAGGTGGTGAGTGAGCACGAAGCCGGTACGATTGCAGAGGTTATCGAGCGGGGGTATCGCCTAGGGGACCGGGTTCTGCGCCACGCGAAGGTCGTTGTGAGTCAGGGACCGGTCCAGGAAGACGAAAAGAAAAGCGAGTAACGTTGCTGAAGAGGTAGGGGGCGGTCCTCCTACCTCTTGTTTGTGAGGATTATGCCGAGAGACTACTACGAAGTTCTGGGTCTAGAGCGTGGGGCTTCGGAAGACGACATCAAGAAGTCCTACCGGAAGCTTGCGCTGAAGTATCATCCGGACCGAAACCCGGGAGACGAGCAGGCTGAAGCAAGCTTCAAGGAGGCTGCGGAGGCCTACGAGGTTCTGAGTGACGCCCAGAAGCGTCGTACCTACGATCAGTTCGGACATCAGGGTCTGGGTGGGCCTTTCGCGTCGGGTGGTTTCAAGTGGTCGGACTTTTCGCACGCCGGCGACTTCGACGACATCTTCTCGAATTTGGACGACATCTTTGGTGGTGGGATCTTCGGGGATATCTTCGGCGGTGGCCGGGGCAGGAGGCGGAGTGGGCCACAGCAGGGAGAAGACCTGCGGATCACGCTTCCGCTGACGCTCGAGGAGATCGCGACAGGTACTGAGAAGAAGATCAAGATGACACGCCTTGACAGGTGTGACGATTGTACAGGGTCCGGGGCAAAGGCTGGGTCGCAGACGACCACCTGTGACGTTTGCGGAGGGACCGGTCAGGTGAGGCAGGCGACCCGCTCGCTGTTCGGACAGTTCGTGAATGTGACGGTGTGTCCCAAGTGTCAGGGAGAAGGGTCTATGATACAGGAGCCCTGTCCTCGCTGCGGTGGGGAGGGTCGGTCGGAGAAGCAAGTGAGCCTGACTGTGAACATCCCGGCCGGTGTGGCGGAAGGACAATACATACCGAGGAAAGGCGAGGGAAACGTTGGACGTCGCGGGGGTCCATCAGGGATGTGTCAGGTGTTTATCCAAGAGGTTGAACACGACCAGTTCGAACGGCACAACAACGACGTCGTCTACGACCTGCCTGTGAGCTTTGCACAGGCAGCACTTGGGGCAGAGATCGAGGTCCCGACGCTTGGCGGCAAAGCAAAGATGAAGGTCCCCGCAGGGACACAATCGTCAAAGATCTTCCGGTTGAGAGGCAAGGGGATTCAGGACGTCAACGGATATGGCCGTGGTGATCAGCTGGTTCGGGTCGTGGTGTGGACGCCAACAAAGCTGAACAAGGAGGAGCAGGCGATCTTCCGTGAGTTGTCGGAGCACGAGAACGGGGAGCCGCCTGAGGGAGGGAAGGGCTTCTTCGATCGGGTCAAGGAGGTGCTGACCGGCTGAGGCCGGAGGTCATTCAGGATGGAGGCGGCCCGACCGAACGGTTGCGCCGCCTTTGTGTTATTGCAAATCAACTGCCTGCCGTGGGTGACAGGCATCGAGTCGTGCGAGAACAAAGGACGGTCATGAAGGTCAGAATATTGAGCGCGATAATGCTTGCTGTAATCGCCGGGCTGGTTGTAGGATGCGCCGAGAAGGCAGCCGACGAGGACACAAACGAGAGCACGCTTACGCCGCCGCCATACGGATCCTGGATCATGTATGGTGGTGAGAAGGGCCTGCTGCAGGTTGCTGAATTTGAGAAGGAAGAGACCGTGCTGGTGCTCGCGGATAGCACCTACTCACTGACCTTCCAGGTTCCGGAGCGCAAGTATATGTTTGTGGAGTCCGGCAAGGTCTACTATGACCAGCGGGCGCAGATCGCCCGCTTTACTGTGATCTCCGTGTCTGGGATGGATTGGTCAGCTGGAACGCCACGCAAGATGGTCCTGAATCCTGAAACAGTACCCTTTCAAAGGGATCCGGGGACAGTCTACGGCTTGGAGTGGGCGCTCCAGGACAGCTTGATGTCACTGGCTAGAGGAGATCAGGAGATGAACTGGTTTGTAAGAACCCCACGCTGATTTGGTCCTCGCTGATCCTACACAGTCCGCCTACCCGACTCCTGTCGAAAGCCGGTTAACGCTTCGGTCTCTCATCTGTGGACTCATTCTGGCGATCGTCGTGATCGTGTGGAATACGTATGTCGAGTATATAGCGCATACGGCCCGCATGAACATCACGCACTTCCCGATCGCCCTGTTCGTCCCGTATACCGTCCTCACCCTCGTCAACGCGCTGTTCCGGAAACTCGGCGCCGTGTGGGCCTTCACGAGTGCAGAGCTGCTGACGATGCTTGCGATGGGGCTCGTAGGCGCCGCCGTTCCTGCATACGGCCTGACGAGTTACTTCCTCGGGATGATTGCCATCCCATACTATCTGGCCACACCCGAGAACCAGTGGGCTGGATTCTTCCACCAGTATCTGCCGACTTGGTTGATCCCTTCGAACGAGGGTGACGCCATGCGCTGGCTCTTCGAAGGGCTTCCAAGCCCCGAGATGCCGATTCCTTGGGGCGTCTGGACAGTCCCGCTGATCGGATGGCTCACATTCATCGGCGCGATCGTAGTCGGAAGCGTCTGCTTCTCAGTGATGCTCAGAAAGCACTGGGCGGACCACGAACGTCTTGCGTATCCAATCCTCCACCCGGCAGCCGACCTCGCAGAGGCAGAGGAGAAGACACCCCTGCTTTCGAACCGGATTTTCTGGATTGGCGCGGTCATCCCGTTTAGTATCCTCGCCTGGAACATGGTGAGCTACTTCAACTCCGGATTCCCCGTCATTCGGCTTGGTACCGGCTGGATGAACATGGGGGCCTACTTCCCCCGTATGCATATCTCGTTCAACTTCTATACGGTAGGGTTTGCTTACTTCGCGAACGTGGATGTGCTGTTCTCAATCTGGGCGTTCTACCTGTTCTACTGCACACAGATCGCCGTTTATCGTCGCGTGTGGATCAGCCTGAGCAACAAGTCCGGGTCGGGAGATGCCACGACATCCCTTCAGGCCGGGGGAGCTTTTATCTCTCTGATTTTCTGGGGCATTTGGCTGGCCAGGGGACACCTGAAGGATGTGTTCAAGAAGGCCTTCAATCGGGATCATCCGGTCGACGACTCGCAGGAGCTTATCAGCTACCGGGCCTGTGTGTTTGGCCTTGCCTTCAGTGTTGTCTTTCTGATCCTGTGGCTCCAGGCCATCGGGATCGATTGGACCGTTTCCGTTGTCGTGACGTTCGGGATCTTTCTCCTCTACATGGGAGCTGCTCGTGTGATAGCCGAAACAGGGGTCGTCTACTTTAGCATGCCTATGGCCCCGACCGGGGTGATTCCGTTTCTGTTCGGCGGGCCGAATGCCCTCGACGGATCTACCCAGACTGCACTCCGTTTGATCGATTCGGTGCGGTCGCAGAACAAGGCGATGTTCATGCCGCCTCTGGTCCACGCGGCGCGTATCGGTGACCTGATCACCCACAACAAGCGCCGACTGATCGGTGGAATTGGCGTTACCCTGTTTGCGGGCACGGGTGTGGCGATCATCTACTCGCTGTATCTGGGCTACATCCACGGCGCATACAATTTCAACGACTTCCCGTTCACGCGGTATCCTCCGAGGACGTATGACGGGCTCGTCAAAGCGCTCAAGGGTGAGGAGAAGTGGGAGCCAGAACGTTACCTTTTTCTGCTCGGTGGTATCATCACATTTTCGCTCGTCAGCATCGCCCGATACCGGCTGACCTGGTGGCCCCTCGCCCCGATCGGTATGGTGGTGCCGCCGACGCACGCCGTCCACTCGATCTTCTCGGTCTTTTGCACTTGGGCGATCAAGTCGATCATCCTGCGAATCGGAGGTGTCGACTTGTATCGCCGAATGCGACCGCTCTTCCTGGGACTTCTCGTGGGGCACGCTCTGGGCGTACTCCTTTCCTTCGTGATCGATCAGATTTACTTCCCCGGCCAAGGACACCACACGCACTCCTGGTGATACCGCCTGGGTCTAGCAAGACCCGGATTTTGGCTGAATCGCGGCTTTTGTCTAATGGTATTACTCCGTCCGTCGATATACTAATTAGCAGCCAGTGGTGCCGCTGTTTCCCCCCACAGGAATACGGGTGCTCTGGATGCGACACAGGACGTGGGTTTATAAGCAGGGATGCCGGTCAAGCAAGAGGGGCTCTCCTTCGTAGATGAGGGAGAGCCCCTCAATTTTTACCCGAATTGGACAATCGAAGCGGGGTAGCCTATATTAAATTGTGTTGCAATTACAGTGATTTACGGCTTGAAAGGTTCCGAATTTCCCCCTCCTCCCCGGATGCCCGTTGGACTCCTGGTTTCAGCTTACCCTTCAGATGATGACCCCTGAGTCGGAGCAGATTTCCGGTCTCTTGTTTGAGCTCGGCTGCTCTGGTGTCGAGTTTGACGATTCTGATCCTACATCTGTTTTCCTGAAAGCCTATTTTCCCGGAGATGTGGGTCAGGATGAGGTTGTGGCAGCGGTTCGGACGGCGATTTCGGCCTCCAGTCGGCTTCTTGAAGTGGATGGCGTTCCCCACGAGGATTGGGCGACAAAATGGCGGGAGCACTTCGAGCCTGTCTATCCGACGTCGAGAATGATCATCCACCCACCTTGGAGCGAGATCGAGGCACCTTCGGGGGGATACTCGGTCGTGATCGAGCCGAAGACGGCTTTCGGGACGGGCAGTCACCCCACGACCAAGATGGCAATTCTTGCCCTGGAGAAGGTGGTTCAAGAAGGGGATCGACTTCTCGATGTCGGGACC
>DPVD01000027.1:0-4426 GCA_003526745.1 Candidatus Latescibacterota bacterium
GATCTCGCGGCTCGACGGTATAGAGTGTATCGGGTTGGCTGTGCACAAAGAGGCCGAGGCCAACACCGTGAGTGTCGTTCAGACGGCGGGTGAGGCGCTCGATGATCTGGATCAGGATCTACAGGAAATCGCGTTCACTGTGGTCGAGAATCAGGCTCGGTTTATCGAGTTGGCGGTGAACGAAGTGAAAGAAGCGGCGATCTACGGGGGCATTCTCGCTGTCGCCGTGCTGCTCCTGTTCCTCAGAAACTGGGCAGTGACGGCAACGATCGGGCTTGCCATCCCGATTTCGATCCTGGCCACATTTACGTTGATGTATTTCGAAGGTCTGACCCTTAACGTGATGTCTCTGGGTGGGTTGGCCTTGGGCGCCGGGATGCTCGTCGACAACGCGATTGTTGTGATCGAGAACATCTACAGGCATCTCGAAAGCGGCGAAGACGCGATGGAGGCGTCGGCAAGGGGTGCCGGAGAAGTGGGGACGGCTATTCTTGCGTCGACATTGACAACGGTATCCGTCTTCCTCCCGATCGTCTACCTCCACGGTTTGGCAGGTGAGCTGTTCAAGGAGCAGGCATGGACAGTGGCGTTCTCGCTCCTTTCCTCGCTGGCAGTCGCTCTGTCCCTCGTACCGATGATCGCTTCACGGATGTTCCGAGGAAAGAGCGAATCATCGGTCTCGAAAGACTATGCGCCGTTCACTCGATTCGTAACGTCGGCCCTTGAACGGAAGGGGATGACGTTCGTAGTCGTGTTCGTCGTGCTGATCGTGACAGCCATTACCGGTCGCCGCATCGATGTGATGTTCATGCCGCGGGAAGATCAGGGAATCTTCCACATCGCTTTCGCTCTACCTGAAGGGACACGTCTGGAGCTGACCGACGGGGTGGCTCAGCGGATCAAGGATGTGGTCAGAGCCGTAGGCGGAAACGATGTGATGCACGTGTATGGCCGTGTCGGGGTTGATCCTGCCCAAGTGATGAACGTGGGTGAACCGACCGGCCCCAACAGGGGCACGATCTCTGTTCTGCTGGCCGAAGGAGAACGAAGACGTGTGGGTGAGATTGTGAACGCGATCGATTCTCATCTGTCGGAGATGTCGAACGTTGAGATCAAGTATGAACTGCACGAGAGCCCGCTTGAGACGGTGATGGGAACGCAGACGGCACCCATCGTCGTCGAAATTTCGGGTGAGGACATTGAGGCCCTCAGGCGACTGACGGGAGATCTGACGAGTCGGATGACGAGTCTGTTGTCCATCTACAACGTCAGGAGCAGCTTTCAGGGTGGTCAGCCCGAACTGGATCTCGCCCTTCGACTCGATGTGGCGGCCTCATTCGGTCTGACCCCGGATGATCTGATCCGAGATCTCGAGCGGCGTTTGTCCGGTGAGGATGTGGGCGAATTTTCGGAAGGGCAAAGGGCGCGGACGATTCGCGTCGGGTTCCGTGAGACGGACATGACCGAATTCGATCAGATCCGTGTGGGCACACCGGATGGAAGTATCCTGACGGTCGGTGATGTGGCGGAACCTAGGATTGTGGAAGGCCCGAGGGAGATCCGACGTGAACGCCAGAGACGGGTCGGCCGTGTAACGGCGTATGTACGTGAGGCATCGACACTCGGTCAGGCGGTCGAAGAGGTGGACGCCGTGCTGACATCGATTGAGCTTCCTCCGGGGTATCAGGTTTCGATAGGTGGTGAGGAGCGCGACCGATCCGAGTCGTTCGATAGCCTGATGTTTGCGCTGATTCTGTCGATCATCCTTGTCTACATGGTGATGGCGTCTCTGTTCGAGTCGTTCTTGCATCCCTTCACCGTGATGCTGTCACTGCCGCTTGCCGGTGTGGGCGTAGTCATTGGTTTCTTCTTGCTGGCTGAGCCGCTGAGTATCACGGCATTTATCGGTGTGATCATGTTGGGGGGTATCGCCGTGAACGATTCGATCGTTCTTGTAGACCGGATCAACCAGCTACGGTCGACTTCACAGACCGTGAGGCACGCGATCGTTCAGGCAGCGAAGGACAGACTGAGACCGATTATGATGACGAGCGCCACGACGGTGCTTGCACTGCTCCCGATGGCGATTGGGCTGGGTGAAGGGGGCGAGCTGAGGGCACCTATGGCGATCGCCGTGATCGGGGGGCTGGTGTCGTCGACGTTGATGACGTTGGTGGTGATACCGGTTGTGTACGAGCTGGTGGATGGGTTGAGGCCCAAGGGGAGAGTGGGTAGTGACTAGTCGGTGGTGCTTGGGAGAAGCTGGTAGCTCTTAGGTGGTGAAAAAGGCGAACGTGCCCGGCATCTTGTGCCGGGCAGCAAACCAGGAGAAGCGTCGGGCTGATCTTCACCCGAAACGCTGTCAGAGGCAAACCAGGAGTACAGCATTTAGCCCTCTCCCTTTGGACCGGGAGAGGGATGACTTGTATGTGTATTTATGCGGATATCTGATCTCCCTATAAAGCGGCCGGTGACGACAGCGATGCTGTTTGCGGCGCTCAGTCTGCTCGGTCTGATTTCGCAGGTACGGCTGCCAGTCGAGCTGCTGCCCGAGGTTATTTATCCGGAAGTGTTTGTCTCGGTGATCCTGCGAGGGACGAGTCCCGAACAGGTGGAGAGGGACCTCGTAGTTCCGATCGAAGGTGAGATTGGGAAGCTTGACGGTGTCGTGGAGATGACGTCCACGTCGATGGCGAACCGAGGTATGATCCGCGTCTCCTACTCACCGGACACAGACATGAAGTTCGCGCTGCTGCAGATCCAGTCTAGGGTAGCAAAGCTGCAGCCGCTGTTCCCGCCTCGCACCCAGCTTGTGGTGCAGAGATTCGATACATCAGATATCAGTTCGCGTGTGATGAACCTTCAGGTTCTGGGTGAGGCCGATCTGGATTGGCTGAGGGATTTCGCGGAGAACGAGATTCGTCCGGAGCTTGAAGCTGTCGATGGCGTGGTGAACGCGGGTGTGCAGGGCGGACGGCAACGGTCAGTGGCCATCGTGGCGGATCCCGTGATTCTGGAAGCTCACGATCTCACGCTCAACGATATCAACACACGGCTCGAGCGATACAACCGTCCCCGCGCGTCGCTCGGACAGATCTACGACGGTACACGTGTTCTTCCGGTTAGTGTTCAGACACAGTTCACGGATCTCGCTTCGATCCGGGAGGTGGTGCTCAAGCCGGAGATTCCGCTGACTGTTGGCGATGTCGCGCGAGTCTATCCTGGCGTGCAAAGACGGACGGACATCTCCCGCGTCAACGGCAAGGCCTCCGTCGGAATCCAGATCCTAAAAGAGGATGAGGCCAATCTTCTGGATGTTTCGGCCGGCGTCGAAGATGCTGTGGAAAGGCTGAACGACGACTATGCTTCGGAGGGTATCGAGCTGGTTGTGACGAACAGCCAAGCGGATATTATGGCGGAGGCGCTCGACACGCTCAAGCAGGCGGCTGTCGTCGGTGTGATACTGGGTCTAGCCGTCCTATTCCTGTTTCTCCGCACGCTCCGGTTTGTAGCCGTTCTGCTTCTCGCGATTCCCACATCGCTGCTCCTGGCATTCAACCTGTTCTACGCGTTCGGTCTTTCGATGAACGTCCTGTCGCTGTGCGGTCTCGCATTGGCGATGGGGATGCTGGCCGACAACAGCATCGTGGTGATGGAGAGCATCTTCAAGAAATTTGAGCGGGGCAAGTCACCCGAGGAGGCGGCACAAGCAGGCACGAGAGATGTCGGGAGAGCCGTGGTTGCAGCAACGGCTACGACGGTCGTCGTGTTTCTCCCTGTGGTGTTCATCACGAGCGACTTCCAAGATGTGCTGACCGAACTGGCGCTGTCGATTACGTTCCCCGTTCTCGCTTCGCTTGTCGTCGCCCTTCTGCTGGTTCCTGCACTAGCAACGAGAACGCTGAATGCGCAGATCACACCTCCTCTGGATACCGGTCTACTGATCGAGAAGTATACGATGCTCCTGAAGGCTTGTCTGCGTCATCCGGCCCGTCTCTCGATCGGGATCGGTTTGGCCTTCCTTGTCACGCTTGGTCTGTCCTTCTTCTTCATGCTTCAGCAGGAGGCGGTCCGAGAGGAGTCGCAGTTCATAGTCTATGTGGACACACCGGAAGGAACGACGCTCGAAGCCACCGACGAAGCAGTCGCGCAAGTTGAGGTGATGGTGAGAGAGCTGCCCGGAGTGGACCGGTTTACGGCGACTGCCGAGGAGGGGCTCGGCAGCGTGACCGTGATGCTGAAGGACAGGTCAGAGCGTGAGGATGGGCTATCTCTCGACGACGTCAAAGCGAAGCTCGATGAAAAGCTGGACTCTTTCAACGCCGGTGTCGCCTCCTATGACGCCCCAATCACAGGTGGTTTCGGCGGTGGTGGACGTGGTGGACGTGGTGGATGTAGTGGACGTGGTTGGGGCGGTCGTGGGAGG
>DPVD01000045.1:0-2650 GCA_003526745.1 Candidatus Latescibacterota bacterium
GCCTGAACGGCCTGTTCCTGTCTGCCCGCTGGATCGCCGACTTCTTTGGGGCACCAGTCCTTGGTCATGTGGGAGATCGTCTGGGAAGGAAGCGTGCGACGACGATGCTCTTTGCCATAGGCACGGTCGCGCTGTCTATCTCCGCTACCGTCGACGCGCTGACTGCGATCGCGCTCGCGATCCTGTTGTTCTTCCTCTGCGCCGTGGGGCTGACGACAATTCTCCTAGCCGAAGCTGGTAGAAGGGGCTCCCGCGCGACGGCGCGCTATGTCACAGCCTCTGACTTCGGGGCTGCCCTGGGTCCAGCACTCGGATGGACTTCGCAGCAATTCGTGTCGTCGACAGATGTGATCTTTCTGATGGGGGCGTCGTTTTACGGGCTTGCCGCGATCATCAGTCGGTTTCCGAACCGGCCTGTTACCCGGTGAAGTTCTGCACGAAAACCAAGAAGTCAGTGAAGTCGATATCTCCGTCGCTGTCGAAACCATCGATCTGCGCAGAGGTTGAAGACCTACCACCACGGCCGCCTGACGACGCAGTCTGGATATCGTTCAATGCCCAGATAGCTGGGGTCCTCACCTCGACCTGACCGTTCCCGTTCTTCGCATACGCCTCGACCACCTCGTTGCCTTCGTTATTCACGATGGTCAGCCGCCCTAAATTCGACGTGTTGACACCGGTCGATGCGTGTCCTGCACCCTTGACGTTGGTTACGCCAACGAAGCCACCTCCGGGAAGCCTCACACCGATGGAAACCCTCTCCGGCCAAATCGATGCCGATGAAGTTAATCTGAATGCCGTCGTCATCCACGATCTGGATCTCGCTGGCCTGTATCACCTCACCAGCCGGAACGGGCTGGGTGACAATCTGCTTCTTCAATGCTAGAGGCGTATGCTTGAGGTTCAGGTAGGATGACTAGGTTATCATGCTAGGAATGGATGAAGCGGTTAGGCTGAAGAACCCGATCAACAATGCGCAGGTGCTGGTCGCGATGAAGCGAAGTCGGCGGCTTTCCTGTTTGATTGGATGTCCTGACGGGGTGGTGCCAGTTACCTCGTGATGTTTGACGTGGTTGTTATCTCACGGTTTAGCATGCCTGACTCCTCTGTAACTCAATGCTCGGTGAACGCCTGCGAGCCGTCTTCCCAGTCAGCCCCGATCGGTCTCAGCTGACCGCCACCTGTAACGGACAAGCCTCTTCCGTCCTTGTCCTCAGATGAATGATGGTCGAACCAATTCTCGATTGTTCCACGCATCTCAAAAATCCTGCTCGCTTGGTCGGGATCTTCTACACGATTCGCAAGCTCACCAGGGTCGTACCGTAGGTCGTAGAGCTCGTGCGGACCATCAGGATATCTGTGCACATACTTCCAGTCTTCGGTACGAGCCATTCGGGTGCTCCCGTACTCGTCATATATAACGACACTCTCTCTTGCACGGTCGGCGCGTCCCTCGAGTAGCTTGGCAAACGACTGTCCAGGAAGATTGCCAGGCACGGTAAGTCCTGCATACTCGAGCAGTGTGGGCATGAAGTCGATGGAACTGACCATGGCTTCGGTCGTTCGGCCCGCCTCGATGCGGTTGGGGTGACTCGCAACGAAGGGAATGCGGATAGAGTTCTCATACATGTTGAGGGGATAGGTGCCGTTGCCCTTTCCCCAGAACCCGTGTTGGCCGCAGCTGAAGCCGTTGTCACTCGTAAACACGACGAGCGTGTCGTCGCGGATCCCGTGCGATTCGAGCCGATCGAGTAGCAGTCCCACATCGATGTCCATGGCTGTGACAGCGGCGAAGTAGCCTTTGAGCATTTCACGGTCGCCTAGACAGTTCGACAGACCTCCCGCCCAGGGATGTTTCTCCTCCTGAGGACATGATTCGAATAGGCAGTCGTCGTAGCTATCAACGATATCCTGCGGATGTCCTGTCCACGGACTGTGGGGCGCGGTGTAGTGCACGCTCAGGTAGAAGGGATTGGGGTCTCCTGCGTGTGCGTCGATGAACTCAAGTCCATCGTCCGTGATCACATTGGTGACGTAACCAGGCGCCTCGAAGAGTTCACCGTTTCGGATCATCGGCGCATTGTTGTAAGGTCCGCCGCCCTTCTCATGGACGAACCAATGGGAGAAACCGTGTTGTGGGAGGTCGCTTTTTCCGAGATGCCATTTACCGCTAATCCCGCAGGTCCATCCATTTCGTGAGAGGAGATCTGTATATGCGGTCTGACCTTCGAGATACGTGGCAGCCTGATCGCCGTGGTTGCCCTCCCGGATCCAGTCGTGAATTCCGTGGTGCGAGGGCATTTGGCCGGTCAAAAAAGATGCCCGGCTGGGTGAGCAGACTGGGGACGCGCAGAAGAATCGGTCAAAGCGGATGCCGGTATCTGCGATCCGGTCGATGTTAGGTGTGCGGATTTCGCGGTTGCCATAGCAGCCTGCGGCCCATGGGCCTTGGTCGTCAGAGAGGATGAAGAGGATGTTCATAGGGATTTCAAATGTCAATTTTTCAAAGGTCAAAAGGGATCGTGGACGGCCCAAATATTCTAGAATGTGGCCGAGGGCACAACGGGAATAGGCAGATTTGATTTCAGTCTGGAGATGGGGTATGGTAGATGTCTCGATAGAATTAGAACACCAGGAGGATTCGTGAAAC
>DPVD01000314.1:0-693 GCA_003526745.1 Candidatus Latescibacterota bacterium
AAATTACGACCTGTTCTGCCATGTGAAATTTCATCCGCTTAGCGCTTGTTGGGGGCGGGGCTACTTCAGACCCGGCGTAAGTAGGACCATGTCATCTTCGAACGAGCGTGCAGGTTTGATGCCGAGCTTCTCGAGGTCGCTCCGATAGGCTTTCACACCGTCTTCCGGGCCGATGTTCCCGTCCGCCACTTCTCTGAGTGTGTCAGTAAAAGCTCGTGGGTTTTCTGCTCCCTTAATGCGACGGCCGAATAGTGCGACACGTGCGCCATGTTTCTTGGCGTCGTGAATCAGTTTGTAGGCATCGTACGTTGTACTGGTGACGCCACCGAGTATGCCGACGACGACTGAGGGATCGTAACCGACGAGTGCTTCCATCGCAGCGGGGCCGTTGTAGGCGATCTTCAGGAACTCGGGTCTCGAAGCACGAGGAATGCCGGCCAGCATACGCGCGATATTGTCGATGATGAATTCACCAATCTGATTCTCAGGGACGCCACAGTCAGACACGTTCGGGTTGAAGACCTCGAGGAAATACCGGAATCCGCTTTGTCCCGCCTCTACCCGAAACGTCTTGAACCGCGCGAGACTCAGCCAGTCCGCGTCGAGATCGTTGTTGAAGGTGACGGAGTAGAGCCCGAGGTTGACGTCCGGTTCCTGCCCCGACGCAGGATTGAGCGTCCCATATCTGGCCTC
>DPVD01000314.1:1059-3147 GCA_003526745.1 Candidatus Latescibacterota bacterium
GCTGCCCAGAGGTCTGTGGTGTCGTTTGCCCGTATAGCGGGTGTGACCGGGGAGTCATCGAAGAGGCGCCGTTCCCGGGCAAGGATGTCCATGCTGGAGACCGATGTTAGGAGGATGTCGATCTTCGCCTGTTCGACCAGGTCGGCCAGACCCTCGCAGAAGTCTTGGATCGATGTGTCCGTTGGTAGAGTGGCTACGCCCCAAGACATGTCGGGATCCGCAGCGTAGGCGATGATGAACGCATCGCTGTTCGGGTTCTCGCGTATGTCTGTCAGCCTGTTGTCGAGGGATTTCGTCATTTTTGAGCCACGATCAAAAGATCACATTCGGTATACACGGGATGCCGTGTCGTGGAATAACGCGCGCTGAGCATCCGAGGACAAGTGAGATGTCCATTTGTAGTACTGGCCATACAAGGTTGGGATGTCGATTCCCTGCATTCGATCGACAGGATAGTTTGTGGCGAACATGCACCTGTCGACACCGAAGGTCTCGACAGTCTCCAGAACGAGGTCACAGACTTTGGCTTCCTTGTCGGGATCCTCGTGGTATCCATTACAGCCAAAGTAGAGCATCGAAAGCTTGACGTGCGTGTGGGCTAGATCTGCGAGCGCCCGCATACCTTCTCGCCACATATCCTCGTATGCATCATCCTCTTCGTCGTGGAACGAACCCAGATGGTCCAGAATTACGGGTGTGTTCGGGTATCTCGAGAATGTTCGGGCGGCATCCAGAAGCTGGTGTGGATTGCATTGGAGGTCGAAGGAGAGACCGCGATCACCCAGCAGGGCGATGCTCTCGGCGAAAACGGTATCCTGCAGGAATCGGTCGTGCTCGACCTGTGGCCAGGTCAGATCCGTGTTGCCGTGATGGTGGTTGAGGATCATCCGAACACCTCGGAACCGTCCGTTTGCCGCTTCGGCGTGCGCGTCGAGCACGGAGGCAGTTTCGTCTGTGGAATGAGCGAGGTGGACGAAGCCTACGATCCCGGTCGGATGACCCGTGCGTTGCATTTGATCGATGACGAATCGGGTCTCTTCTACCTCGTCGATTCTGGCACCACCGGGCTTCTGACCGACTACCGTTTCGACGTGAACGCTCGAGACCAGTTTCAGCGGCTCAGGTAGTTGCGACAGGTCGTTCAGGTAGTCCCCTGCAATGTAGCTCGGGAGGGGATGGGCGCTTGGATCGCCGAAGTTCGGGTTTGGTCTGATGTCGAGGTCCCACAAGTGGAAGTGGGGGTCACATACGGGGATGCTTTCCATCAGTTCTCCATTTTGTATGTTCGTTAAGCTGGAATCTGCCCGGGTGTCGAATCTCTGTGTACCGGCTAAGCCAAATCACCGAAGAATGCTGGTTTGGTTTTCAGGTAGTAAGAGGCATGGAGGCCAGATTCGCGAGAAAATTCGGGACCGTTGTCGATAGCGATTGTTTCACGGACAGTCTCGTCGATCCTTACAGATTCCATCTCGCCCGCAAGCCTGTTCCCGACGATGTTCTAACTGTGCGAGTGGTCGAGAACATCGATGCCTTCCGACTGCACTCTGTTTCTGAGAAAGGTGTTTCCGGGTCCAACAGGCCCCCAGTCGATGCGTCTCGATATAGGCACGAGATCAGCATTCAAAGATGAGACGAACAGGAGTGTTATAAGGGTGCAATCACGGTAGAGACTGTCCCCATTCCGGCGGCTCAGATACGAAGCTCATCTCTTCGTCGTGTGTGGGATGCTTGATGCGCATCTCTTTTGCGTGTAGGGCGATCCTGTCGCGCCCCAGGTCAAGTTTTGAACCGTATCGTTTGTCACCGAGGATTGGATGACCTCTGTGCGCGAACTGGACGCGGATCTGGTGGTGTCTGCCCGTCTTCAGGTCGATCTCTACGGTGCTTGTATTGTTGTCTGTGGACAGCCGATTGAAGGAGAGCTCGCCGACTCGCGAAGATGGGTCGTCGACCACACGTGACGTGTATTCCTCCCGCAGGAGAGGATCTATCCATTCGCCGGATTCGGGCACGCAGCCGTAAACCTTGGCCCAATAGGTCTTCTTCGCCCGGTGCGAACGGATTTCGTCAGATAGACGGGCGGCGGAC
>DPVD01000466.1:0-4633 GCA_003526745.1 Candidatus Latescibacterota bacterium
CCCAAGTGACCGCTGAGAAGCAGGCTCCCTAGACCGTCGGGTTGGGCTTAACGATCCGTGTCTTCCGTGTTCTCCGTGGCCCCAATCGGACTTGCCGCGATCCGGTTCTTTAGCGATCGGACCAGCAGATAGATACCGGTGAGGACGAGTGGAATACTAAGGATTTGGCCGACGCTGAGGACGAGGTCGATGCCGTAGGAGGCTTGGCGCTCTTTGAAAAATTCTATGAAGAAGCGGAATCCGAAGATCGACGTGAGAAACAGACCGAAGATGAAGCCCGCAGGGGTGCGGTTGCCGAGCTTGTTGTAAATGCGATACAGACCGACGAAGATCGTCCCATAGGCTATAGACTCGTAAAGCTGAGCCGGGTGGCGGGGCAGAGAGTCGATTCTGTCGAAGATGACTGCCCAAGGGACTTCGGTCGGTAGGCCGAGGATTTCCGAGTTGAAGAAGTTGCCCAGTCGGATGAACAATCCTGCCAAGGCGATCGTGATGACCATCCGGTCGAGAAGCCAGAGATACGGCTGCTTGGGACGACGACTGCTGTATATGTAGAGGGCTGTCAGGATACCAATCGCGCCACCGTGACTGGCGAGACCTCCCTTCCAGACCATCAGGATCTCGAGAGGATTGCTTAGGTAGTAGGCGGGATCGTAGAAGAGGCAGTGACCGATACGGGCGCCCGCGATTGTACCGACCATCATGTAAGTGAGGAGTGTCTCAAGGTCGGATTGCGGTTTGTCCTCGCGCCGGTAGATCGACCGCATGATGTTGTAGCCGAGGATGAATGACAGAGCGAACAGGATCCCGTAGTAGCGGATCGTGATCGGCCCGATCTGGGCGATCTCCGGGTCGACGTTCCAGACTATTGCGTTAAATTGAAGAACGTACATTAATCTTGGTTCCGGTGACGAGAGAAGGAGAACCTATCAACGCAGAGAACGCTGAAGTCGCAGAAGGGTAGTTGGGAGTGAAGTCAAGGCTCCTATTTGCTCCCAATCCCTTGGCTTTATTTGTGTCTTCGTTGTTCAACGGTTCTGTCAATCTACAGCCTTTCAATCAATTAGGAAACGCAAGCAAATGCTAAAGGATATCCAGCAGCTCCCCGACGATCGCGGGATCGAAATCGACCAAGTCGGTGTGTCAAACGTTCACTATCCGCTGACCCTACCGCTCAGAGAAGGTGGCGAATTCAACACTGTCGCTGATGTGTCGATGACCGTGAGCCTGCCCCACTACCAGAAGGGCACGCATATGTCACGGTTTATGATTGCCCTGAACGAGCAGAACCATCACTTCCATCCTGAGAATGTACACATCGTTCTCGAAGAGCTGCTCGAGCGGCTGGACGCTGCCGAGGCATACGTGGATCTCAACTTCCCGATTTTCCTTGACCGGAAAGCTCCGGTATCTGGGCAAAGCGGGCTCCTCGACTACAAGTGCATTTTCCGCGCGATGATGGACAGGGAGGGGGGACACGACAAGCTGATTGGTGTGAAAGCGAACGTCGCCAGTCTTTGCCCGTGTAGCAAGGAAATCAGTGAGAGAGGTGCGCACAACCAGCGGTCCGAAGTCTCTATCGATATTCGTCCCAGTGAAGGCGAAATGATCTGGTTTGAGGACCTGATCGACATCGCCGAGCACTCCGGGTCCTGTGAGCTGTATCCGGTTCTAAAACGGCCGGACGAGAAGTTCGTGACTGAGCGTGCATACGATAACCCGAAGTTCGTCGAAGACATCGTTCGAGACGTGGCCGGCGATTTGTCCGAGATGCTGAACCTGGATCGGATGCTCTGGTACTATGTCGAGATTAACAATTTTGAATCGATCCACAACCACGACGCATTTGCCAAGGTCGAGCGAGGTGTGGCAGGCAAACTGGTCAGGCCGAAGCGTGGGGGTTTTTTGGAAAGTATAAGAAGCTGAGCGGTACAGCAGAGGAAGAGAGAACCGGGGAAACTGCCGTTGCTCCGGCTCTCTTCACCCCCGCTCGGCTCAAGCGGCCGCTTGAGCCAAAGCCTTTATCCTCTCCACCATCGAGAAGAACCCATTGCTTCGGCTCGGACTCAGATGACTCTCAAGGTCCAGCTGCTGGAAGATGTCCTTGATGTCTACGGCAAGAATTTCTTTGGCTGTTCGGCCTGAGTAGATAGCCAAGAGGATGGTGACGAGACCGCGAACGATGTGTGCGTCGCTGTCGGCTTTGAACTCAAGTGTCGGCGTCTTGTCATCGTTGACCAGTGTGATCAGCCAGACGTTGCTAACACATCCTTTGACGCGGTTGTCTTCAACCTTGTATTTTTCATCGAGATCGGGCAGCTTCCGTCCGAGGTCGATGACATACCTGTATCGTTCCTCCCAGTTGCCCAGTATCTCGAAGTTCTGAATAAGTCTGTCGACAGTTAGTTCAGGCATTGCCCTCCTTCCACCGCTACTCGAGCGGGCGATGGGGAGAGCGTGTGAATCGCCGCCAGCCCCACAATTCGATCGAGTATTGAACATACCGTTTTTGCGAGAACGTTCAAGGATGATAGGCATTAAATGGAGTTAACACACAGACCTCGCCGTCTAAGGCGGACCGAAGCCGTCCGGACTCTCGTCCGGGAAACTGTACTCCATCCGGGCGATTTCATACAACCTTTGTTCGTAATCGACGGGACGAACGTCCGAGAACCGATCGATTCGATGCCAGGCCAGTTCCGGATGTCGATCGATGCCCTGGTCGAGGAGTGTAAGACGCTCGTCGGTTTGGGTGTGCCGGCAGTCAACCTGTTCGGATACTCGGACGCGAAGGATTCGATGGGTTCTGCGTCCTCACGTCCTGACGGGTTGATCCAGCGAGCGGTTGCCAAGATAAAGGCCCAGGTGCCGGAGATCTGTGTGCAGACCGACGTCGCGCTCGATCCCTACACGGATCACGGACACGACGGGGTCCTGATCGACGGTGAGATCGCCAACGATGCTTCCGTAGCGGCTCTCACGAAAATGGCTCTATCACACGCGGAAGCGGGTGTTGATTGGGTCGCACCGAGCGATATGATGGACGGCCGCATCGGTGCGATCCGAGTGGCGCTCGATGGTGCGGGGTTCGAAAACGTCGGAATTCTTGCCTACTCAGCGAAATACGCATCCTGCTTCTACGGCCCGTTCCGCGGTGCGCTGAAGTCGGCTCCACGCGAGATGGAAAACGTGCCGAAAGACAAGAAGACCTATCAGATGGATGCTGCGAATGTGGACGAGGCGATGAAGGAGATTTCGTTCGACATCGAGGAAGGTGCCGATGTGGTGATGGTCAAGCCTGCGCTCGCTTACCTGGATGTAATCGCACGAGCCAGAGAGGCGTTTGACGTTCCGATCGCCGCGTACAACGTTTCAGGCGAATACGGGATGATCCTGGCCGCCGCAGAGAAGGGCTATGTCGACCGGGATACTGCGATGTTCGAGGTGCTGACGGCGATCAAGCGGGCGGGTGCCGACATGATTCTGACTTACTTTTCGAAGGAAGCGGCGGAGGCGCTGGGTTAAACCTAACAACGCAGCCTCCTTCGCCAAGGCTTCGGACGCCAGACAACAGAGGGAAAGTCTGGGACTTCCGAAGAATCACCCCATCTTTCTTTCTTTTGAGTGGGGCGCACCCAACCCCTTACACTCCCCTCACTTTACATACGGACTGGATACCTTTCGGTTGTTGAAGATATACCGAAACGGATCCCTGTGCCGCCCGTTTCGCTGTACTGCATAGTGGACGTGGGGACCCGTCGACCGGCCCGAGTTCCCGAGCTTGCCGATCGTTTGACCGCGCTTCACGACCTGTCCGACCTTTACCGGCGGCCGCTGATGCAGATGTCCGTAGACTGTGCGGTAGCCTTGGCCGTGGTTGATCGCGACGTAGTGACCGATCCGACGGTCGCGGGAGACCTTTTGGACCACGCCATCCGCTGTGGTGATGATCGGCGTTCCAGTGTGTCCGGCGATGTCCACACCGCCGTGGAACTCTCGGCGCCCCGTATAGGGGTCAGCGCGATAGCCGTAGCCCGAGGAGACGTAGTAGTCCGAGTTTGGCGCGACGGGCAGGATCGAAGGCGTGTGATCGCGATCGACCTCCTTTTCCTCCATCTCTGCTTCGATCGAGGCGAAGCTGTTCTCGAGGAACTGGGACTCGCGTTCAAGCCGGTTGAGTGATAGGTATGAGTCCGACAACATGTTGGCAGCCGCCTCAGAAACACGTCCGCTCCATGATGGCGGTGCGTCACTGCCACCGCCGACACCCAACTGACGGGTATCTGGGTCGACCTCGGGGAGCTCGGCCCAAATACGGAACATCTGATCCGTATCGTTGAGGGCGCTGAGGGTGTTGTCCTGACTGGAAAGTCGATCCTGGATCCGATTCAGGCCAGCGCGAAGTCCTTCGTTTGTGATTCTCATCTCCGCGACGTGGAGGCCCTTGATGATCGCCACGTAGCGATTGATGCCCATCACGCCCGTCAGCGCGACCAGTGCGATAAGGGCGCCTGAAGTGATCTGAATCGCTCTCTTCGAGACGATCCACTCGCGACGTTCTCCTGTTAGGTGCGGCACCAGCAGTATCGTGAACTGGTCCGCTTGTCTCTTTTTGTTCACTTGTTCTCCCGGC
>DPVD01000466.1:4907-5384 GCA_003526745.1 Candidatus Latescibacterota bacterium
AACTGGTCCGCTTGTTTCTTCTTGTTCACTTGTTCTCCCGGCCTAGATGACGTTCCCCATAGAACGCATCAGGCGAGCTTTCTCTGAGCGACGGTTCCCTCAGGCGTGGTTCTGACCTCATATCCCGCGTCGGTCAACTCTTGTCGCAAGGCATCCGCCGTTTCGTAGTCTTTCGCTTGCCTTGCTGCATCCAGCCGCCAGCACCATTCCTCCGGCTCGATCGAACTGGAGGTTTCGGCCGCCTCCAAAGTATCGACCGCATTCCCGTTATTGTCCACTAAAGGCGCAACATTCAGGACGCTGTTGATCACGTCGAAAGCAGCCAGATCTTCAGCAGGATTGGCCGATTCCTGTGCAATCCAGCCGTTCACCGCGGCCAAGGCAGCGCTCATATTAAGGTCGCTGGCCAATGCGTCAAGGAATTCCTTGGCCACTGGGTGGTTTGCCCCATCGTCGGCCGGTTGGCCGTGTGCCGCT
>DPVD01000001.1:0-3086 GCA_003526745.1 Candidatus Latescibacterota bacterium
TTCAAACTTGCTCTTGACCTTATCGATCATGTCGTCTGTACAGACGGCCATGTGATTCTTCGCTTCAAAACCGAGACCGCGAATCACTTCTACCATCGCCACGGACGAGAGGTTGAACTCGCGCGCGACCTCGTAGATGCGCTTCCTCTTCGCTTTGTCTGCGCTTGCCTTCTTTGCCTTTTTGGCTTGGTTTGCCAAGATCCCTTCCACCTCCTCAAGAGCCTAACTGGCTTCTGACTATTTGTTCCCTTCGGACTCCTCAACGGATGCTTCCTTTGACTCCGAATCCGGTGACGCATCGATGGAAGCTTCGGTCGTCGATTCCTCAGGAGCGGCTTCAGACGAAGACCCGACCTCCTCTTGTGCAGTTTCTGCAGACTCTGCAGATGTCTCTACCGCAGACCCTGTAGACTCAGAAGGCTCGAACGGCTCTCCGTTTCCCGGAACAACGGTAACGACCGACGGGGTCTCGTCTGCCCCTGCCTCTTCGGCGACCGAACCCTCCCCGTCTTCCACGATTGCTTCCGCAGGCGCCTGCATTTCATCGGTAGTAGCTAAGTCGGCCTGAGCCGCTGCCTCGGCCGCCTCCGCCTCTGCTTTTGCTGCCGCCTCTGCTGCGACCGCCTCTGCTGCCGCAGCCTTTGCCGCCGCTTCCTCAGCTGCCTTCTTCGCCTCCTCCTCCGCCTTAGCCGCTTCCTCAGCCTCTTTTCGGATCCTGACTTCCTCCCGATAGGCGGAGACCTTCACGTCCACCATTTCCTTCGACGCATCCAAGATCTTCTCCGCCGTCGCCTCGCCGACCCCCGGGACGGCCAGCAGACGCTCGAGCGTTGACTCTGAGATATCGTTCGCAGAACCCAGTCCATACTCGACCAGCCGCTCCTGCATAACCTTTCCGACGCCGGACAGTTCGCTTAGCGAAATCCGCGTAGCAGCCTTCTCCTCTTGGATCTCTGCGAAGCGCGTATCGGTCAGGATGTCAACCTTCCAACCCGAAAGCTGCGAAGCCAGCCTTGCGTTCTGGCCCGACTTGCCGATCGCCAGTGAGAGCTGGTCATCATCAACGATTGCCGCCATAAGCTTGCTTCGACGGTCGACGACCACGCGCTTAACCTGAGCGGGACTCAGTGCCCTAGAAAGGAAGAATGCTTCGTCCTCGGTCCAAGGAACGATGTCGATACGCTCGTTGCTTAGCTCGCGCACGACAGCCTGGACACGCGATCCCTTCATACCGACGCAGGCACCAACCGGGTCGATACGCTGGTCGTTCGAGTGTACCGCGATCTTGGCCCTTTCGCCAGGCTCCCGAGCTACTGCCTTGATTTCGATCACACCATCATATATTTCAGGGACCTCGAGGTGGAACAGCTTAATCAGCAGGTTTGGATGTGTGCGGGATAGCACCACCTGGGGCCCTTTGCTTGTCTTAAGCACATTGACGAGTATGGCTCGGATCGGATCCCCCTGTCGATATCGCTCTTTCCGGATCTGCTCCTTCAGCGGCACGATGGCCTCTATGCGTCCGATGTTAATCAGAACGTCGCCACGGCTAATCTGCTGGACAGTGCCGGAGATAATCTCCCCGATTCGCCCCTGATAATCCTCGTAAACCCGCTCGCGCTCGGCTTCACGAACACGCTGGACGAGAATCTGCTTTGCAGTCTGGATGGCGTTTCGACCGAAGTCAGAAAAAGGCAGCTCTTTCTTGATCTTCTCGCCCACCTTCGCTTCTGAAGTGATATCGAGGGCATCAGTGAGCTCGATCTCGAGTCCCTCGTCCTCCAGCTTCCCGTCGGCAACCACATCTTTCTCCACGAAGACACTGATCGATCCAGACTCGGTGTCGACGATGACCTCGACGTTGTCGCCTGTGTTAAATCGCTTCTTGGCAGCAGAAATCAGCCCGATTTCGAGGGTCTCCAGCACCAGATCGCGGTTGACGTTTTTCTCCTGGGCGATCTGCCTGAGCGCCTCGAGGACTTCGTAGTTCAAGCCATCCTCCTTACAGCCCTAAATCTCGAAGTGTAGGTTCGCTTTTGTAATCTCGCCGAGGGAAAACGATGCCCTATCTCCCTCGACATCAAGCGAAACATGCGTATCGGTTACTTCCTTGAGTGTTCCCGTGTGGTCATGTCCTGTCACCGTGATCAGGCGAACCGGCTTATTAAGGGCTCGCTCGTAGTCACGTTTCGTCTTGAGCGGTCTCGTCAGACCCGGCGAGGACACCTCCAGTGTGTATGAGGACTCGATCGGATTGTGCGTATCAAGCACATCGGCCAGATCCCGGCTCAGCTGAGCGCATTCGCCGATCGAAATACCGTCCGGTTTATCCACGTAAACCCGCAGAACATAGCGCCTGGCGTTACCCGAGATGCGCAGTTCGACGAACTCTACGCCTCTATCCGAAAGAGCCGGCTCAATCAACTGTTCGAGCGTTATTTCAAGGCCCTGAGAAGGCAAAAGGCTCATACAGAAACGACCATATAGTCAAAAGAGTGGGCAACAGGTGCCCACTCCGGCTCCAAGACTAGTAAGTATAAGAATTTTCAACGCTTGACGCAACAAAGGAGGCAGTCAGGAGGCCCCCTTACTGCAGAGAAGATCGCGTATTTCGACGAGAGTTTTGCGTATGTCTGCTGCAAGGATCGGATTAAGCTCTGGGAAGGGAAGAACGGGCTGGGTAACCTGCGCGGACTCCTGAAGGCGGGCGCGGCCCTTTCGAAGCTGCTCGCACGCACCCTGAATCGTAAACTTCTGATCCCAAAGGAGATGTCGGATCTCCTTGATAATCTCTATATCCCGGTCCTTGTATGTACGGTTCCCGGACCGGCCCCTCCGCGGTCTGAGCATCGGGAACTCCTTCTCCCAGAATCGTAGGACGTGTGCCTCGACGCCTGCCAGCTCAGAAACCTCTCGAATCGAATAGTAAATCTTCTTCAGCTCGTGCGGCACAGCACCCTCACTTCTGCTTAAAAACGACTCGAACAGGCGTGCCTAAAAAATCAAACCGATCCCGTAACCGATTCTCCAAGAACCGTCTATAGTGATCAGGCACGTCTTTCGGCCGCGAGGTAAAGAACAGGATG
>DPVD01000096.1:0-26506 GCA_003526745.1 Candidatus Latescibacterota bacterium
CGAGTTGGGTGCCGAGTAAGGCCGGTGGGTCGCTGACTGTTCTGCCCGTCCCTGTGTAGACAGGCGTCTTCTCCGTGACGAAAGCGGCCGCGAGGGCCTCCCTTTCGCCGGTGCTCAGGACTTGGAGCAGGTTCGCGCCGGCGGGGAGTTCGGAAGCCGCAATTAGCGGAGCGGGTGACTGTTGATGGGAAGCCGTCGGCGCGTCGGAGCGAACGTCAAGGCGCCCTCCGACCGATTTCGACTCGATCGTCGCGAGCGAGGACTGGAGAGACTGGATGTTCATTTCAGGCTACCTGTATGTTATCTGGTGATCTGTCCACTTATGGCCTTCTTTAGTCCGCGGAACTTCTGACTGACGAGATGGCTCCCGATATTGTACATCAGGTGGTTTTCTGCGAGGTCAGCCATCTCAGCGTCGATGTCGACGTTGTTGATGCCTGTCGTGTTCGGGCCGGGATCCTGCTCAAAGATCTCCGGTTTGGCCAGCGGGTCGGGGTTACCGACCGGAATGTGACGTGAGTTAGTTTTCGACCCGACGACAGCAGGGGGAACGACGGCGGCCTTCAAGTATGACGCGAAGTCCACCTCTTTCCGCTTGTAGTTCACTGTGTTGACGTTGGAGATGTTGTTCGAGATCGCACGATGACGAAGGGACGTAACGTTCAGCACCTTGTTCAGGAGCGGAACGGTCGTCTTGTCCAGAATCAGGTTGCGAACCAGCATTGTCACGACTCCACGAAGGGGGGTGGGTATACGCATCTGATTGCCTTGCAGTCAGAATAAACCGGAGCACAGGGGAGCAAACCCTGTACCCTGTCCTAGCAGGATCGGATCCATCAGTCAGCATGCTGGAAAAGTTAAGGTTTTACAGTCAGTTACGAATAGAAAGCAGGAAGTGTGTCGCGCAAGCTGGGAATGGGACTCCGAGAAAATGTTTCCAGATGCGCGTATGTATCAGGGGGTGATTCGTGCCGAAGAGAGGTGGCGACTAGAGAGGCAGAACGGTCTTGAGGTAAATAGAAAGGACGGCGCCCACGGGAGACACCGACCTATACAAAAGACTCCCGGCCAGAGGCCGGTCCCACAAACCACAAAGTCAAAAGGGCAGCTCCGCTTGGAGCCACCCTTTCTGGTTCGCAACAGACTGAGGCCTTCTACTCTTCTTCGATTTCTTCGGGAATACCGTTGTCACCGGCAGTGACGCCTTTCTTGAAGATGCCGGACATGCCGTATTCGTGAAGCTTGTTGCGGAGGGTTCGGGAACTAATGCCGAGGGTGTCGGCGGCGTTGGTGCGGTTGCCGTCGCAGCTTTCGAGTGTCTTAAGGATCAGCTGCTTTTCCATCTCGCGAACCGTGGTGCCCACGACGATGCCGCTTGAAGAGCTCGCCGTTCGGGGTTCGCCAGTCAGGATCTCGAGCGGGAGGTGGCTCTCGCTGATCTGCGGTTCTTTGCAGATGACGACGGCGCGCTCGACGTAGTTTTCGAGTTCGCGGACATTGCCCGGCCAGTCGTAATTTATCAGGACTTCCATCGCCTTTTCGCTGAAGCCGGAGATGTTCTTGTCGTTCTCTTCGTTGTAGCGTTCGAGGAAGAATTCGGCGAGATGCATGACGTCCGGCTTGCGCTCGCGGAGAGCTGGCATCTGGACCGGGATAACGTTGAGACGGTAGAAGAGGTCCTCTCGGAAGTTGCCCTTCTCGATCTCGTCTCTCAGGTTTCGGTTTGTCGTGGCGACGATGCGGACGTCGACCTTGATCGTTGTACCGCTGCCAATGCGCTCGAATTCGCGTTCTTGGAGGACGCGCAACAGCTTGGCCTGAAGGGGCGGTTCGATCTCGCTGATTTCGTCGAGGAGGAGGGTCCCGCCGTCGGCCAGCTCGAAGCGTCCCTTAGTCTGCTTGACCGCTCCCGTGAAGGCGCCTTTCTCGTGTCCGAAGAGCTCACTCTCGATCAGGTCCTGAGGGAGAGCGGCACAGTTGAGCTTGATGAAGGGTCGGTCGGCTCGGGGGCTGTTGTAGTGGACAGCACGGGCGACGAGCTCCTTACCCGTACCGCTTTCACCGTTGATCAGGACCGTCGAGCGGCTCTGCGCGACGGACTCGACCATCTCGAAGAGCTCTTCCATGACCTTGGTCTTGCCGACCATGTTTCCAAAGTTGAATCGCTCGCCCAGCTCGGACTTGAGGCGTACGTTCTCGCGTCGGAGCTCTTGGTTCTCAAGCGCTCGCTCGATCCGGACGATCAGCTCCTCGCCTTTGACCTCACCTTTGACTAGGTAGTCGTAGGCGCCCTTTCGCATCGCGTCGACAGCGTTCCCTATCTCACCGAAGGCCGTGATCATGAGAACACGAGTGTCGGGTCGGAGGACGGTAACGCGTTCGAGGAAGTCCAAACCGCTCATTCCCGGCATCCGGATGTCAGACAGGATGACATCGAAATCCTGCTCTTCAAGCTTCCGGAGCCCCGACTCTCCGTTCTCAGCCTGGTCGATCTCGTACTGCTCGTCCAGCTGGGCTGCGATTGACTCGCGTGAATAGGTATCGTCGTCTACGATGAGGATTTTCTTCTTGGCCATACGTCCAGTCCTTAGGTGTCGGCTAGTTCAACGGTAGGATGACGTCGAATTGAGTTCCTTCTCCGAGTGCGCTTTTGACCTGCGTCACGCCTCCGTGTGCTTCTACGATTTTCTTTGCTGTGGCAAGACCGAGACCATTGCCGTCTTCCTTGGTCGTGAAGAACGGTCTGAACAGCTTCGATCGGACCTCTTCGCTCATACCTATTCCTGAATCTGCGACGCTGAGCACCAAGAAGGGAGGCGTGAGTTGCTCTTCGATCGGCTCTCCTTCCGTCTTTACCTCGATCCCGATTCGGATCCAGCCGATTCTTGGGATGGCCTGAACGGCGTTATGAAGTAGGTTGAGGACGATCTGCTGGATCTGCTCCGGGTCGACCTCGCAGGCAATCTCGTCGGATTGGTACTGTCGCTGAATCTCGATCTCTTCGGCTCGCGCACCCGAGTCGATTTCGAAGAATCCCAGACAGTCCTCGATGACCTCGACAAAGTTGACCGGTCTCGTGGTCAGCTGCGTCGGACGCGTGTAGTTGAGCAGGTTCGACACGACACTGTTGAGCCGGTCGATGCCTTCGAGGATTCGAGTGATCAGCTGTCTGCGCGGGTCGCTTTGATCGAGCTTTCGGCTGAGGACTTCTGCGAAGCCGCCGATCCCGCCAAGCGGATTCCGGATCTCGTGAGCAACGGTGGCTGACATCTCTCCCAAGGCCGTCAGCGTGCTCACGCGGCTCGCCGCATCGGCCAGTTCGCGGATTTGCGTGATGTCTTCGAAGATGCCAAGACCGCCGATCACCTCTCCTTCGGAGTCCGTCAGGCAGGCTGTCTTGAAACGCGCGGGGAACTCCGACCCTTCGATCGTTGTCAGGACGCGTTCCTTATCGACGCTCTGCCCGGTCTGGACGGTCAAGTCTAGAAGGTCGGAGGAATCACCGAGTGCGTGCTCCGCGCTCCTACCGAGTATAGCCTCCACATCCCGTCCCAGCATTTCGGCTGCCGCCGCGTTGCAGTGAGTGACCTGATTGGTCGGATCGACGGCGATGACGCCAGTTCCCAAACTCTCGAGGATATTCTGTAGGTAGGCGGTGAGACGCTCTTTGTCTTCGAGGCTAGTCTGCAGCTGACGGTTAGTCTCCTCAAGCTCTTGGTTGAGCGAGTCGAAATGGGACTCGAGGCTCTTGTGTGAAGTTTCGAGCTTGGATAGTGCCTCGTTGAACGCTACATAGGAAGAGGCGAAGGCCTCGGCCTCATGCGCATCTTCGTTCTCGCTGCTTGGGCGATCCTTGTTCTTGGCGTCGCTCATTTATGGTCGGGACTGCGCGCCCTTGATCTTGTGAACTTTGGGGGTAAGCCGGATACCCCTAAGCGTGGAGTCCTTGTGGGTCTGGTCCGTGATGTCGACGAGCTCCTTGGAGGTGCGTTTGAGCTCGTCAAGCAAGGGACGCGTCAGGCCTTCCCTAGTGTTCGCGAGGTCGGCGACACATTTCTGGAGCGAAGTGACGGTTTTGACCTGATCTCGAAGCGTAGAAATCAGCTTTGCCGGATCCTCGAGCTGGTCGGTAATCTGCTTGGCCTGATGCTTCGCGATGCTTTGTAGGCCCGCAATCTTCTCACAGAGTTTAGACACGGTATTAGCCTTATTTAAGGGATGGGGGAACGTCCTCGGCAGGGTACGCATCCATCGGGGATGACTGAGCCGGAGGTGCGCCTCCATATGCGCCAGGAAGTCCTGTCGATCTGCCGGCGGGTATCGGTGGTGCCTGACCCGCAGCCACGGGACTGCTGGGGGCGATTCGGTGGCTCCCTCTTGGGCCGGGCAATGCAGTGCGCTCCGCTTGGATGGGTCTTGGGGTGTCGGAAGCAAAGGGGAATCCAAAGTAGGGGGACAGACGCTAAAGTCCTGTATATAACTGAGTTGAATGTAGGATTCACCTACCGGATAGTCAAGGATTTGGCGGAGGAATTTTCCGGGACAAAGGAAGGAATTTCCGGTCACGGAGAACACGGAAGATACGGAAACCTATAACCGCAGAGGACACGGAGGGCAAAGGAGAATGCCCTTTTACTTCGCTCGGGGCAAGGTCCCTGACAATACGGAACTAGAAGACCTACGGAACCGGTTCCGAACAGACCCGTAGGGTAATCACGGGGGATGGGCAATCTCTCTCGTGTCTGGGAGGAGAAGGACGATTATGAAGTGATCAGGGTGAGGGCGGACAACATACGCGTTGCTTTGAGTTCTTCGAACCAGTTGTGATGGTTGGGAGAGAAGGCCCCGGCTGATGTAACATCCCGAGAGGAATCGTGTGGCACCCCCGCATCTAACACCCGCTTCTACTTCTGACTTTGTATATACACTACGTCCCCCTCCTTACAACTGATATCCGTCGCCGCGTGACCGAAGCTGATGGCGATCTGGAGTTTGCCGTCGTCGATCAAGGCGACCCACCTGCCACGGTCGACGTCGGTGTAGGTTTTGGCCATCCGTGGGGCGACGATGCGGTCCTTGAAGCGGACGTTGAAGAGAACGCCCTGGAGGATGCCGTGTTCGGAGAGTTGGGGTTCGGCGATGTTCGTGTTGATGTTTGCGTACTCCTTGCTGATGCGGGTGACCTTGGCCGGGAACCAAACTGGTTCCTCTTTGCGAGCGATGCTGCAGCCCCCGATCAGGAGGATCAGGGCAAGGATCAGCGGGAGTCTTTTCAAGGACACCTCCAGTGGTGATCAGGCGGTTTGTGCGGTTTCGCGGAATGCAGTGAAGACGGTTTTGTAGACGTGATCGGTTGCGCGGTGACCGGCGTTGAACGAGATGAATCTGGCGTCAGGTACATCCTGCCTAAGACTGGCGAAGAAAGCTCTCGTTCGTTCGTATCGCACGTCCTGACGGCCACAGCCGGTGAACCATCTGACGTTGGCGATGCCCCTTTTGGCCTTTCGGGTCGAGACGTGATATACATAGGGTGTGTTGTAGGGACTCTTTTTGACGTAGCCGGGTTGTCCGGGGTGATCCGAATAGGTCCCGTCCGGATAGGTCCAGGAACCGGCAGAGAAGACGCCCACACAGGCGACCTTGTCAGGATGTACGTAGGTGAATCGGTGTGCGAACTGAGCGCCTGCCGAGAAGCCGTAGATGCAGAGCTTCTGATGGTAGGATGATCGCTCTCGCGTGAACCGACGGATCTCGGACAGGAGCTCTTTGTCCTCACCGTCGCCCAGGAACTGGTAAGGCGCGGTGTAGGTCGGTAGGACGAGGAGTGTGTTGATTTTCAGGTGTCGGTCGATGTGTTCGATGCAGCGATCCAGCATGCCCTCGGCTTTGCCGTTAAGCCCATGTACGAGGACGACCGGCTGGATTGGGGCGTCATCGTAGACACGTTTGATGAAGATGTATTCGTGCTTCATGCGATCCCTTGGCTAGGCGCGCTGGTCGATGAGGATCGGGTTCACATCGGAATCGACGATCAGGAAGCTTGCAGGGCCCGATTCTTCCTTGATCTCTGAGTCGATGTCGATGCCCTTTGACGTCAGCTCGCTGTGGGAGGTCACGGACATTGGTATAGTCGGCGACGGTCGATGCGTTCTGGTCCCATCCGGGATTGAAAGTCAGGATGTTCCTTTCGAACATCTCTTAGAATAATCCGAACGTGCAGTTTCCGTGTCTAAGGATAAGCCAGTTCTGGGATTCGTCGCGACCGGAGAGCTCGAAGCCTAGATTCGGTTAGAAGGTCTTCGACACTTGGATGTCGTTGACGGTAGGCTGACGGAGAAGGCGCCCAGGTTCGTGGTGTGTCCTTTATTCGGTTTAGAGGGCAAAAGAGAAGGTATTGGGCACCGAGACCGTACTACTGACAGCCCAGAATGCATACAGCGGCTTCTCGATGTCTTGGTGCGTTTACCACGAGCTTCCGTCTGCGCGGCCCTCAGTCGGCGAGCCCGTGGCTATTTGCGCAACGCCCCGTTGGGCTGCCCGCCCAAACCACCAATGACAAACTAGGTTTCAGCTTATTCGGAATCGCAGCAGCATCTGCTTGGATAGACTCGCAAGGGTGAAGGTGATTCGGGTGATGACTTCGTCGTTTTTGCCGTCTGTCTTGGCGGCTTCTTCCAGGCGCTCGATCTCGAAGCGACCGTCTATGTCGACGGGCTCTACTGTGAGGCCGTTCTGTTTCGTGCCGATTCGGACTGATTGTCCATCTTTGGCGATTATTGCCTTGTCGAAGGTGATGAAGGCCTCCTCAATCGAGCTCGGCGGTTTGGTAAACGTGTAGTCATCCTGCAGTACGAGCGTGTTAGAAGTCGGATCGAGGATAAACGTACGAACGAGGCGCTTTACGGTTCCGCGTGGATAGGCCTTTGTCATGTCTATTACGATCTGTTTGTCGCCCTCGCCATTCAGATTCTCTGTTGACAGCACACCGTGGTGTTGCGAACCCGTTTGTTGCAGTCGGCCGTTGATCACTGGGAGCGAGTGACCGTAGGAACTGCAGTAGGGGATCTCGTAGCGTTTCGGTCCGAAGGTGTCTTTCCGGTACTTCGGTCCTCCCGGATCCACGAGATGGATTCGGCTTCCCCTGTGCACGATGAAGCTTCCGATGTCGTTGTGGTTGTGTGGCACGCCGTTGTGACCGGCGATGGCCATCACGGTCATCTGCTTATGGTCTGATCCACCGCGCAGCTTGACCTGACCCAGATCCTCCAAGATGTAGTCGCGGTCGTCTGGCTTTTGAGGCGCCTTCGCGTTATTGTAAATTGCGAGGTCGTGCATCAGGCTGTGATCCTCGATCTCGAGCTGGAGCGTTCCGTCCTCGTGGAGCGGGCAGAAGTCGTAGAGCTCAGGCAAGTCGTGGAACTCGTTGACGGTAATCGCGACTCGCGACGGGATGTATCCGTGGCCCGAGTCGGCGAAGGTTGAGCGATGCTTGCCGTCGATATACGCGGCGAGAGGGTAGCGACAGATGCGTTCGACCTTGGGGTTGGTCATTATGTTTATCTCGCCATCTGTCTTTGAGTGGAGCGCGTGTGCGACGTATAGGTAGTGACCGAATCCGAATCCCCAGTAGCCAGGGCCTTCTTCACATCCGCCGTCATCTGAGAATCCATCTAACGCGTATGTCAGGTTCTGGATCGCCGCGTGTGTCATCAGCGCAAGTTCCCGTGGGTCTTCGAGTTCCATCAGCGCCGTCCGGATGAGGCAGCCGTTGCAGACGTGGTTCCAGTTCATGCGAACGGTCTTCCAGAAGTCATGCGTGTGGTGCTGATTCCAGTAGTTCTGGAAGATGCGTCTGTCGATCTCCGAGCGTAGCCGGACGGTGACCTCTTCCTCGATCCGATCGCCGAGGATCTGTAGGATCTCCGCGAAAAGAGTCGCAAGTTTTCCGGATCCAAGGTCGATCGAACAGCCTTCGTGTGCGGCGCGGACCCAGGTGTAGTTGTCGCAGTAGGACCAGAGCAGATCCTGCAGGTACTCGACATCTGCTTTCGGATGTTCGAGCCAGAGTGCGTGAGCGGCCAGCAGCAGGTCCCTCAGACGCTCGGCATCAACCTGCTGTGGTCGGACCCGATCCCCGACACGTTGGTATTGACGGAAGTCCGATCGTCTGATGACCGGAATGTCGGATGCAGGATCGAAATTGTCTGTGATGTCGTCCCATAGCCCGTTCTTCTTTGCCAGTTGCCTGGCTTGCCGTAGGGAAGCCGCATCGGAGAGGAACGGAACGGGGGACCGGTCGGCGTGTCGAGCAAAGATCCGGGCGAGTTCGTCGATCGTGATGTTGCGAAGCAGCATGTTCATCGCGTCTCGCAATCTTTCAGGTGGTTCGGTTTCATTATTGTTGCAGTTAGGGGGTCAGGTTGTCCGCGAGGTTGTGTTCGATCGCGGAGATGCATCGCGGCAGAAGCATGTCAATATGCATCTGAATCTGTTCGGGTGAAAACGGCATTGCCTCAATCGTTGAGATAAGCGAAACGGGGCAGGATCGAGCGAGGAGGGCCATTGAGTGTAGCCTCACCGAAGAGGAGAGTAAAGTTGTCAGCCTTTTGGGGTCAGTTGTTCGGGATTGCGTGGGATGTGCATCGCGACTTTCGTTGGGTTCGGGGATATGAATCGAATGCTACAGGATATGCAGAAACTCCCGGGTGAAGGGAAACTGTTCGAGGTCGAAGGATGTTCCGCATTTCTGATCTCGCCGGAGAATACCGACACCAGAGATTGGGTCTGGTATGCGCCGACCCTGCCAGCTTATCCCGACGAGAACGAGCGTTGGCTGTTCGAGCGGTTTGTAGAAGCGGGGCTTTCTGTCGCGGGAATTGACGTCGGTGAGTCTCATGGCAATCCCGAGGGGCGACGAATCTTCGGATTCCTGTTCGGTTATCTGACCGAAGGACTGGGCTACAGTCACAGACCCGCTCTTCTCTCGAGGAGCCGCGGAGGTCTGATGCTCTACAACTGGGCTGCTGAGAATCCGACATTGGTGTCGTGCATTGCGGGGATATATCCCGTGTGCAGCCTCGATAGCTATCCCGGCACGACCGATGCCTGCAAAGCCTATGGGATGACCGAAGAGGAGTTGCTGGGCTGTCTGGAGGATCACAATCCTGTAGACAGACTGGAACCGCTGGCGGGAGCAGACGTGCCGATCTATCACATCCACGGTGATAAGGATTTGGTCGTTCCGATCGAAGGGAACTCGGGGCTGCTGGCCGACCGTTACAAGTCACTCGGGGGCCGGGTAACCCTTAAAGTCGCAGAGGGCGAAGGTCACAGTCTGTGGCCCGGCTTCTTCCAGGATCAGGATCTGGTCGACTTCGTCATCTATCATACGAGAGGAGGCGGGCGACGTGTTTGAGTCAACGACGATATCGGTAATCGGAAGCGAGCGTGCCACTGTCGGTGATGGAAACAAGATCGTGACGTTCAACGGCAGGACGCACGTTGTTTGGCAGGATATCAGTCGGGAGGGATATCGCAACAGGATTCGGACATTCGATCATGGTGATGCGGTATGGTCGGAGCCGGTGACGCTTGGTCAGGGGTTGGACAACCACGCGCGCCCGATCGTGACTATGGACAGTGAGGGATTTCTGCACGTCGTGCTTGGCGGTCACAACTCACCTGTGACGTGGCGACGGTCGACCTACCCGAACGACAGCAGCTCGTGGTTGGCTCCCGAGCCAATTGGGGAGGGCACCTATCCGGTGATCGTGTGCGATTCGGAGGACACGCTCCTCCTGACACTGAGGGCCAACCGACACGCGGGCGTTGATCTCTATACCATGCCGAAGGGTGAGCCATGGTCGTTGCGGAGCAGGATCGTTAAGAACGCAACCGAGTACCGTGATGCATACGGCGCGTTTCACATGCAGATGGTGGTTGGTCCTGCAGGCTCGCTGCACGCAGCTATTGACTTCTATGAAGGCGAAGATGAGGCTGGACGAGGGTTCCACATGGCCTCGTGCTACTGCTGGAGTCCAGATGCAGGCCATAGTTGGCAGAAGGCAGACGGGACGCCGATCGAGATACCCGCTAGTCCCGAGGGCATGGATGTGCTGGGACGCAGCATTGAGTCACGCGTCGAGCAGCTGCCTAGGATGGTGGATGCGAATTGCGGCATTCTCCTGGATTTTCGGGGTAGACCGACGATCGTTCATCTCTCGCATCGAGAGGCAGCGGGACAGCTGTTCCTGACCACTATGGGCAATGATGGGAAACAGCACCGGCAGGCACTCCATCCGGCGTTGGAAGAAATTTGGCCGGACATGCGTGTGACGGAAGCTAAAGGCACAATTGATACCGATGGAATGGTCTATGTCTTGGTCACGCTATCGGTCTACAACGAGGAGTGGATCCAAGGTAAGCCGTCGCGAGCGATGGGGATGGTCGAAAGGAACGACCAGAGGCTCGTTCTTCTGAGGACTTCGGATCGCGGACTGACGAGCGAGATCGAGACCGTCATAGAACCGGGTCAGAGCTTCAACAGTCCGAATATCGAGAACGCCGTCGGTGCGAACCGGATAGAAGCGGGGCGTGTGCCCACGATAATGTACTTCGACGGGACGAGCGGGTATCCGGGGGGGGGAGACTACTATGATAAGCCGGTGGAAGAGTATCTGGAGGCTGGCGAGTTTGCGGAGAACCGGGTTTTCGTGGTCATGTCATTCTGAGCAGCGCGAAGGGTCTTTTTGAGTTCTGGACCATCCCTTTTGAAGCCTAGCAAGCGAGGCCGCTGCAGGCCTGCGCATGATCCCTTGCTGCGCTCAGGATGATGGCCGGATATTCTGTTCATTGCTGTCCAAGTCGTCAAGGATATTGGACCAGGGCGTGGTTACTTCGCGGCAGATTTCGCGTGTGAGTTTGAGATTCTCCGTGTTCTCCAACGATCCCGAACGAATCCAGACAGAGCGATTCCTGACCGTGAACAGGGGCAAACCACACGTCCCGCAGAGTCGTCGCTCAACACACTTCTGGTGACGCGCTTACAGACGCCGAAAAGGCGCTAGGTAATCGTTTCAGGTTTGGCATCATACTCGTATGTGGTTTCAGCGCAGAGATGGGGCCCTGTGAGCTTCATCGGTAGAGGTCCGGGTTTCTGAAGGGTATCAGGGCTAGAACAACCGCATCTTCGTAAAAGCGCGTGCGATCGATCACGTCTCCTGTCAATAGACCGACTGCACCGTAAGTTTGTTTCGAGTTTTCCTTCCCGAACACGATGTCGTCGGCTTCACCCAGTTCTTTTCCCTCCCTAACCAGACGTGCGACCTTCTCGGGCAGAAAGAGCGTGCCCGTTCGGGCTTTGCCCACCGTGCCATACGATTGGATAATAACCCACGCGAAGGTGGTCATCGTGCCCGTGTCTTCGATACCGCCTTCTATGCCGACGTAGTAGTCCGCCTCCAATGCTTCGGAGGCGGACAGAGCGCGGTGAGTGGCTCCCCGAAGCGCTTCCGCGTCAGACTGGGGTTGGTCAGAGACGCCGGATGGGACGTCAATGCTTTTGAGTTCCCAGTCGTCGAGGGGGAACATCTTGTTAAAGCCTGCGAGTGTAGAGTCGCGTTTGACGGGGTTATAGGAGGCTAAGGCGATGGTCGGCATCTGTATTCGTCCTCTGGGCGATCGAGCAATCGCTGGACTATTCGTCTCCGATATACTCCCCTGCGGCGGGCACTCGGGATGAAAGGTTTTCCACCACGGTTAGCTGAGGACGTCGCGGGAGACTCTCAGGATGTTTTTGCCGATGATCTTTCGGATATCGGTATCGGAGTAGCCGCGCTGGACAAGGCCGACGGTGATCATCGGCCAGTTAGTCCACATCAGGCTCTGAATCTGGTGCTCCTGCCGCCATTCGGTGCTATGCGCGCGGGATCCCTCCGGCCACAATGCTTCCCAGCGTTCACGGATACTGCGTGTCTTCGGTACCTTTGCTGCTTCAGCGGCTGTTAGCTGAGAGCTGTAGCTACTGTCTGTTCCGATGGTGACGTGGTCGGTGCCGAAGGTTTTTGCGACGTAGTCGATGTGGTCGAGCATTGTTCGGATGTCACCCTTGCCTCCAAGGAAATAGGGGACGTTGGTGATTCCGATCGTACCCCCGGTGGCAATGACAGCGCGGATCGTTTCGTCATCCTTGCAGCGGATGTGGTTGCTCAGGCTCGCAGCACAGGAGTGGCTGATGACGATTGGTCGCTCCGATGCGGCTGCGGCGTCGAGCCCGGTCTGCCGCCCCGAATGGGCGATGTCGATCAAGACACCGACACGATTCATCTCCTTGACCGTTTCTCTGCCAAATTCGCTCAACCCCGCATCAGCGGGCTCGCCACATCCATCGCCGATCGGATTCCGGCGGTTGTAGGTCAGGTGCATCATCCGGACTCCGAGCTGGTAGAAAACGCGGATGAACCTAAGCTCTTCCTGCGTGTTCGTTTGGTTACCAGCGAGCGGGATTCCGTTCCCGGTCAGGTAGCGGCAGACCTTGCCATTCTGCTTTGCAATGACGATCTCATCAGGATGAACCGCACGCATCATCGTGTCAGAGAGCTTGTCCGTCACGTATGTATGACGGGCGAGACGTTTGAGCAGGCGCAGCGGGTCGTTGCCTTCCTCGCCGGCATTCTGGAATGAACAGGTCACACCCGAAGCCTCCCAGATCTCTCGATACTCCTGCCTGAGCTCGGGTCGGTCGGCCCATCCCGTCATTCGCATGTCCTCACTGAGATCCTGCAGCTCGATGTCGGTCGCGCCGTCTTCAATCTTCTGTGCGAGGCGCTTGCCGTCCAGCGGGGCCATCACACCGAGGCTGTAGGATTCGACGACAACGGACTCCTTGTGAATGGCGAGTCCGTGCTCAAGTTCGGTTTTGCTCGGGTTTAGGATTCTGATCGCAATATCACGTGCGTGTTTAATCTGTTCGTTCATATACCTCCTGGTGAAAGCGTTCAACCCCTAAGACATCAAGATTACAGAACCAATCCCTCTCCTGACGAAGCGGAATAGGGTGAGGTCCATGCAATCCAGAGCAGCTGGCAATACACAGTGCCCCCTAAGCCGGTTACCCGATACGGACGGCTACGCAGTTCTATGCGAAGACACGGTGCCATTCACGCCGCACACAGCTGATTTGCACCATCCACTCTAAGGATCTGACCACTCACGAAGTTCGCTAGAGGAGACAGGAAAAACTGAACCGCAGCGGCTATCTCGTCAGGGGTCGCATAGCGTAGAAGTGTCGGTTCGTCCATTGCGTCTAGGTAATTCTGATCGGCCTGACGGGTTGCGAGGAAACGTGCGCTCAGAGATCCGCCCGGAGCGACCATGTTCACGGTGATGTTGTTTCCGCGCAGCTCGGAGGCTAAGCAGCGTGTGTAGTTCGCCTGCGCGGCTTTTGCCGAAGCGTAGATAACACCGTTCGAGCGTCCGATGAACCCTGCGGTCGAGCCGATGTTGACGATGCGGCCACCGCCCCGTTCAATCATCTTCGGGACGACTTCTCGACAGCAATCGATCGTCGTGATTAGATTGCGGTCCACGATCGACTGGACATCTTCCGGTTTGATTCCATAGCTGTTGTTTGGGTCAGGCTTGTCGCCTTCGGCGGCGATGTCTCCGCCAGCGTTGTTGACGAGCATGTCGATCGGTCCGAGATCCGATTCGATCTGCTGCACGGCCTGGTTGACCTGGGTAGCATCGCACACATCTGCAAAAACGGTCGTGACTGGATTGCCGATGGCAGCCATCTCCTTGGCGACGTGGGATGTCGAAGGTGCTTCGCCGAACTCGGCGGCAGTCTTCTCGGATCGCGAGTGTACGACGATCGACGCACCACAGCGAGCCAGTCTCTCCGCGATTGCGCGTCCCAGGCCCCGCGCCGAAGCGGTCACCCAGACGACTTTGTCAGCAAGCAGGTCAGGATCGGTTCCTTCCATCGTGTTTCCTTTCGTGTCTACAGCTCGTCGATCAGGAAAAATCCGGAGGGTTTGGCCAGTTGGTTGTCTTCTCGTATGAGTGACCGACCCGTATAAGCAGCGGTTCTGACAGGTGTTTCCCGACGAGCTGAAGGCTCAGTGGGATTCCGTCGTTCGAGAGGCCCGTCGGAATCGATAGGGTCGGAGAGCCACTGTAGTCGAAAGGCGCGGTGAAGCGCTGGAATCGCGCAACTCGATCCTCCGGGAGCGGGCCATACAGGATTTCACGGGTAACGGGATGTGCGGGAGCTGACATCGATGGGCAGACGAGGATGTCGATATCGTGCAAGACGCGTCTAACGTGTCCGTTCGATTCGAGCCTGAGCGTGTTGGCTTCGGCATACTCCGCGGCTGTTATGCTTGCTCCGAGATCGAGCCAGTCTCGGAACCAGGGCCCGTAGTCCTTACGTCGCAACGGGTAGGTCTTCCGGTGGGCGGCCACTGCTTCGGCCGAGCAGAGGATCTTCCAGGCATCGACATAGGGGTCCATGTTCGGCAGCTCGACTTCGACGAGTTCAGCACCCAAGCCCTCCAGCACTTTGATCGCGTCGACGACCGATGCTGCCATCTCCGGGTCGATGTCCTGCGTCACGTATCGCTCGTCGAAACCCAGGCGGATACCTCCGACACCCCTGTTCAGATTTGCGAGCATGTCTGGAACGGCATCGGAGAGTGATGTAGGATCATTCAAATCTTGCCCGGCGATCGCCTGCAGGACGATTCCTGCATCGGCAACCGAGCGAGTCAAGGGGCCGACGTGGTCCAACGACTCGGCCAGCGGGAGTATGCCATACCGGCTGACGCGACCCCACGTCGGCTTCAGACCGACGGTCCCGCAGGCGGCGGCTGGGAAGCGTATCGATCCTCCTGTATCGCTGCCAAGGGATCCAAAACAGAGACCTGCTGATGTTGCTGCGCCAGAGCCGCTGGATGATGCGCCAGCCCATCGGTCCGATGCCCAGGGATTTAGGGGAGCGTCGAAGGCAGGGCTGTAGCCGCCCATCGCACCTTCTGTCAGGTTCAGTTTTCCGAGCAGAACGGCACCCGCTGCCTTGAGCTTGCGGACAACGGTTCCATCGTATTCAGGGACGTGATCCGACAGGACCTGGCTGCCGCCCATCGTCGAAACACCTTTCGTGAAACATAGATCCTTGACCGCGATCGGCACGCCGTGCAGCGGACCACGGATTTTTCCTGAGACGATTTCGCGGTCCGCCCGTTCGGCCGATTCGATGGCGCGCTCGGTCATCACAGTCGCGTAGCTCTTGAGTTGGCCGTCGAGTGCTTCGATCCGGTCGAGCAGGTGACGCGTCAGGTCGACAGAAGTGATCGCGCGCGATGCGAGCATCTCCGAGACGTGGGTGATGGTCTGGTAGTGTAGCGGTCTGTCTGCCATTTGATTTCATCACTTGGCGGAAAAAGGTTTCTACCCGTAACAGAGCAGAGACGGGCACGGTCACAGGATGGCATGAAAAAGGCGGAGTCGAAAGAGATCTCCGACTCCGCCTTCCCTGAATGCGCTTGAACCGTCCCCCGATACAATCCGCTACGCTGCACTCCTGCTTACGCTGCAAGCTTCGGCAAGGCAGGGGGATGAACGATGCACACTTGCATGAGCTAGCTCTGGCTGTGTTCGTGCGGATTGGGCTGCTCGGCTTTCCACTTCTTGTAGAGTTCGTAGGTCTCTTCGTCCGGCGGATAGTACTTGCCTGGTGAGAGATGCTCCTCATCGAGCCTTCTGCGAATCCACTCTTCGAGATCGTCATATTCGATCGCCTTTTTCGCCATCTCTGGGGCAACTGCGCGGGGAATGACGACGACACCATCATCATCTGCGACGATGTAGTCGCCGGGGCGGATCAGGATGCCATCTACGTTGACCGAGTCGTTCGTGGAATAGGGAGTACCAACGCGGGTACCGAGGTTCGATGTCTTCCCGTATCCCCAGAGCGTGATGCCGTAGTCTTTGACCGTGTGCATGTCACGGATGCCGCCGTCGCAGATGAGACCATCAACGCCACGCTGCTTGAGCCTCAGGAACTTGATGTCGCCACCTATCGACATCAGCTTCGTGCGCATCGACTCCATCACGATGACGTCACCAGGACCGGCCAGCTCGAATCCAGCGTATTCCGGAGATTCCTCGTCCTGTGGTTTCTCGGCATCTGCGTCCGGACGTGATGGGACGAAGCGGATTGTTACCGCGCGCGCGACGAGACGTTTGCCCGGGTTCATGGTCTGCAGGTTCGGCATGTAGGTATAGCGCGCGTCGTATCCATTCCGAGCGAGTACATCGACGACGGCTGTCGTGTTGACCCGCTTGAGCTGCTCTCGAGTGTCCTCGTCGAGGACGTGCTCGGGGGTTGGCTGGATTACGGCCATTCTGTCTCCTTGTCGTTCTGTGGTGAGTGACTGAGGGCTTTACGTAAGGATATCGGTGACTCTGAGGCAAGCAGAAGGGTTTCGAGTGTTTGACTGGCGGATGGGAGTCGACGCTTGAGGACTATTGCTACTTAGATCGGATCCCGACTGTTCATCCGCGCTCCTTCAGGTCATACATCGCAATCATATATGGGTGCTCGGGATCGAGATCCGTGAGCGTGACCGGGTTCTCGACCCGGCCTGCCGGTCTGATGTTCGCACCTTCGATGCCGAGCGCACTGTCCCCGATGTCCTGTCGACAGGCCTCCGCTTTGGCGTTGAGGTTCGCCACAACGTCAGGATGCTGGTTGTAGACGTTCTTCGTCTCACCGATATCCGCATCGAGGTCGTAGAGCTCGTTCAACTCCTCTGTCTCTGGTTCGGCACCTCGATCGATCGTCGGGTTGCCCTTCTCCTTGGGCTTCTCCCGACGCAGGTGGAGTTTCCACTTTCCCGATCGTACCGCTTCAAGCGTGTTTCGTTTGTAGTAGAAGAAGGCTTCGTGTTCCGCCTCGGCACCTTCGTCGTCGAACAGAATTGGTCGAATGTCGTTGCCGTCTATAATTCTGTCGCTCGGTGCTTCGGATCCTCCAAGGGTGGCGAGAGTCGGGCATAGATCTAGGGACAACGTCAGCTCGTTACACACGCGGCCTGCGGGGACCTTCCCGGGCCATCTTGCGATGAGCGGTACGCGCATCCCGCCCTCCCACGTCGTGCCCTTGATCCCTCTGAGTAGTCCGTTGCTACCGCCTTGTCCCTGCATCCGAGATCCATTGTCGCTTGTGAACAGAACGATCGTGTTCTCGTCGATACATAGCGCCTGGAGTTCGTGTAGCAGGCAGTCTGTCGCCCAGTCGATCGCAGCGACGGCGCCGCCATACGGTCCGTTCTGAGACTCACTAAGGAACCGCTCCGGCGGGTAATGGGGGAGGTGGACGTGCATGTGAGCGAGATACAGAAAGAAGGGCGTTTCCTCTTTGACACTTTTTCGGAGAAACCGGACGGACTCCTCCACGTAACGTTCCGTGATTCCTCGTTGGTCCGGCTGTGCCTGGATCACCATCTCGTCCCTCAGAAGAGGGAGGGGCGGATAAGTATCGTCCTCCTTCTGGATCCCCATGTCGTTGCTGTATGGGATCCCGTAGTAGGAGTCGAACCCGTGTCGTGTCGGTAGATGTTCCTTCTGGTCTCCGCAATGCCACTTACCGACGATCTTCGTCGCGTAGCCCGCGTCCTTCAGTAGGCTTGCGACGGTGACCTCGCTCGTATTCAGCCCAATCGGCATGCCCGGAAAGAGCACCCAGCGATCGTCGAACTCGCCAAAGCCAATTCGTGGCGGGTAGCATCCCGTCATCATGGCACCCCGGGAGGGGGAGCAGACAGGCGAGGCCATGTAGAAGTCGGTGAACCGTGTGCCTTCTTCGGCCATACGGTCGAGGGCGGGCGTTTTGTTCAGCTCCGCGCCATAGCAGCCAAGGTCGCCGTAGCCGAGGTCGTCACAGTTGATGAGGATGATGTTGGGTTTCAAGAATTGTTCCTGTTTAAAGGAAGAAGCTGGCCACTATAGACACGTAAGGCCACTAAAGAGGGTATTCAGCAAGCAATTCACGGTGTATTCTGGCCACCGATAAAATGATCGGCCTGACTGCTCGTCGCCGCGCTTTGCGCGGTGACGCCATCACCGGAGTAATTGCCGCGTTCTGCTAGCTGACGGGTTCGCGGGCGAAGACTCGGTCGTAGTTCTGTTTAGCCACGCCACCCAGCCTATCGGCGATGGCGCGGAACTCACTGCGTTGGAAGTCCCACGTGTCCGATCGTTCCACCTGCTCGAGCCAGTCGCACAGGTGAAGCGTGCAAAGATCGTCGAAGGTCTGGCGATCGAGTTCCATCAGTTCGCTGGTTTCCCGATTTTCGATCGCGTAGGACTCTCTGTTGTCAGAGAGCTGACTGTAGAGTGTCTCTCTTTGCATCAGGCTGTTCAGATAGCACAGACGTTCTGGATAGTCACCGATCAGATTGCGTATCTCGCCGCGTCGGTCGAGAGAGAGTGTGAACCCTTGGAATTTTTGGGTGCCGTAGATAGAGTGGAAGAGGCCGGAGCGTGCAAAGCCTTCGTCGTAACCCCATTTTTTGAGGCCGTTATAGACGCCGATAGCGTGGGTCAGATAACCCTTCTTGGTGTGTGAAACTGAATCGGCTCCTGTCTCGATGAACCAGTTTGTGAGCTGTTTGAATGTCGGGGCCACAAGGTTCCTCCTCTCGCTGGGCTAGAGCCGAAAAATAAGCGGGGATAAGGAGCTGCGCAATTCGGACGAGAGGAAAGGCATCAACATCAAGGCGCGAAGAAGTAAAGGGAAAGGAAATGATCATTCCGTGATGGGGTTTTCCAGCAGACAGTTGCTGGCAATTGCGACGAGGTGGCTGCCAGCTCAAGGGGTTGGGTGGAAACCAGTCTAGAGGATGGTCTCCGCCCGCTCCAGAAGCAAAAGGATGGATACTCGTCGCCGTGCTCCTCATAGGGATGAAGATTTTTCCGACGTCAGCAGATTTGACAATGAACTCGATTCTGCAGACTACGGCAAAGTAGTCAACGGGACAAAACTACAGGCTGTCGATCTTGAGGTCGAGCTAGGGCATTTCGATGGGGGTCAGTTCGACGTCGAGGGTGGCGATGTTCTCGGCATATTCTTGGCGAGTGAAGACAGCGATGATCGGGTAGATGTCGAGATGTTGATTCAGGATGAAAGCAAGGGCGACCTGGGCTTGCAGGCAGGATGAACGGTTATAGGTTTGTAATAGAGTTGAGGCCTTCGGGATCTGGGAGGACGTAGCGAACGGGTTGAACCGAGCCGTTGGAGTTATGAATTGCTTTTACGTGCTTGCATTGGATGACGGAGTGTTCGATGAACAGGTCGTCATCGACGGTGCAACCGTAGATGTAGCTCGTGCCCTTGACGGTGACTCGTTCTCCGGTGCGTAGTGGATGCTCATCGCTTCCAGTCATGATCACCCCTGACTCGATCCTGCTTCTGGCCCCGATCTGCAGGTTTCCCTTTAGGATGTTCCGGCTGAGTACTTGGACCCCGTTTCCGAGCTTGAGCGTCTGGTCTGGATACGTGCTCATCGCGACACCCGCGCCTATCTGAACGTCCTCACCCAACACGATGTGGCCTGTTAGTTCGCTTCGATCACCGATGTGCACCCGTCGGTTGAGCTCCACTTCCGGTCCGATGTGGGCGCCTTTTCCGATCACGATGTCGGTCGGGCCCTGTGCCTCGTCGAGTGCCAGGATCTGGGCGACGACCTCGTCCGCTATGTAGAAGTCTTCTTCATCGACGATGGTGATCGTGTCGCGGAGTATTTCGTACACACGGGACCGTGCGATCGATTCCATCTGCCGCCAGACGCTCTTGACGTTGAACGCGAGGATGTCCTCTTCTTGTTCGGCCATCGTGGCACGGACTACGAGACCGTTTTGATTGAACAGGTGAACGAGATCCGTCAGCTGGAGTTCGCCCTGTGCGTTGTCGGTTGTGAGCTCGGCTATGTGTTGGCGGAGCGCTGCCTCCTTGAAGGCGAAGGTCAGGGTATCGATTTCGCGCGTTTCTAGGAGTGTCTGTCTGTGGAAGGCGTGGGTCCGCCCGTTGAATTCAACCTCGTAAAGGGATTCCGGATCCTGATCCAGGATGTCGCGATGTTGGAGGATTTCGATGACGCGGTCTTGATCGTCTCCAGACGACTGTCCGGTCGCATCCTCCTCTGGGACGCGCAGGATCCGCCCGTAGTAGTTCGTCCTGACGGGGCCGCTGTATTCACCCGTGAGCATCATCATGTCTGCACCGGAAGACTCGAAGATTTCCCTGAAGCGGTTGACGACCTGGCTGGACAAGAGCCCCATGTCGCCGGGAAAGACATAGATGTCTCGATTCTTCCCGGTGTCGCAGAAGGCGTCGAGGGCTGTGCGCACAGCGTCGCCTGTTCCCCCAGGGAGACCGATCACTGGGTTCTCTTGGTAGGCGAAGACACGCCCCTTTTCAGAGCCGGTCGAGCGTATGACATCGATTCCCTTGATGCCGACAACGACGACCTGATTCGGGCTCTCCAGACCCTCACGCGCGGCGGTCGCCACACGCAGGGCCGATGGACGTCCCCAGATCTGATGGAGCATCTTGGACGTTTCGGATCGGATGCGTTTGCCGTGACCCGCTGCGAGCACGATCCCGACTCTCGATGTATTCGGTTCGAAGGTCGAGTTGAACTCGGAGAGCAGGTCGGGTATGTGGCCGTTTTCAACCATTCATTTTCCCACGTTATCAGGACACCACAGAATATAGGAAGCTCCGAGCGGAGCGTTGAACGCAAAGTGAATCAGGTGACGACGCCTTTGTCCCAGATGTTTACGACAGCGTATCCGGTCTTCTCACTATAGGTCTTAGCGCCACTGGCGATCGCGAGCGTGTACTCGAAGATCGCTCGACCTACGTCTTCGAAGCTGTCGACACCTTCGGCGATTCCGCCTGCGTTTATCTCCATGTCCTCGACACGCTCGAAGGTTTCGCTGTTACTGACCACCTTCATCCACGGTGTCAGGATTCCCCCAAAGCAACTCCCTGCACCGGTGCTAAAGATCCCGACCTGCGCGCCTGCCGCCGTCTGGCCGGTGCAGGACGCCGGATCGAATGCTGGGCTGTTCATGAAACCGAATCCCTTGTCGGTGATCCGGTCGGCGTAGTCACAGACCCAGCTGAGTGCTGTGGTGCCGCCCTTCGCGATCGAACCAAGGGCTTTTTCCGCGACGGTAGATAGTCCTCCCTGGATGTTGCCATGGGCGAGGTTGTTCTCGGGTGTACCTTCTCCGCGGGCGAGGTAGGCTCTGTATCGATCGACGTGATCTAAATACGCCCGAGCGATCTCAGGTGTTCGAGCTCGCTTTGTCAGCAGGTGACCGGCACCGAAGGTTTCAGTCGTTTCGGATATGAAGGCTGTCCCCCCGCTGCGGACGAGAAGGTCCGATGCGTAGCCGATTGCCGCATTTCCGGTGAACCCGCTGTTCGCGTTGCTGCCACCGCACTGTGTGGCTAAGATGAGCTCGCTTGCCGGAATGAGCGTTCGACGCAGTCGGTTTGCGCGCGGCAGGAGCGTTCGCTCGACGAAGGCTACAATACGGTCAACCGTGTTCCAGGTTCCACCGGTGTCCTGAATCGTGATCATCGGAAGAGCGTGCTCGGCATCGTCAGACTGGCCGTCAACGGGTATCAGGTTGTCCTCGCCGAAGATCAGAGCGGCCTGTCCCTTCTCGCATCCGAGCTGGACGATCGCACGTCCTCCGACATTCGGGTGTTCCATCAGGTTCTGGATCGTCCGGTTCTGCTGCTGATGGCCGTCGCTGAGCGTGACCAAACCGCATCCACTGTCGTGCGTCAGACCGACGACACCGTCGACGTTAGGATAGCGGCGCGTGTAAACGTCCTTCTTGCCATCGAGTTCGCGCAGTACGAGATCGACCACGTGAGCAGAGCAGTCCACGGTGCTTCCGATCAGGATGTAATTACGAGTTCCGGCGCGTCCGTCGGGTCGACGGTAGCCCATGAAGTAGCGGTCGCTGATGGAAGGTGGGTCTTCAGGGATGTCCGAGCAGAGGTCCGTGACATCGACCTCCATTAGCTTGCCCATCCCGAGGTTGTGGGTATGTATCCACGCGCCCTTTGCGATCGGCGCTGTGGCGTAGCCTATGATCTGCCCGTATTTGTATACTGGTTCGCCTTCGCCGATGTCTTCCAGCGCCACCTTGTGATACTGTCTGATCGGCTCGGTCGCCTCGACACGGTCGATTCTGTCACCCGTGTCAAAAGCCTTCAGAGCGATCGCAACGTTGTCGGCATCCGGTCGCAGCACCATCCAGGTTCGGTTCTCGCCTTTCATCCCAGCTCCCGTGAGTGTTTTGTAAGAATTTGATGGAGTTGAAGAAACCCTCAGGAACAAACGGGGTCAACGCTTCTGATGTGGCTTGTGCACCAACAGTGAAGAGCAGATCTTGTGGCGTTCAAACTGATCATCACGATTTACTAAAGGACGCCACGCTATGCAGCTTTCGATCTTCACCGATGAGCTAGGTATGGATATCACAAAGGCCGTACCCATCATCAAGTCTTGGGGCCTTGACACGGTTGATCTGCGAGGACGTGTCTACGGAAAGTCTTTCGAGACGCTCGACGATGGACAGCTGAGCGACCTCAAGACGCTGTTCGACGATCACGGTCTGAAGGTGGGGTGTCTTCAATCGTCGCTCGCAAAATCACATCAGCCTGGACCTGAAGAGCGCGCACCTGAAGCTGAGAAGCTCGAGGGTATCATTCGGGCGGCCGGTGCCCTGGATTGTAGGCGGGTCCGGTCGTTCTACTTCTGGCAGAAATATAGTGACGGCCAGGGTGCCCTTGCGAGGCAGCCCGATCAACTTCAGCGGACGTGGGACATGTTTGCGCCACTCGCCGAGCGAGCGAAGGAGGCGGGCCTGATTCTCGCGTTCGAGAACTGCGGAACGACAACAGACGAAGTATTCGCGATGCTGCAAATGATGGATATGCCAGAGTGGGGACTCGCTTGGGATCCGCATAACAACTGGGGCAGCGAGGAGTGGGCGGCCGATGGAGACGCCTATTTGCAACGTATGATATCAGGGTCGATCATGCTCCACATCAAGGCTCGCTACGCGGTGGAAGGCCTGAGCGATGATCTGATCCCTTATGAGCGCGTCCTCGAGTTGTTCCTCAATCGTGGCCTTGATGGACCTGTCAGCGTGGAGACACACAATCCAGATCGATCCGTCAGCAACGAGGAGATGTCTAAGCGGACGGTGCTCGCGATGCAGCGTGCGTGGCCAACGGCAGCGCCGGGCGGTGTCGTCACCCAGAAGTCGGGGAAGGGTCTCAAGCGTCCGTGGCACGACGATCCTGTCGGGTTCGCCGTGATCGGCCTGGGGATGGGCTTCAACAGAGCAAGACAGCTAACAGAGACCTCTGGCACGCGTCTCATTGGTGTATGCGACCTGATTCCCGAACTGGCGCAGAAAGCGGGTGGCACCTTCGATGTGCCGCAAACGACAGAGATGGACCGCTGGCTCGAAGACGACAACGTCGATGTGATCATGGTCATGACGGAGACCGGAAACCACGGTAAGGTCGCCGAGAAGGCGCTGGATGCCGGGAAGCATGTCCTGACGACGAAGCCGATGGACGCGAACGTAGAGAACTGCGACGCCATGATCGCGAAGGCCGACGAAAAGGGTTTGTTGCTGGGCGTCGATTTCGAGATGCGCCATACGCCCGGGTTCTGTGCCCTCCAGAAGGTAATCCGTGACGGTCATCTCGGGAAGCTGCGTGCTGGCAACCTACACCTAAAGGTACAGCGCGAGAAGCCATACTTCGAGCACAACAATGCCTGGCGAGGTACACGCGAATTCGATGGTGGCGGTGTGCTGTCCAACCAGTCGATCCATTACGTCGATATGGTTGCCTTTTCCGCAGGTATTCCATCACGTGTAAGATCGACCGTCTGGAACCAGAATCACCCCTACATCGAGGCGGAAGACCTGGGAACGGCTGTCTGGGAGTATGATGACGGCCATATGCTGACCTATACGGCCACGACTTGTTATCCACAGTCTACTTGGTATTTCCAATACGAGTTGCACGGCGAGAAGGGCGCCTATTTCGAAGCGGGAGGCGGTCCCTTCGAGACACAGATGACAAAGTGGTTCTACGACGGAGCGTGGCGAACCGACGCACCCGTCGAAGATGAGCCGGAATGGTTCAACTCAATGGACAACTTTGCTGCCGTGATCCGTGATGGCGCCGAACTAACAGCAGCTGGTCGAGACGGTCGTGTCAGCCGAGCCATTCTTGATGCGATGTATGAGTCCGCGTTGGAGCAGGACGGTGGCTGGGTAGACGTAAAGGCGTAAAGCCAAGCAGGAACCACATAGGACACGGCAAGAGTGTCTCGATCAGGGTTGGCGTGAATAGGCGCCTAGATGGAAGTTCTGGAAGTGGAGGAAGGTTAAAGACAGGAGTCGCCGTATACAAGCTAGGCGGGGAGTAACGGGATCACGGTGCTTCTGAAGAGCAGTTGATACACAAACCGACTAAATGCGGGGCATCGTGTGCCGGCTTCTCTAGATAGGCTCGGGACAGGTCTTGTTACGCCCTGAACTGCGTTCGGGCCTACTCGAAGACACGGTGAACAGTTTTGGAGTTAGAGATATGGTAGATGTGAGATTTGGAATAATGGGGCTCGGCCGCGGGCGGAAGGCGGCGGAGCAGATTATGGAAGCGGATGGTGCGGTCCTGACGTGCGTGTGCGATCTGCAGGAGGAAAAGGCACGCGAGAAGGGTGAGGAGCACGGGTGCGACTGGACGACCGATTATAAGGAAATGTTCGCGCGAGACGACATCGATGCGATCGGTGTTTACACATCGAGTGGGACGCACTGCGATTACGCGATCGAGGTTATGCAGGCGGGGAAGCACGCGTTTGTGACCAAGCCGATGGATATTCTGGTCGAGAAGTGCGATGCGGCAATTCAGATGGCGCAGGAACGAGACAAGATACTGGCCGTTGACTTCGGGAATAGATACTCGCCGGAGAATCAGCGATTGAAAGCCGCGATTGATCAGGGCGTGATTGGGGACGTGATCCTTGGCGATGTGAAGATGAAGTGGTGGCGTGAGCAGAGCTACTACAACGGCGGATACCCTCTCGCCTGGCGGAGTCGAAAAGAGACCGAGGGTGGGTCGATCGCGAATCAGGGCGTGCACTTCGTCGACCTGATCTACTGGCTGCTGGGACCGGTTAGAGAGGTCTACGGTCGGAGTGCGACAAAGACGCACGACATCGAGACCGAGGACATGACGATCGCACAGCTCACGTTCGAGAGTGGCGCCTGGGGTCTAATCACGACAACGACCTCGAACTATCCGAACCTCGGAACGAATATTGAGATCACGGGGACCGAGGGAACCGTGCGATGGGCGCAGGGCAAGGGTGCCAGCAATCGCGGGATCGAGATCATCACGAAGGATGACGAAGCTGTCGATCTGAGCCAGTTCGAGATCGAGGAGACGGTTGCCGATATCGCGGAGGATATGGTCTCAGCGATTTCGAAAGGGACACCGCCTGTGGTGTCAGGTGAAGAAGGGAAGCGGTCGGTGGAGATATTCTGTGCGGCGTATGCTTCAGCCGAGAGTGGGGGGCCTGTTTCGATTGGGTAGGAGAGGCGGGTGGCCGCTTTAGCTGACCCCGCTCAAAGGAAATCCGAATCAGGCACCCAGCTTGTCTCTCTCGCCCAGATCTCCGCACCCTCAAAGATGATATCCATCAGTGGGTCCTTGATATAGAGGTAGCCGTCGATGTTCTCGGGAAAGATCCTCGCCAGCCGACGTTTGATCTGTTCATAGCTCAAACGGACGGTCTCGTTGCACCTGAGAAAGTCGCGAAAGAGGATGGGGTAGCGCTGGTTGAGTCGCCCCTCGCAGCGCACGTGGATATTGACTCGTCGCTGTCCTTCGCCCTCGCAAAAAAAACGCTTCTCCCATAGCGAAGCATCCGACATCGTGGGGCCACAGAAGACGTCCGACGTATTCCCCTCACGGTAGACCCAACCCGCATTCACCATACTCTCAATGAACGTCTCTGACAGGTCCAGGTCCGCGACGGTGGCCTGAATGTCGATGATGTCTTTCGCTGCGAGACCAGCTACGGATGTCGACCCGATATGGTCGATTCTGAGCGCATCATCGCCGAGCGTCTCTCGGATCCTGGCACCTATCTCTCTAAACTCCTTCGGCCATTGGTCCTGGTAGTCCACAATCACGATCGGTCTGGACTTGCGAGTGATATCGTATTCAGGTTCTGTCAACATTTCTCCGAGTCTGGTGATGCCGCGAGCCCATAGCAGGTATGCCTGATCCCTGCTTCTCCTCGCCTACGCGGGAACGACTCTGAAGAGGCAGCGGTTTCACGACGACCTCTAGTGCCCCGCAGCCTGGCCGTCCTTGCGCCAGTCGGAT